>JAYWFM010000354.1:0-3715 GCA_043778825.1 Planctomycetota bacterium | reverse complement strand
CCTCACTGAAACTCGATCCATGCCTCTCTCGGCCAGCAGCCCCAAGAATCCCGAATTCCCGCCTCGGTGGACAGATCAATCTTGGACAAACTCCTAGGAAGGGAGAGCGACACACCTCACCTTCTTCCTGATTCCGAAGCTGTGTTGAGATGTGTGGCCACACACCTTCACACGCCTCACACACCTTTGTGGGGGATGCCCCAGCCTCAATTGAAGGAAACCCGACCGATGCGAAACCCGAACTGCGAAACCTCCCAACCGACCACGGTGCCGAGAGGCAACCGACCGGGAGAGCGATCACTCCTCGTGGGGGTGTTGCTGGTGGCACTGGTCATCGGGGCTTCAGCGGCGACTGGTGTCCTCGTGGCGGGCCTGGGTGAGAGTCAGAGGCCGTCCAGCCTGCCGAGTGGCGGGACGGGCCATCCTGTACATCTGGTGAGAGAGGGGATGGGACGATGAGACGCGCGAAGCCAATCCACTTTTGTGAGCTGTGCCAGGATCGACCCGCGACGATCCGGAATGTCCGCGTCCCGTGTTGCTTTTCATAGCCAAGTACCGACCCCATGCCCCCCCTAGGTCGGTTCCTTCCAGCGAGGGGGGAGGGGCGGTCGGTGCCTCGCATCGCGGATTTTCTGTCGACAAGGAACAAAAACACATGGTCAACAACATCAACCAAGTGGAGCAGGGATTCGACACCGCTCTGCATAGGCTCGCATCACTGGCCACGACTCCCGCACAGCTACAGGCGATTGAAGCCGTTCTGCTGGCTCGGGAGGGCTTCATCAACACTCACATCGTCGAGACGCTGGGCGACGTGGCTCGGTTCTTTGGCGTTGCAGAACAGACCTGCCGGACTTGGCGATTGCGAACCGATCCCATGCCGGGGGAACCGGGCGCATGGGACTTGTCGGAGATTGCACGCTGGAGAATCGCAGCCGAGCAGAGCAAGCATCGCCCCCGCAACGAGAATGAGGCATTGGCCGACATCATCGGTGAACCCGGCGGCGAAGATTGGAAAGACAGATGGCTGCGAGCCAAGGCACTGTTGACCGAGGAGCAGTTGGCCGAAGTGCAAGGCCAGTTGGTTGACCTGGAGGAGCTTGCTCCGATTCTCAGGCGGACTGGGCAGATGATGGCCGACGCCATTCGTCGACTGGAAGTGGAGTATGGGGCGAGCGCGGCGGACATCATGCGGACTCCATTGGAGCGAGTCAGCGAGGAAGTAGAGGCGATGGTGGTTCGGACGTGACGCTGTGTTCCCGTTGCCCCCTCAGTGGCACGTCGCCACTGGTGGGTCGGCGGGTTTTCTTGATGAAGGGCAGGCCCATGAGTGACGCGAAAACCCCGAACCCAACGATTGTCTCCGGTCGATTCAGGCCGGGCAACAAAGCGGCTGCTGGTCGGACATCGCGGGGCCAGAAACTGCGGGCTGCGGTGCTGGCGAGCATCTCCCGCGATGACGTGGAAGCGATCACCAAGACGCTGATTGCTCAAGCCATCGGCGGAGATTTGGGGGCCGCGAAGATTCTGTTGGGCTTCATCGGCAAGTGTGACAGCGGGCCGGGAGTGGCCATCCAAGTGAACAGTCACGCCGAAACATCATGCCATGAGCCGGGGCGGGTTGCGGGTATCGCAGAACACTCTCCCGAGCCAGTCGCCCCCAAAGACCTCGAAACCATGCGGGCGGAGATTATGGGCCGGATCGCTCGGGCACGGGACGCGGTTGATTCGAATCAACGCAGCGAGGAGATCGACCGATGACACCCGATCCAATGCCCGCACGGGTGCGGATGCTGCTGACGATCATGGCCGTGTGTCTGGAAGACCGGAGCCAGCACGATCTAGCGGAGTGGTGTAGTCTCGCAGCAGGAGAGGATGCGTGTTGGAAGGACGTTTCGGCCATCTGGTGCCGGGCCGTGGTGGTCATGAAACTGCCTGCCGATGTTCGCCGGGCTGCGCAGTGGAATTGACCCCTGACCCCGAATGGCTGGAAACCCCCATTTTTCCAAGGTCATATCCCCCGGACCCGCCCTTTCGCAGCCCGCAAACGCGAAGCCAAGAGGCCGGATTTCGCCACTCTGACCAGAAACCGGGCTGAACTCGTGATTCCTCCCCGAGATTCGCACCACGAAGAATTCGTGTCCGGATTCTGTCCGGATTCTGTCCGCAAAATGTCCGCAGCGTTGCGGACAAAAAGCGGACGCCTTCCACGATGACAAGCAAACGCTCAAGCAAACCGAGTAGCAAACCGAGTAGCAAACATTCGGGGAGTCCTCCCCGAACACTCCCCGAACACTCCCCGAACACTCGACGAACATTCGACGAACATTCGGGGAGAACTCGGGGAGGGGCTGCGATCCATAGGGCGGGTGTCAATTCGAGGACCACGGCGACGGGTTCCCTGACCCAAACGATCCGAAGGCCGTGGTGAACGTCTCCAGTGTTCTGATGACGATCCCAAGGCATGAGGTACTCGGGGCCAGATGCGATCCGTCTCCGGGCTTCACCTGATCCTTGACCCGTCGTTTGTCGGAGCGAAGATCACTCCGGCGACTGGCAACGCAGCAACAACTCGCCACGACCGTATTCGGCGAGGAGAGATTGTTCGGTCGACCAGAACTCAGCGAGTGTTTCCATCCGTCGCGTGACGAACGATCCCTCATGGAGGGCCACCGTCTCCCCCGTGGCGTCCTGAAAGGCAGTTGCAATCTCCTCCCGTGAAGGGTGAGGGCGGGTGAGCTTCACCGTCCGGAGAGTCCGCTTTCCGTGGATCGAAGCGCTCTCCTCGGGAAGGAACAGCGATCCGTTGTGGTAGTCGATCGCGAACGCGATCACGCCGGGGATGAGGAAGAAAACCAGCCCAATGGCATCCATCCCGGCCACAGTCCAATCAATGCTGCCCGTCCGAGACTGCCCTCGACGCTCCGGATACATCAGGGTTCCACAACCCGATAACGCAGCGGCCAGCCAGCCCACAGCCAACCCCTGAAAGTCTCGGCGGTTCAACACCGCGCTGTGTGCGACATCATCCATGATCGATCATCCCTCCCCGGCCTGAACCCTCAGAACACGCGGAGCCTACTCCATGACGCCCCCGGCTCCCTATCGAGGTTTCCGTGAGTCGATGAGAGAGGGGCAGGAAGTGCTGCCCACGGTTCGCAGGATCAACGTGAGCGAGCCACCGGGAATCGAGATCGACCTTTGCACCACGAAGGGCAGCAACGCGACCGACCCGGTTTGCTGATCCCTGCGTTTGAGCGGTTGTCGCGACAACCCGGAAGGCCGATTTCGGGTGGTTTTAGGCGTTATTTGATGATCGGGGAGGAGCGATGAAACCTAGTGTTTTAGGCTGTGGAACTCACTATTTCGATTTTATAATCCAGCGTTACGAAAGCATTGCTCTACCAACTGAGCTACGGTGGCCAATGCGGAGTCGCCCCCGTCAAAGGAGGGGAAGTAAAGCAAACTTCCCCCGCGAGTGTCAAGGCGATGGAACACGATCCGCAGGCTGGAGACTGTCGTCCGGCAGAATGAGTGCGTCCCGCGTGGAACTGAGGAATGCCGATTGGGAGGGCGAGGCCAGTACTGTGAACAGGTTTGAGGCGTCGGGACTCGCCTCTGGTCGTCGATTTCTTCGAAATCGACCTCGTCGGCGATGTCGCTCCGCGACTCGCATTCCGTCTGAGAGAAGACCGACTCACGCGGGGTGTCCCGA
>JAYWFM010000353.1:0-3718 GCA_043778825.1 Planctomycetota bacterium | reverse complement strand
GTCAGCAACCGCAAACCCAAAAACCGGAAGGGCAAGCTCCAGCTGATCGACGCCAGCAGCTTCTGGCAGAAGATGCGCAAGAGTCTGGGCAGCAAGCGCAAGGAACTCAGCCCGGAGCACATCGAGGAAATCACTCGACTGTTTGGCGACTGTCAGGAAGCCAGCCTGATCGACGGCAAGTTAGTGAGCGGCAGGGCGCTAGCCCAATGGCACTGACTTTAGAATCCGTACCGTCCCCGGAAAACTTGGCACGGGATTTGCGCCCGGGCAATGATGTCCTCAAACGGGAGTCATTGTGGCATGGATGTTCAGCGAAGTGTGGCGAAAAAGACATCGAAGCCGGTGTCGGTGCCGGTCGATCCGGTGGCGGACGTGGGATTTGACAAGGCGTTCGCGGTTTTGCGGACGCTGGTCGACTTCGAGGAGGTCGAGCGCGAGCATCCGTCGCGGTCGAATGCGGTGTACACGACCAGTGTGGTTTTGTGGATGCTGGTGTATCAGCGGCTCAATCCGGATCGGTCGCTGGAGGCGGCGGTGAAGCAGCTGATTGAGAATCCGCCGGACTTGTTGCCGGAGAATGTGCGGGTCACGGAGGGGACGTTATCGACCAATACGGGGGCGTATAGTCAGGCCCGAACGCGGATGCCGGTGGAGGCTTCGCGGCGGTTTGCGGAGCGGGTGAGTCAGTCGTTGATCGAGGTCACGCCGCCTTCGCTGGGGGAACGGCGGGTGTATGTGTTTGATGGTTCCACGTTCACGCTGGCTCCGGAATCCGAGTTGCAGAAGCATTATCCGCCGGCCTCGAATCAATATGGCGTGGGCGTGTGGCCAGTGGCTTTAATTGTCGTCGCACATGAACTCGCGAGCGGGGCCGCTTTAATCCCCGAAATCGGCGCGATGTATGGCGAGCACGCGGTCTCGGAAACGGCCTTAGTTCATCGCGGAATGGCACAGATGCCGCCGGACAGCGTGGCCATGGGGGACTCGGCGTTCGGGATCTTTACGGTGGCGTATGCGGCGCATCAGGCCGGGCACAAGCATGTGCTGCGCTTGACTCCGGTGCGGTTCGAGGCCATGCGTCGCCTGGCCAAACCGGTGTCGAAAAGCGAGACCACGACCACGTGGGAACTCGACTGGTGACCGAGTGCGCGCGTCCGCCGGGATCACCCCGAGCTGCCCGCCGAGGCGTGCCTGAAGGTGCGGCTGCACGCGGTCAAGATCCATGACGGCCTGACGCTGTACCTGGTCAGCGACCTGCCCGATTCGGCCCAGACACTGGCCAATCTCTACAATCGCCGCACCGATGTCGAGATCGATATTAGAAACCTCAAGATCGTCCTCGACACCGAACATATCCGCGCCCGCAGTCCCGAGATGTTCATGAAGGAAATTATGACCTCGCAGGTGGCTTATCACCTCGTGACCCAGTTCCGCCGCCAAGCCGCCGCCCTGGCGAAACTGCCGCCCCGAAGCCTGAGCTTCAAACGCACCTGGACCACGTTCCGCACGTTCTTGCTTTCGTCGATGACCAGCGACCCGGCCCACTGCCGCCAGCGCTACCGCCTCGCCCTGCACCACGCCCAACGCGACAAACTCCCGAACCGCCCCGACCGCCACTATGAGCGCGAGGTCTACAAGAAACGCCCCAAATCCACCCACTTCAAAACCCGAAAACCCCCTCGCGATCCCCCAGAGGAAAAAGTAAAGTAAGTGCCATTGGGCGCTAGCCGCCGGTTCCCGTTCCCCCGCCGCCAACCACCGGTGGCGAGCGCCGGGCCGCTCACGGAGGTGACGCCGTGAGTTTCCCGAGATACCCGCAGTACAAGCCCAGCGGCGTCGAATGGCTGGGTGAGCGGCTGGGGGCTTGTCCCCGTGGTTCCCGCGTTGGTGCGCTACGGTAGCGCACCAGCGCGGGAACCACCCCGGCAAGCGGGGTGGCGGGGAGATGAATTTCGCTCGCCTGCCTAAGTCCGCCGTGTTGCTCGACGCTGGAATCCCACTTGACTTCGTACGATCGGACATGTCGCACGGGCACGGGGGACTGACGTCCACCCGCTCGCTGTCGATTCCCAGTGTCGGCGATTGCGGAGACATCGCCGACAATCGCTTGGTCACATGATTTGCCATATCTCACCACACTTCTGCATCACATCGTCCCACAACGGATGCGCTGTGCGGCGCTGTGCGGAAACGGTTCATGAGGCGAGCGGTCAGAGAACATGGCCCGTGGGATAGGCTTCCAGCCTGTCGGTAGGACTCACTGGGCGATGCCGAGTTCGCCTTCAGGAACCCGACTTTGGGGTCTCTCGCAGATACGCCAGCCAGTACACGCTGGCCACCAGCAGCGTGCCTCCCACGATGTTCCCGGCAGTGGCTGCGATCAGGTTCCAGGCCACTCCCGTCTGCGAAATCAGCCCTCGATCATCCCAGGCCAGTCCGAGGGGCAGGAAGAACCAGTTGGCAATCGAGTGCTCCAGCCCGATCGTCACGAACGCACTCACCGGCAACAGGATCGCGAGGATCTTGTCCGACACGCTGCGACCGCCCATCGCCTGCCAGACCGCCAGACAGACGAGAGCATTGCACAAGATTCCCCGCGCGAAGGTTTCACCAAACGACAGCTGGACCTTGGCCTGGGCGATCTGGATCGCGGTTTCACCGACCGCCCCGCCCCCGAGGCTGCCGAGATCGGCCCACATCACGAGAGCCACCGTCCCCAGGCACCCGATCACGTTTCCGAGATAGACCAATGACCAGTTCCGGAGGACATCGCGCGTTGTGATCAGACGACTGGCCCAGGCCATGGCCAACAGATTGTTTCCGGTAAATAACTCAGCTCCACCGACGATCACGAGTACCAACCCCAACGAGAAGCTCACTCCCCCCAGCAGCCGGGTGACTCCGAATCCCAACCCGGTGTTGCCGGTGGTGACGACCGTGAAGAAGAGCGCCCCCAACGAAATGAACGCCCCGGCCAGGACCGCCAGCGTCAACAGCGTGAGGGTGCTCGCGTTCGCCTTGGCGACCCCCATGCTCTCGACCCGCTGGGCAATCTGCTGAGGGAGATAAGCATCTCCCGTGGGATTTTCACTGGCCATGATGGGGATCCTGACTTGAGCACGAGACTGATTCAGCGACACGGAACATCCAGGGGCTTCCGCCACGCCCGCGCGAGCTTCACGACCTCGATCACCGAGACCGGAACCAGCGACAAGGCGATCAGCGGTAGCCACTCCCAGGTCAGGTGCGTGGCGACCTCAAACACCGGTTGAGCGAATGGCAATGTCACGACGCTGAGCTGCAACAGGCCCGAGATGATAATCGCTCCCAGCAGGAACGGGTTTGAGAATAGACCGAGTTCCGGCATCGTGAACCGCTGGGTGCCACTGTTGGTCGCTTTGGACCACCAGTGTCTGGGGGCGTGGCCGGAGTCTGGAACCGTGATTCACCACCTGCGGGCAGCCCAACACGGGCGAGTCAAAGCCCTCGTCAGTGGCCCCCGGTGCCTCCTGGGGCTGACGGCACATCGACGCGACCAAGCACTTCGCCCTCTCCCAGGGGGAATCCATGCTCCCAACCGGGGTGCCTTCCCCATGTGCCAAGTTTGCCATGCTTGTCGTTTCCGACAGAAGTCGAAGTAGTGTGGGCTTTAGCCCACGCTTCCCTGATGATAACGCTCCCGCGTGGGCTAAAGCCCACGCTACAGGGACTTTTGTCG
>JAYWFM010000352.1:0-3719 GCA_043778825.1 Planctomycetota bacterium | reverse complement strand
CCCCCGAAACCAACAAATACCAAGCCCTCCTCGAAACCCTGCTCACCCTCTGCACCTGAAGAGCACGGGGCGACGACGAGATCGGCTAAAGTGCAGATTAAAACCCGTGTAGGCCGAACTCCAGCGCTGGCCAGAGACTGGCCAAAGCGTCTTCCGCCGCCTCGTGTAGACCCTGAATCTTCCGGCCCTGACCCTGCCCGAATCGATCCGCACCCCGCTCGAACTGCTAGTCCCCCTCCCCCCGACCGGCTAACAAATTCGCTCGACTGCGGTCAGCCTCCCGATGCCAAAACATCGCACGCTTCACGCTGAGCACATGGGGCAGCTACCTTGCAGTTCCCCAGCCGCCCGCAAATCATCGCACCGCTTGAGCCACAGGTTCACGGTGTCACAGACGGTCAGGGTTGTCGCCGACACCCGCCGGGGAATCCGCCCCGCTTGCAAATCTTCCCGTTCATCCAGATACTTCGCCAATGTCGCGTCAGGATCAGCCCAGACGCCGAAGAAATGCAGCTTGCCTCGAATCTTCTTGCACCACTGCCTGTTGGCGTGTGCTGTCAGCGGAAACTCGGCGTAGGGCTTCTGAGGCTTCTTGGCAGAGACTCGTGGCAGGCTTGCCTCTTCATGGATTGCGATTCGGTTGTCGTCGTGGTTGTCGCAATCATATCGCAAACCGTGAAAAGATGCAGGTTGTGAGGTGAAAACCTCAGTTGCCGAAGTGGCGGAATGGCAGACGCGCTGGATTCAAAATCCAGTTTCCCCAAAGGAAGTGTGGGTTCGAGTCCCACCTTCGGCACTGGATGGACGATGGCACGGATGCCATCGTGATGAACAGTTCGAATGAACAAGTCAATAAAAATTCACTGAAGGGGGAGTAGGGCGTGGGCACCGGGTGCCACGTTCGCCAGAACGTGGGCGAGGAAGGTCCGGCGAATCGCTTTCCCGAGTTACGAGAGCGGCGACAGCATATAGCCGTGGGTGACAGCCCACGGATGAAAAGCGTCCACGAATACAAGCCGCGAGAGCGGCGGCAGAGGCGTTTGGCCCTGAATGAGAGCGGATCAATCAAAGCGAAGGACTCTGTCGCCGCTCTCGCGGCTGTGCCCGATCGCATCGCTTTTCCGTGGGCTGTCGCCCACGGCTACATGCTGCCGCCGCTTTCGCGGCGAAGAGTCCTCACCGCAACCCCTCGAGTGACAAGCTATGAGAGTACCAGTCATCCAAAGTGACGCATTCGCTCCTTTGTCACCAAATCCGCCACCGGGGATGCTTGTGAACACTCGTACTATCTCCCTGGGCGAGTTCGGTCAGCTTCTCAACAATCCACTTTGGCTGGCATTCGACGAGGCCGACCTTGGGATGGTATCTTAATCCCGATTGAGTCATTGCTGCCGCTCCGATGGCACGCTGGGCGAAATCACGAGCGTTTGTTCGATCACGTCGTGAGTCGGCGATCACCGATCGCACGGACCAATACCGATATAGACTCGACGGAAATCCGCCTTCCAGCTGGTTGCCGAATTCCTCGAAGAGTTCAAGGATCTCGCCGTACAGGTCGATCAGGTTTTTCTCCACGGCAAACCAACCAAAACTTAGCCACGGATATGCATGCACATTCGGGAAGTTTCGTTCGGACAGAATCGCATTCCGATATTCTTCGATCGCAGGTCCATTCTTCCCAAGGCTGGACAATGATTCAGCTTTTGCGAGATGAGCCGAGGACAATCCAATCTCTTCGGGGTACTCAGTCAACATGTGATCGAGTAATTGTATGGCAACTTCATGAATACCGGCTGTTGCCAGATGGCCCGCCTGAATTCGAAGGTACTGCGCTCGACTGCTCCTTCGACTTCGATTCAGCCGAGTATTGAATTCCTCGCGATCCTGTTCGGTCCAGGTGGAACGACGAAACCACTCGACCTCGGACATTGTGGAATCTCGTCAGGACTGTGGGGGGTGTTAGACCATGAACGACAGTTGTCCACTTCCGATCAATCCTTGAGCCGCACGTCCACACTCGCCCGGTGAGCCGTCAGACCCTCTTTATCGGCCATGAGCCGCACCAGATCCGCATCCAAAGCCAGTCCCGCTTTGTTGTACGAAATCACCGACGACCGCTTGAGGAAATCCACCGCGCTGAGGCCATTGGCGAACCGCGCCGTCCCTCCGGTCGGCAGCACATGCGACGGCCCGGCGACGTAATCGCCCAGGGCCACCGGCGTGTAGTGGCCGAGGAAGATCGCCCCGGCGTTTTGCACCTTGTCCAGCAGCTTCTCCGGGTCGGCGGTCGAGATATGGAGGTGTTCGGTGGCCAGCTCATCGGTGAGCCGGGCGGCCTCCTCATCATCCCGCGCGAGGATGAACGCTCCGTATTGTTCAAGCGATTCGCGGGCCAGATCGCCGCGCGCCAACTTCGCCAACTGCCGTTCGAGTTCGGCTTGCACCTGAGCGATGAGCGGCTCGTGCCAGGTAATCAGCACGCCGGAGCCGGGGCTGTGTTCGGCTTGCGAGATCAGGTCGGCAGCGACGAAGGCGGGGTTCGCGGTCTCATCGGCGAGGACGATCACTTCGCTCGGTCCAGCGATGCTGTCGATGTCGACCTCGCCGAAGACGTACTTCTTGGCCAGCGCCACGAAGATGTTGCCGGGGCCGACGATCTTGTCGACACGCGGGATCCCCTCGACGCCGTACGCCAGTGCCGCGACGGCCTGCGCTCCCCCGACGCGGTACACTTCCGTCACTCCGAGTTCATGACACGCCGCCAAGAGATCGACGTTATACCCCCCGAACGGCGTGGGCGGCACCACGACTGCAATCTCCTTCACCCCCGCGGTCTGAGCGGGCACCACCGTCATCAGCAGCGTCGAGGGATACGCCGCCGCCCCGCCGGGGATACACACGCCGACCCGCCGTAGCGGCCTGACTCGCTGCCGCAGCTCGATGCGGGCTTCGTCCGATTGACGCAGGATGCGGACATCGCTGGTCAGGACGGCCCGCTGGTACTCGACGATGTTGTCCCGGATGCGGCGGATGGCATCGAGGTATTTCGGATCGGCAGCTGCGTGAGCGGATTGGAATTCATCAGTCGTCACGCGGAGGGTATCGCGCGTGATGTCCTTCCGATCGAGGAGTCGCGTGTACTCCAGCACCGCGTCGAGGCCCTCGCGGCGGACCCGCTGGCAGATGCGTTCGACCACTTGCGATGGCGTGAGCGGCTCGCCGAAGAGGGCCTTCGTACGTGCGCGTCCGGCCTCGGAAACGACATCCCCGCGTGGACTGAGCTTCTCGCGCAGGGCGGCAAACAGGCTCGTCGCGTCGGCAGCGCGGCAATCGATGGTGGGGATGGAGAGGCTCATGGGGCAACCGGGGGACGGACTCGAATCAGTGGGGAGGTATCTTCCTCACCGGGGGGCACCTTGTCCAAGCCACGCGGGGGACGTGTGCGTCGGAAACGTGCCGCGGGTGCGTCCGGTGTGTCGGTGAGAGGTTTGGGCGAACTCGCGAGCGATTCGGCGGGAGGGCGAGGCTCCTGCCGAGCCGCGAGCCAGGGTAGACGTTCTCTCGTGCGAGCGGCTCGGCAGGAGCCTCGCCCCAGTGCTGTGAACACGATCGCAATCATCGTGGGGCACGTTTCCGACGTGCCCGTGGCCCGTAGCTCACGTCGCTCCGCGACTGAGATTCCTCCCGCCAGACACCGTCCGGACCTCGGGACACCCCGC
>JAYWFM010000351.1:0-21404 GCA_043778825.1 Planctomycetota bacterium | reverse complement strand
TCCGGAGCAGCCTCAAGGCGGGACTCCAACTCCCATCAAGCGTTGACGAAGCACCAAGCCCTGAGTGTGCGACGCACTGGGCGATTGTCATCTCGCCACAGCCCAACCGAAGAAGCCCTCAGCTTTCAGCCTTCAGCCTTCAGCAGTCAGCAGTCAGCAGTCAGCAGTCAGCCAGAAGGGCCATTCCTCGTTGAGGCGGCCTCTGCACCCTTCGGGGTACAGAGGCGGCGCAAAGTGCGTCTCTCACTCCCAAGCTCTCGTGTGTGCATCCCAAAAGTAGGCAGCGGTCAGAAATTCACCACGGAGACACGGAGACACGGAGACACGGAGACACGGAGACACGGAGACACGGAGAACTCCAGACGTTCGAGATCGCTGTCTGCCGCCAGGATCGGAAGATTTGACAGGATGGACGGGATCCACAGGATCAATTCCGCTTCTGGGACAGCGTGTCGGCATCCTGTCGATCCTGTTCATCCTGTCAAATCATCCTCGTCCACCGGCCAAGTGAGGAAAGTCATCCGAGAGCTGCATTACTCCGTGCCTCCGTGCCTCCGTGCCTTCGTGGAGAATCTCTGCCTACTTTTCTGACGCACACACGTCGGGAGTTCGGGAGTTCGGGAGTTCGGGAGTTGGGTGTCGTGGAGATCGGTTTCCTTCCCGGTCGTGACCCTGCCTGCTTCCCTCTCCCCCTGAGGCCGGGGGTGAGGGGCGAATGTCAAAACGACTCCCGGACCAGTCTGACATGCGCCCGCTCGCTGGCCAAGGCGGCGATGGACCTCGCTACCCGGCCATCAGTTCTCGCAACCGTTTCAACAGCGGCGGAATCGCCGTGCGGGGTTCTTCCTCTTCCTCGTATTCGAGCACGACGTAACCTCGGTAATTCGTCTGCTTGAGCATCCCGATGATGCGGGCCAGGTCGGCGGTCTCCTTCTTCCCTCCGTTGGGAGAGACGGTCGCCTTGACCTGCGCATTCATCGCATACGGGGCGATCATCTCCAGCGAGGCATACGGGTCCGCGGTGCGGAAGTTCCCGCTGTCGAAGTTCACGCCAAAGCTCGGCGAGGGGGCGACTCGCTTCACGATCGCCAGCAGTTGCTCGGGGGTGGAGGTGATGCCGCCGTGGTTTTCGAGGGCCAGGACGATGCTCTTGGTCGCGGCGTAGGCCACCGCCTCGTCAATGGCCGCCACGCAGCGGTCGAGGGCGGCGGCCTCGGTGTCTCCCTTCGGCACGGTCCCCGCGAAGATGCGGATCACCGGGGCCCCGAGGTCCGCAGCGGTGTCGATCCACTTCCGAGTCATGGCCTTCTCGGCATCCAGGGCCTCCCCGGCCGGCTTGCAGAAGTCGTTCCCAATGGCGGTGCCAGAGATGTCCAGACCCAGACGGAACGTCTTCTCCTTGACCTGGCGGATGTAGTCGGGCGTAACCTCTGCCGGGAAGTAGTAGCTGGTGAGTTCGGTGCCGTCGAGGTTCTGCTCGGCACAGAAGTCGATGAAGTCGAGCAGCGTCATCGTGCCCCCCTGGCGCGGCGAGGGCCAGTTCTGCGACAGATGGCGGCTGAAGGAGTAGGCCGCCAGCGAGAGTTTGAGGTGCGGCTTTCCGTTCCGCATGATCGGGTCCGCAGCGGGAATCCAGGACGGCACAGCCAGCCCCGCCAGCGCAGCGGCCCCTGTCTGAAGGAATTGGCGACGAGGCAGGTTCACGCTCATATCAGACTCCCGGGACAGTGGACCACACTCTTCCTCATTCTGAGGAGACTTGGGGAAGAGTGCAAAGCACCAGAGACCGTCAGGGTTAGGGCGTGTCTGCATCAGAACAGTCGGCAGAGATTCACCACGGAGTCGGGGGGGAACCGGACAGTGGTTTTAGTCGTCCACATTCCACGGAGCAATCTGCCCGTTGGTGACGGGATGAGTTGCACCATGCAGCAGTTGAAATCGCTCGGTGAGTGGTAGCTGCATGGAGATCACGCACCACTTGATGAGCGTTCTTAGGGATGCGCAAGTCTGCGGGTTGGACAAGACCAAGGGGAGGTCCAATTGCTTGGCGATTTGCTCGCCGTCTTTGACTTCATCGAATCCGGGAAACCGCCGCTTCAGATCGTTCTTGGGATGCGGGATTTCCTCCACATCACCGGAGTAGTCTGACAGTTCGCCTCCCATGACTGCATGGACCGCTTGGGGATCAGCGAAGTAGTAGGCTTCGACCATGTTGACGAGGAAATGCACGGAGGCTCGGAGTGAAAGATCACCGCGAAATGGGACTAACATTGTGTTGAGCGCGGTTCGGTATCTCTGAAAATGATCAGAGTGATCGACTTGACGCTTGTGTTCCAGGTCGTCGACCAAGACGACAAATCGACTGCCCTGTTTGCTCAGATACTGCCGGGCTGGCAGACCGATCTCTTCCGCGTCGGAGTTCGGGATGGTCTTTCCCGTGTTGACCATCTGGAGTTTGCGTTTGGGACTGGTTCTCGCGGATCGTTGGGGTATGCGCCGAATGACTTCGATGTGGCATTGGCCCGTCTCAGTCAATGATCGCAGAAATACCGGGAGGAAGCGCTCCTCGCCCTCACCGGTGACCAGGAGTCCGATGTGGTGAAAGGTCCAGTCAGACGCGACGTCCTGCCCGCTCACTGGGCTGCCCCCTCGATAGCCGCAGCCGATTGACCGCCGATAACTTCAGACATGTAGAGTGAGCCGGTCGCGTATTGTTCGAGCAGGTCTTGAATCCCTTCGATCTCCGCGATCGACTCAATCTTGGTCTGTCCGTCAACGACCGAAGTCGCGAAGCACTGATTCGGCTCGAATTGACTCATCAGGACGGGAGAATGAGTAGCGATGAACACCTGTTTGTTCCACTCGGTCGACGCCAACTTGACCGCATTGGCAAATGTGGCGATCGCCCACGGATGGAGAGAGATCTCAGGTTCGTCAAACAATAGAATCGACGACCTCCAGTTTCCCTCTGAGAACAAGCCTGTCAGAAGCAGCAACAATTGCAGATGTCCATCTGAGACTCCTGATGCCAAGATCGATGCTGACCGGCCCCTCTCATGAAATTTTGCGTACACCGAATTCGGGCCAGTTTGGTCGAGTTCAATGCTGTCAAAGTTCGGAAAGGCCCCTCTCATGAAACTCATGATGGTGTCCCAGCGAGTATCCACATGATCCTTCAATTTGAGATTGCGAAGGACAGACCACAGGTTGTCGCCCCGATCGAAGAGTCGAGTCTCATTTCCGGAATCAGAACCAGAGGTCTTCAGCCGGTGAAGCCAAAGTGAACGCGAATGCCAAAGCCGGACATTGTGCATCAAGGAGTCAAACTGGTCGGCTTCTTGATCCGTTGGGTTGAATCCAAGGTACATCCCGAGAGACAACTTCTCCGGTTCGCGCAAGACCAGCGGGAGAGTCTGCTGGGCATTGTCGTGGTATAGTTCAGCCGAAGCTTGTCCAGCTTGACGAAAAATCAGACGGCGATTGTCGCGACATCGGATCAGCGTTTCGCCAGGAAGCGGGTCGATGCGACCGGAACTCAGGTCGAGTCGCAGAGTGTACTCGACAGCATCGGTTTTCAACGAAACCGCAACTGAGCGGTCCTCTTCAGATGCAGAGTCGCACAGTAACCCGATGCCATGACTTCTGGTGGAAGATGCCAAATCAACATTTCGGATTGCGCAGTCGCGAATGAACCAAAGCGAGTCCAAGAGTGAACTCTTACCGGAACCGTTTGGTCCGAAGAACACGGAAACTGGTCCAGCTTCTAGATCGATGCTGGCGAGCGATCGGTAGTTTCTGACCTTGATCTGACGCAATTGTGACGACATTTGGAGACTCCTGTAAAATTCTCTCGATCCGTTGGATCTCTCACACGCCAAATATCCGCTCGACGTTCCCGCGCAGGATCGTCTTCCCGAGTTCAATCGCCCGCGACTCCAGCCACCCACGACCGATCACAAAATCCTCGGCCAGCACCTTGGCCAGGATGCGGCGGTACATGCGGAATTTCGGCAGGCCGAACTCCAGTTTGTACATGTCGCTGTAATACCCGATCTGCTTCGTGCGCGGGACGGCCTCGAGCCGCGAGCGGGTGTCGAGTTCGATATAGCTGGGGATGTTCGAGTACCACCAGTGGCCGTTCGTGACCACGTTCGGGAAGATCCAGGCGTAGCTGACGAGTTCCTGGTTGCTCGTCTGACCGAGGACCGAGATCGGGAACGTGACGGTCGGGAAGGCGTTGAATAGATCCTTGTATTGGATCAGCGAGACGCGGTGGTCGAACAGGTCTTGGCCCTGGTAGACGCCATTCGGGTAGACCTGGCGATTGACACCGATCATCAGATCGAAGGGGAGTTTGAACTCGGCACAGAACTGGGCGATCGTCCAGAACATGAATTGCGACACGAGCCGCCTTGAGTCGCAGCAGTCCTGACCGTTGAGTGCCTTCGCGAGGGCCGCATCCAGCGCCGGTCCTTCAACCACCGCAGCTGGCGAGAAGTCCGGCGGCAGCGAGATCGCACACGCCCGCACGCCCTTCGATTGGAAGTGCGCGAACAGTTTGCCGATCCCATCGCGGATCGTCGCCGCACTGGTCGGCGTGATTCCCGTCGCTTTCGCAAACCGTTCGCGGGTCGCTGGCTTATCGAAGTGGAACACCAAGTCATCGGTCCGCAGGCACGGGATGTACCGCTTCGTGTCGAACCCCGTCAGCGGGTCGTCGAAGTCATTCGTCAGGAACACCGCCTCCAGCTTGCTGATCTTCAGCACCTGCTCCTCCCAGTCAGGCTGGGCCATCTTCTTCTCGGCGTGGTCGTACAGCCGCTCCCAGTTCTGGAGGGTGAGTCGCTCGTCCTCGAACCCGAAGAACGTCTTCGCGAGGTCCAGGAACCAACCGAGCTGGACCGTGTTATCGATGTCGCCGAGCTTCTCGATCAGCCGACCGACCTTCTCCTTCGGCGAGATCCCCGGCTCCTCGATCCGCTCCTTGGGCAACCCCGCCGAGTGCGCCAACTCCGTGTAGTAGTGATACCCCAAAATGTCCGCCAGCGTCTTCGAAGCCGCCGCATGCGGGTTAATGTGCGAGTGCGGGTCGATCAGCGGCAGCTGTTCGAGTTCGTGAAAGAGGCGCTGGGCAAGGTCACGGGGCATCGGAGGGACCGTTCATCTGGACGGGGAGCGAATGGACTCCAGTGTCTCGCGCGGGGGGCGGGCATGCAAGGAGACAGTGATCAAGAGACGACCATCGTACGGATCGACAGCGAGCGTTGGACGTAAGTCCAACGTGCTGCTCGACTCGCAAATGCCCTTCTGAACCCGTGCTAGTCGGTCGCGCTGCTCTGGCACGGGGGACTTACGTCCCCCGCTCGCTGAGGTTCGGCGGGCGACATCTTTCCTTGGTGACGGACGGGCCAATGGGCCCGTCCCACGACTACGGCAGTCCGTTCATCTTCCGTAGCACCCACTCCGTCATTAACAACCCGCAGAAGACCAGGAAGATCAGCCAGTGGTTCCACAGCGGGATCTCGCGCCGCTGGGAGATGTTCTCCTTCACCTGCTGGAACTTTTTCGTCACTTCCTTGGCTTGGTTGATGAGGTAGAACTGGCCGCCGGTGGTTGCGGCGACCTGCTCCAGCAGCGGGCGGTTGGCGCTGACATCGGCCAGCTCGGGCGAGAGCTTTTCGATCACCGAGAGATCGGCTGTAATCGGGGTTGGCCCGATGTCGCCGCCGGTGACGATCAGTTTGACGGAGTATTCGCCCGCGTGCAGTGACGTGGCGCGACCCGTCTGAATGAGCGGACGATCGGGGTCGGGATGCAGGTCGACGCTGATCTCGGGATGTTTGCTGTCGGCACCGCCGAGCTTGAGTACGGCCCGCGCCTTGAGGTTCGGGAACCGCTCCAGAAACCGGGGATCCCAGCGGGCCACGATCACTCCGTCGTCTCCCTCGGCGATGACGGGTTTCTCCAGGCCCAGTCGGACAAACTCATTCCCGGCACTGGCCTTGAACTCGGACGCCCAGCGGCTGATCTGGCCCCAGAACCGATGGTGATAGGCATCGCCGACGCGGAATCGGAATCGCCACGTGCTGTCGATCCCCAGCCACACGACCTGCCCCGTGCCCAGAAACTGCTGCACGAAGACCGCGTTCTGCCGCTCCCAATCCAGGCCGGGATCGGCCTTCTCGCTCTTCACTGAGGTCCAGACGCTGGCCCCCGGCTTGGCCTCGCCCAGGATCGCCCAGGGGTGTCCCGGCAGTTCGTCCCAGATCTTCTTGTTCTCGATCGGGTCGGTATTGAATTGCAGCATCGTCTGCCGCTCGCCGTCGGGAGTCATCGCCAGCCGGAACCCCCGGTCCTGCGGGCGGCGACGCTGTGTGGCATCGGTCAGCTGCTGCTGGCGGAGCTTCGTGATGGGGAGCAGCCCCTCGATCACCGGGCTGTTGTAGGCCAGCGGGAAGTAGTTCTTTCCGGCAGAGAGGATCAGCGTACCGCCCTCTTCGCGGACATAGCGATCGAGTTGCACCCACAGTTCATTCGGCATGTCGCGCGGGGAGACATCGCCGACCACGACGAGGTCGTACCCCTCGAACGGCGTCGACTTGGACTGCGGGTTGAGGCCCTTGGTCGACAGCTCGCGCGGGAAGAACGTGTCGGGCAGAACCCCCATGTACGGCTGGTTGAAGACCACCGCATCGATCTTCACATGCTCGTCGCGCGACAGAGCGGCGTGGAGGTAACGGAACTCCCAGCGGCCTTCCCCTTCGATCAGCAGGACATCCGATCGGTCATCGACAACTTGCAGCGCGAACTCGCGCGCGTTGTTGTCGCCGCGGGTCTCCTCGGGGAGTTCATCCGTGCGAACGCGATACCGCTGGCGGCCTTCGGTTTCGGCGGTGAGGTCGAACTGCACCTCTTGGCCGGGGTCTTTGGCGGTAATCATTTTGCGAATCGGTTCACCGACCGGCTGCCCGTCAGCGTCGAGCTTGTCGAGGAACACCGCGACCTCCTGGCCATCGAAGCCCGAGGTGCGGATCGTCGTCTTGAGGACCGGCTTGTCGTTCTGAAACACGGTCGGCGGATAGTCGACGTTGACAATCGACAGATCTTTCGGTCGCCGTTCGGAACCCACCAGCACCGGGTAAATCGGGGCACCGCCCGCAAACCGCCTGATGTAGTCGGCGTCGTTCGGATGGGCGTTGTCGCGCCCGTCGCTGAGCAGCACGACCCCCGCCAGCTTGAGCCCCTCACGCTCGGCTGGGGCTGCGGACATGACCTGCATCAGGTCGGTCTTGTTCCACTTCATCGTATCGCCGGGTTGCTCCAGCGGGCGTTCGAGCGACTCCAGATCGAGCAGTGACGCCTCACCCGCGAACAGACACACCTCCACCTGTCCGAGTTGCGACAACTCCTTGAGCAGCGGCGATTTCCCGGTCTGGAGCAGGCGGCGGGCGATCTCGACACGCGTCAGCTTGTCGACCTCGGCCATCGCCCCCAGTGCAGTTTCGCGGCGAGAGTCAATCAGAGCCTGCAACCGCTCCGGGTTCGACTCCTCCGCCACCGAGGCCCACTCCGGCTGCTGCTTCGCGTCGTACGCTTGGCACCATTCCTCGACCGGCACTTCGACCCCCAGCAGCCCCAGCGCCTGGGCCGTGCGGAGTTTCTCGGCCTCACTGGCCTGCTCGTCCTTGGTCTCCATGCTCTGCGACACATCGACCGCCACCACAATCCGCCCCGACCGCTCCAGATCGAGCGTCCACGCCAGCACCGGCTCGAGCAATATCAGCCCCAGCACCGTCAGCACCCCCAATCGCAGGGCCAGCAGCAGATACCCCAGCTTCTTCGCGATCAGCTGCCGCTCATAGCGAAACAGGATCGCGGTGCAGGCGATCGCCGCCAGGAGAGCCAGTACCAATCCCGTGATCCACAGGGCGGATTCGAGTCCGTGAAAGACGAGTTGCTGTGTGATCATGGGCGAGGGAGTAGGGAGTAGGGAGTAGGGAGCGGGGAGTGGGGAGCGGGGAGTGGGGAGTGGGGAGTGGGGAGCGGGGAGCGGGGAGCGGGGAGTGTCGGCAGCGAGGAGACAGCCTTCTGTCTTTCCCTACTCCCTACTCCCTCCCCCCCCATACGCCATCTGCAGCAACTCTGCCGGATGGTACACGGGGAGGGGGCGGCCGGCGGCTTTGAGCATGGATTGGATTTGGAGCGTACACCCCGCGTTGGCCGAGACCAGCGCCTCGGCCCCGCTGGCCAGGATGTTCGCCACCTTGCGATTCCCCAGACGATCGGCCATCTCCGGCTCGGTCAGGTTGTAGCTCCCCGCTGCCCCGCAACAGATGTCCGACTCCGCCAGCGGGACGACCGTCATCCCCGGAATCAGCTTGAGCAGGTCGCGCGGCTGTTGCCGAATCCGCTGGGCATGGGCGAGGTGGCACGCATCATGGTAGGCCACCTTCAGCGGGACCGATACCGTCGGCGGAATCGGGCCGAGAGTCACCAGGAACTCGGTCAGGTCTTTGACCTTGTGGGCGAACTGGGCGAAGCGCTGGTGCAGTGCCTTGTCGCTGGGCTGCAGCTCTTCCGCGATGTGGCCGTAGTCCTTGAGCATCGACCCGCACCCGGCCACGTTGATGATGATCGCGTCGACATCATCCGGCTCGAATGACTCGATGTTCGCTTCGGCCAGTTGCAGCGCCGGTTGACTGGCCCCGCTGTGGTAATGAATGGCCCCGCAGCATCCCTGCCCCTGCGGCACGATTACGTCGCAGCCATTGAGTTGCAAGACCCGCGCGGTCGCCCAGTTCACATGATCGAACAGCGCCTCCGCGACGCAGCCGGTGAACAGCGCCACCCTGGCCCGCCTCGGTCCGATCGCGGGCAGAATCGTCGGCAGTTTCGGCAGCGGCGGCTTGAGCGTCGGCAGCAACCTCTGCATCCGCCGCAGCTTCTCCGGCAGCAACCGCATCAACCCCGTCGCCTCCATCAGCCGATCCAGCCCCAGCTTCTGCATGATCCGCGCGGGGAGCAGCGCCCACGCCAGCCGCTTGGGATACGGGAACAGACCGTACAGCACCCACCTCTGGAACCAGCCCGGCGGATTCGTCGCCGCCGCCCGCTGCTGCATCTCGACCCGGAACGGCTCAATCAAGCGCCCGTACTGCACCCCCGACGGGCAGGCCGTTTCACAGCTGCGACAGTCGAGGCAGAGTTCGAGGTGCCGCTCGACGGTGGGCGACATCTCGATGCGGCCATCGGTGACGGCCCGCATCAGGTAGATGCGTCCGCGCGGGCTGTCGTTCTCGTTGCCGGTCTCCAGATACGTGGGACAGGCCGACGTACACAGCCCGCAGTGGACGCAATCCAGGAACTTGCCGTACTCAATGCTCGCCCCTAGCCGAGGGAGTGCCTCGGGGTTTGTCGAACTGGGGGAGGATGCAGTCATGAACTCAGCAATGGGAGATGGCGACGCAATGACAGCCCGAGCCCCTCGAACCGAGAGGCCCCCGACGCCAACGCCACTGGGCCATTCTGATGCCCCCGCCCACGGCGAGCAACCATCACCGAAAAATGATGTATTGTGGCACGACGCTCCGCGTCCGGAGTCGGACGTTTAGCCGCGACGCGAAGTCTTCGAAGCGGAGCGAGTGCTGGCTCCCGGCGAAGCTCTATTTCTGCGTCGCCCCCGTTTTCGGTGGCACTGGCCGGTCGATCTCCAGGACCGCGTGCAACCCATCTTCGAGGAAGGTCAGCATGATCCGGGCCTCGCTGAAACTGGTCAGGACTTTCTGGGCGATGCCTGTCGTCTCTTCGGAAGACGGCTGCGTCGGATGGATGGTGGTTCCGTGAATGCTGCACGCACACTGCCGGTCAGCTCCCAAGAGGTACTGCCCCCCTGCTGGGCAGAAGTGGCGGACGCCGTAGATTTCGGATGCCCGGAGATTCATCGCCGCCGCATCGGCTCCCGGCGGCAGCGAGCGCTCGGCCATCGTGAAATGCCCCAGATTATCGAGGCACGACTCGCGAGCCGATTCGCTCCAGCCCATGCGAATCGTCGGCAGGAGTTTCTGCCAGTTGTCGCGGTGGATCGTGATCCGCGCGTGGGACGCCGTGGTGTCGTTGGCGGGCTTGTCCGGCTTGGGAGCGGCCTCCATCCGGGCCAGTTCCTCCAGCACCGGCAACTTGGTGCTGATGCACAGCGACTGGCCGATCCGGGAATAGAAGAAACGCAGCTTCACGGGGCCGAATGAGATCACGAATGTCCGGGCGGTCAGTCCCTTCGCAGCCACCGTGTAATAGTCTTTTTCGACCCGAAAGAAACCCGTGTCGATCGGGGCGCGCACCATCTCGGACATCGCCGAGTCGAGCTTCACCAGGAAGCGATCCGCGACCTCGACATCCTCAAGCGACACGCGCGCATAGACCGGAGAGTTGATCGACGCGACTGCCATGCCGATGAATAAGAACTCCGCGTCTGGCCTGCCGCGTCTGCCAGACGACCCGATCATTTGTCCCAGCATGCGTGTCATCTGAATATCGAGCATCGGATCGGCATCGCACAGGTTCAGGCTGTAGGTGTCTCCGGCCCCCTTGGAAACGAACTCATACAGATCCTGCTCGGAGATGCGTCCTCCGGTCAGTTCATCGAGCCCGAACGGATCGTGGCGACGGGAGGAGCGTTGCACGAACGCAGGGTCGCGAACCTCTCCGACCACTCGCCCATCACGGATCGTGACGAGATCGCGAAGCGTGGCATCCGGCAGATCTTTGACCAGCGAAGCCACCGCCCCATCACAGAACACGACCAGGCCGCCGGTGTTGAAGCGAGCCTGCATGGATTTCTTCAGGACGGCCACATCCAGGCCGATGTCATCGGGCTTGGTCCAGGTCACGGCATTCTCGATGGCGGCATCGATGAACATGATCGTGTTCGAGGAGCCGTCTGTCATGTTCTTGAACGTGATCGTCTTCCCCTCGGGCGGAAAGGCCGAGTCCTTGTCGACGATCGCCAAGTAGGTCGTCATCCCCGGCTTCAACGTCTTATCGCCCTGGGCGCGAAAGATGGCGGGCATCTGGGCGATCAGCGGCTTGTTGTTCGGGCTGTCCCACGGTTCATCGAGCTTGAACTGATTGAAGAGCCGTGACTGTTCCAGGTAGGGCAACAACTGGACGCGCCAACTCAGCAGCGATTTGCCTTTGCCGTCCACCGTTGCCGCTGCTGGAAAGTGATTATTCACATCGTGATAGTTGTGCAGCGCCAGCGCCAACTGCTTGAGGTGGTCGACGCTCGCTTGCATGGCTGCGGCTCGCACTGAGCTGGGGTCATCCTCGGCGGCCACCGGCGCGGGCGGCTGCCAGCCCGACTCCTGCAACAGGCGGGCTTTATCGACGGCAAAGTCCATCGACAGGATCGTATCGGAGGTCGTCGCGTCCCCCTGCACCTTGGGCTTCCCGCCGAGAGCCATGGCGAGGCCCTGGTAGATCGAGTTCTCGATCAGCGGCAGGACGATCGTCTCGACGCGGTACTTCTCCGGCGTCGACTTGATCCGAATCGCAATCGGATCAAAGAACGTCCGCCAGTATTGGCTGTACTCGGTTTCGAACTGCCGATACGCCACAGCTTCGGCTTCGGTGGCCCGGGAGACGGGGATTTCACAGCACGGAATCAATCGCTCGGCGTGACCGTGATGGGAACAGTATCCGTGCAAGCCATCCGCCGAGAGGCTGTACGTCCCGCCGCAGGAACAGCGCAGCGTTCCTTTTCCGAAGTCGGTCGGCAGGCAATCGGCCTTCTCGAGATCGGCGAGTGTCTGGGCCGCGACCCCCTTCTCCGTCCGGTACATCGTGGCGGCGTGCCCGATCATCTTGAGGTGATTGAAGCACTTCAGTCGCCGCAACTCCGCGATCTTGACCTGTGGCCCGACCAACCGGCGGATGAACGGATCGGACAGATAGATCAGCCCGTCCTCTTCCGCAGCCCCATACGGCATCAAAGTCCGGATGTAGGCGTACTCCGTCGATTGTCCCAGACTGCGCAGGTCTTCTCCCGTCTTGCCCTTCACGAGGTCGATGACCCTTTGGAACGCCACCAGCGAGTTGCTGCGCACGTGCAGCCCCTTCTCCGGATACGCCGAAAAGACGTGTACGGTGCGATCCGGCGAGGTCAGATGCACATACGGCACCCCTTCCCAGGTTCCTTGTTGGCGCACGACATCCGGAGACGACTTCTCGGCGGTCTTCAGATAGGCGTCCATCTGCGTCTTGAACACCAACTCCTGTTCATAGCGGAACAGGAGGGTGACATCGCTCCCCTCGTTGACGAATGGATCGCTCCCCGTCAGCACGATCTCTTTCACCACCAAGTCATAGAAGGGCCGGGCCAATGGGTTCGTTTCCACCGCCAATTGACGTTTGATCTGTAGCTCGGTGTCCCGCTTCCAGGCCGGTTGACCCGTCTGACTCAACAGATGCGAGGCGAACAAGTCTCCCTGGTCGACCAGATCGAGCATCGTCCCGACCGAGCGGAAAGAGATGCTGTATTGATCGTCGGGGACATAGTGCATCAGCGGCGACATCTCGGGCTTCTTACCCGCCAGCATCTCTTCCCAGGGATGACTCTTGACCGTCGGGCCTTTGAGTTCGCTCATCAGGACCGATTCGGCGGCGTGGACCGTGTTGTCTCCGGTCCGAGCCCGCATCGCGTCGAGTTGCAGACTTTCCTGCACCGCCAACGATCCGGAAAAAATGGTGAACAGGTCGATCTCTTCTCGCCGCTCCCGCGACTGTTGCCTCTGCCTTTGCCAATCGGACATCACCGCGGTCACCGGATCGATCCCTTCCCGCTGCGCCAGCTTCATCGCGATATATTGCAGACAGACATCGGTCGGGTAGAGCTTGAGCTGTGCCTTGGCTTCATCGTATGTCCAGGGCCTTCCGGCAGCGGCCTCGTTGGTCTTCGGGGCGGTTTGTGCCATCGCTCCGGAAGAGACGAGGCCCATCGCTACGATCAAAATGAGCACTGGCCACACTGTGACTGGGGTTCGCGTATTCATCGTCGAGTACTCCTGATGTTCTCTGGCATACTGTCGCTTGACTCCCGCAATATGTCATCGTGGGGTCCATCATGCAAACCCACTTCACTCCGGGGGGTATCGACGTATGCACATCACAAAAGTCGGCACCGAGAGAATCTCAACGCCTCGTGTGCCCCAGACGCGGGACATCTCGTTCCGTTCAGGCCCCTGCCCACGCCCGCCCGCCTCCTCATGATCTTGTGAATCCTCTGCGGGGCCTGCTGGCGGTACGGGATCAGAAGAGGATCACAAGATCATGAGGGACAAGATCATGAAGAGGTCTGCGGACAGAGCGCGCCCTCGACAGCTGCGGTACACCTCAGACTCAGAGTTTCCAGGCGTGGTGGAGAGCTTGTTTGGGACAGGATGAACCGGATGGACAGGATGAGGCTCGCTTCCGACCGCTGTTGGGCATCCTGTTCATCTTGTTGATCCTGTCCCCATTTCCTCTGCCTACCACCCGGGGATGCCCTGTTCGCGAAGAGCGTTGCGGGATGAATTCCTGCCGACTTTTCGGATGCACACACGGGTATCGATCGTGTGAGCAGGTGGTCGCTCCCGCCTCACAAACATTACATTAAGCGAATGATCGACCTGCTCCGCGACGATTCACCCCTGCTCCCTCGTCCGAAGGTGTTGATCCTCGGAGCGAGTACCCGCGCCGCGGCGTTCAGCGCCTTGCGAGCGGGTTATGAGCCGGTCTGTATCGATCAGTTTTCCGATGCGGATTTGCGGTCCATCGCCGGGGTCCATCCCGTCGATTCGCTTTCGGTCACCGCAGCGCCGCTGCTGTTGGCGCTTCAATCTCATCCCGACCTCCCCCTCATTTACGCGGGCGGGATGGAGAATCACCCGCAACTGCTCCACCGGTTGGAGGCCGACCGCACCATCTGGGGAGCCCGTTATGAGGCCATCCAGCGAGTCCGCCACCCGCAACACCTGGCCGAAGGACTCGCCGAGGTCAAGCAGCGTGTCCTCCCCGTGCAACTGGCCAGCAACCCGCCGCCGCCGCGCGATGGCACCTGGGTCGTTAAACCCCTGGCCAGTGCGGGCGGGCGCGGCATCTCCGTTTGGGACGAAGCGGCTGCGGACCTTTCACCGAACGGAAAGCACTACTTCCAGCAGCGGGTCAGCGGGCCGGTCTACTCCGGTCTGTTTCTCGCCGAGACCGAACCGGGCGATGTGCGATTCATCGGCCTCACGCGACAACTGGTCGGTTGCCCCGAGCTGCATGCCGGGCCGTTCGCGTGGTGCGGAAATATCGGTCCGGTGTTTCTGCCGGTCGAGGCTGAGTTCCTGGTCCGGCGGTGGGGGAACATCCTGAAATGGAAGTTCGGCCTGACCGGCCTGTACGGGATCGACTTCATCGTCGACGAGGCCGGACAGCCGTGGCTGCTGGAGGTGAACCCGCGTCTGACCGGCTCGGTGGAGGTTCTCGAACTCGCCTGCGGCCTGTCGCTGCTGGCCGACCACATCGCCTGCTACGACCCGTACGCCGCCGCCTTGGCCCGCGAGTTCGCCGCTCCGCCGGTGATTGCCCAGGACGAACGCCTTGGTCGAGCCATCCTCTACGCCCCGTACTTATTGCGCTCGCACATCCCGCTGTCCGAGCCAGTGAACTGGGAGTCCGCCCCGATGATCGCCGACATCCCCGAGTTCGGCTCGCTTATCGAGCGAGGCCAACCCGTGTGCAGCGTTTACGCCTGGGGCACCGACGAACCCGACACCACCACCAAACTCTTCGAGGCCGCAGGCCGCCTTGAGGCAATGCTCGAACGAGTCGCCGACTCTTAAACACCCGCTGTCGCTCACCCGCAGCGAGCGGGGGACGTCAGTCCCCCGTGCCAGGGCGACGCGACCCGACAGAACAGCGTCGCACAACACGTTGGACTTACGTCCAACGCTCGCTGCCGAGCGGAAGGACGGGCCAATGGGCCCGTCCTACTTCACAACCCTTCATTCAGCGGCAGCAACGCCTCCGGGATGAACCGCCCATCCTTCCGTACGAGCTTCCCGTCGAAGTAAATCTCCCCGCCGCCGTACTCCGGCGTCTGGATCAGCACCAAGTCCCAATGCACGCGGCTGCGGTTGCCGTTGTCGGCGGTTTCGTAGGCTTGGCCGGGGGTGAAGTGCAGCGACCCGCCGATCTTCTCGTCGAACAGCGTATCGAGCATCGGCTTCTTGACGCGGTTATTACAGCCCAGCGACCACTCGCCGATGTAGCGGGCGCCCTCGTCCGAGTCGAGGATCTGGTTCAGCCGGGCCGTCTCGCCTCGGCATTCGGCGTGGATGATCTTCCCGTCTTTGAGTTCGAACTTGATTCCCTCGAAGACGGTCCCCTGGTACAGCGAGCCGGTGTTGTAGCTGATGATCCCGTTGCAGCTGGTGCGGACCGGAGCGGTGAACACCTCGCCGTCCGGGATGTTTCGGCGACCGTTGCAGGGGATGACCGGGATGTCCTTGATCGAGAACGACAAGTCGGTGCCGGGCCCTTTGATCTGCACGTGATCGGTGGCCAGCATCAGCTCGCGGAGCGGTTCCTGTCGCTGGGCCATCTCGGCGTAGTCGGCAGTGCAGACATCGAAATAGTAGTCCTCGAACGCCTCGGTACTCATGCGCGCGAGTTGGGCCATCGAAGCGGTCGGGTAGCGGAGCACAACCCACTTCGTCTTCGGCACTCGCAGCGCGGTATGCACCGGCTGCCACCACAACCGCTGGTACAGGTCCATCTTGTCGGCGGGGACATCGGCCATCGCGTTCGAGTTACTCGCCCCGCGAATGCCGATGTACGCCTGCATCTTCGCCATCGTGTCGCGCTCGATCTCGCCGATCAGCTGCATCCCGGTCTCTGTCGCCGTGCGGTAGAGCGAACGGAGGACGCTCGTGTTCCGCAGTGAGACCACCGGGTGGGCCCCCTTCTCGGCGGCGATCTCGACGAGGTTCGAGACGAGCTGGGGATCGGGGAGGTCGAACGCCTCGATCAGCACTTTTTCGCCGGGGACGAGGCGGGTCGAGTGCTCGATGAGGAGTCGGGCGAGTCTTTCGATACGGGGGTCGCGCATGGGAGTGGAGTGGGAAGGAGGAGGGAGGGGAGGAGGGATTACGACGGCCGGCGTGTCCGCATTGGGGCCGCCCGTGTGAACGGCAGGCGAGGTGTTCGAGCCATCTGCTCAGACCTCATCGGGCCAGGCCTCTCCCGCGAAGAGTTCTGGCAACAGACGATGAATCGTCGGTGGGTCGCTCAGATCGGGAAACGCCTCAGTGTCTTCGAGTGTCCGATCATAGTCAGCTCATCGTCCTGCGAAAACACTGGCGGTCCAGAGCGACCGCCAGTGGCACCCGGCGAAAACACTGGCGGTCCAGAGCGACAGTGCGTTGCCCTGGACTCACACGATCGACAACCCGCTCTGGTTCAACTGCAGATTCGCCAGCAGCAGTTGAGTGGCGCGGAGTTCGCGGGAGATGCCTTCGACGAGCGAGGGCTTCTCCCCGGTGGGGAGGACGGCCCAGGTGTAGGTTTCGACTTCGAGGTGCGGGGCGTAGTTGAGGGCCTGGACCTGCATCAGGGCTTTGCGGAGGTCCGCGCGGGTGGTGCCGAGCAGGCCGAGGGATTCGGCGTCGACGGGGACGTGGAAGTGGACCCGCCAAGTTTCGGCGTCGCGGAAACCGGCGGGTGGGTTCTCGCACAACGCACGATCGAGATCGAGGATGTGGACCACTTGGCCCGACGCCGAGCGGGCGAAGGTCTGATGCAAATAACGTGGCTCGACGAACCGGGCCAGTTCGGCGAGCGACTCCCGCGTCGGCGGGCGGACCTCAATGGCACACGTGATGTGGACCTTGTTGATCCGGATGTCCGCATCCCCCAGCTCCCGGATCGAGGCCGCCACGTCCTCGAACTCGACCGACTGATGGCACACGTCGTAGCACACGCCAATGTGCCGGTCGACCGCCTCTCGATCCCCAGAGGCATCCGCAGCCTCGCGGAGGCGAGCGAAGAATTCGATCGTCTCGGGCGTCGTCTCCAACACACACAGCGGCTCCGGCTCAATCGCTAAGCGAATCACCTGCCCGGTGTCATCGTGGAGTTCGTCCATCGCCTGCGCAAACTGGATGATCTGCCCGATGCACGATGCCTGGAAATCGGGGGCGGTGCTCAGCGACTTGAACCCCAGCGGGACCGTCGAGAGGCTCCCCTCGACCCCCTCGGGCAACAACTCCGCCAGGATTTGGGCACACTCCACGGTATATTGAAGGCGAGTCGGCGCGGTCCAATCGGGCTGGTAGACCTGCTCCTTGACCCGCTCGGAGTGGAAGTCGCCATACGGAAAAGCGTTCAGGGTATACGTCACCAGATTCGCCCCCGCCAGCGTCGCGCGGAGCAGTTCCCGTTGCGAAGGGTCGGCCACCAGTTCGCGGATCACCGGCTGCGAGAGCCACAGACCGGCAGCGATGGGCCGCCCGATGTTTCGCTGGATTTCCGAGGTGTAGGTGCGGAGTCCCTGGACGACTTCGGCCACGGTGACGCCGGGATGCACGTTGGTGCAATAGCTAAGCGGGAGGGAGCTGATCGACATGGCAGGTTCGTGAGCGGTCCGGGGAGAGCGAGCGGCCCAGTGATCACGAGATCGGCGGGAAGCCGATCCCACGGATCAGAAGTCGAGCCGCCGGGGAAGCCCGAATCGTATCAGTGAGCGGTTTCGAAGTCTTGGAAGACGAAGCCCAGACCCGTGGGACCGTGGGAGGTGATGCTGCGTGCCAAACCGCAGGACGGGCTTTCCAGCCCGTCTCCGTACGGTAGGCGATCCTCGCGCGGGGCACGCTCACAACTGCCGGAGGGACGGCCTGGAAAGGCCATCCTACACCCCCGGAGGTCTTCCCAGGCGTCTAGGTGCGGTGTTACCATCACTGATGAACGCTTCCCGATGTGTTCCTCCTGCCTGACAACTTCCTCCCTGGGTGGTCGCCGCTGTGATGCTTCGCTCCCTCACTGCTCTGCTGTTTCTGGTGTCCGTCTCTCCTGGGGAGGCCGCCGACCGCGTCGACTTCAACCGCGACATTCGTCCGATCCTGTCGGAGAACTGTCTCAGCTGTCACGGGCCGGACGCCTTGAAGCGGGAGTCGGGGCTGCGGCTGGATGTCAGTGATCCGACGATGTGGAAGGGGGAATCGGGCAAGATCGCCATCGTTCCGGGGAACGCTGAGCAGAGCGAGCTGGTTCACCGCATCACATCGACTTCACAAGACGAACTGATGCCGCCGCCGGAGTCGGGCAAGAAGCTGACGCCGAAGCAGATCGAGTCGCTCCGTCAGTGGATCGCCGAAGGGGCCGAGTACAAGGGGCACTGGGCGTTTCTCTCCCCGGTGAAGGCCACTCCCGCTCCCACGAAGATCGCGAACTGGGCCCAGAACCCGATCGATCAGTACGTGCTGGCCGACCTCGAAAAGCAGGGACTCGCTCCCAGCCCCGAGGCCGACAAGATCACCCTGCTCCGCCGCGTGTCGTTCGACCTCACCGGCCTGCCACCAACTCCCGCCGAGGTCGCCGAGTTCCTCCAAGACACCCGCCCGGAAGCCTACGAAAAACTCATCGACCGGCAGATCAACTCACCGAAATACGGCGAGCACATGGCCCGGTTCTGGCTCGACATCGCCAGCTATGGCGACACGCACGGGCTGCACCTCGACAACGAGCGGTCGATCTGGAAGTACCGCGAGTGGGTCATCAACGCCTTCAACACTAATCAGCCGTACGACCAGTTCACCATCGAGCAACTCGCGGGCGACCTGCTCCCGAACTCCACGCTGGAGCAGAAGATCGCCACCGGGTTTGTCCGCTGTAACGTGTCCACCAGCGAGGGCGGGTCGATCGATGAAGAGGTCCGCGTCCGCTACGCCGTCGACCGCACCGAGCGGCTCTCGACCGTCTTTCTCGGACTGACACTCGGCTGTGCGGTCTGCCATGACCACAAGTTCGACCCCGTCACGCAGAAGGAGTTCTACTCGCTCTACTCCTTCTTCAACTCCGCAGCTGACCCCGCGATGGATGGGAACCGGCACGACACGCCGCCGACGGTGAAGGTCTCGACCGCTGAGGACACTGCCAAGCTGGCCGACCTCGACGCCAAGCTGGCTGCCAAGAAGCAGCAAGTCGCCGAAGCCCTGGCCAAGGTGGAGTACACCGAGCCCGCCGCAGCCCCCGTACCGACCACTGGTCCGCAGGAGTTCGTCTGGTTCGAGGACACTGCTCCGACCGGTGCCCAACTGCAAGGGGACACGCCGTGGGAGTTCGTCAGCGCCCCGGATCATCCGGTGCATACGGGCACCAAGTCGACCCGACGACTGGCGACCGCGACGAGCCAGCACTTCTTCGCCGGGGCGACGGCGGTGTTGAAGATCGGCGAGGGGGACAAGCTGTTCGCCTATGTCTATCTCGATCCGAAGAACCCGCCGAAGACGGTGATGCTGCAATTCAACGATGGGACGTGGGAGCATCGGGCCTACTGGGGTGAGGAAGCGATCGCCTTTGGGACGGGGGATATGCCCGGCCACCGGCGGATGGGCGACCTGCCCAAGACCGGCGAGTGGGTGCGACTCGAAGTCGAGGCCAAGCATGTCGGCCTCAATGCCGGAGCGGTCCTCAACGGATTGGCCTTCACGCAGTCGGGCGGGCTGTGCTACTGGGACCACGCCGGGATCGTGACACAGACGCCGCAGGACGGGAAGGGGTTCGAGTCGCTCCTCGCCTGGGAGGCGTTCGACAAGGGCCTCGCCAAGTCCGATGTCCCCCAGCCGATCCGCGACGCGATCAAGCTCGAAGCCGACAAGCGGAACGACGACCAGAAGAAGCAGATTCGCGAGTACTTCCTGGAGAACATCTACCCGCAGTCCCGCGACATCATCGCCCCGCTGAAGAAGGAACTCACCGACCTCACCGCTCAGCGGAAGGCGGCGGATGATGCGATCCCGGTCTCGCTGATCATGGGGGACATGCCCACCGAGCGGGAGACGTTCGTCCTCCTGCGCGGCGAGTACAACAAGCCCGGTGACAAGGTCACGCGCGGCACGCCGCAGGCCCTGCCGAAGATGCCCGAGGGTGTCCCGAACAACCGGCTCGGCCTGGCGAAGTGGCTCGTCGATCCGTCGCACCCGCTGACCGCGCGCGTCACCGTCAACCGGTTCTGGCAACAGCTCTTCGGACGCGGCATCGTCAAGACAGCTGAGGACTTTGGCTCGCAGGGGGACTTCCCGGCCCATCCGGAGCTGCTCGACTGGATGGCCCTCGACTTCCAAGAGAACGGCTGGAACGTCAAGCGGCTGATGAAGCAGATGCTACTGTCGGCCACCTACCGGCAGTCGTCCAAGATCAGTGCCGAACTGGAAGAGCGTGATCCGGAGAATGTGTTGCTGGCACGGGGACCGAGGTTCCGCATGGACGCTGAACTGGTGCGGGATAACGCCCTGGCCATCGCCGGTTTGCTGTCGGGCAAGATCGGCGGCAAGAGCGTCAAGCCCTACCAGCCCGAGGGGGTCTGGGAAGCCGTCGCCTTCGTCGGCAGCAACACCAACAGCTACAAGCGCGACGACGGCGAGGCCCTGTACCGCCGCAGCATGTACACCTTCTGGAAGCGGACCTCGCCGCCGCCCAGCCTGATGGCGTTCGACGCCCCGTCGAGAGAGAACTGCGTCGCCCGCCGCGCCCGGACCAACACCCCGCTGCAAGCGCTGGTCCTGATGAACGATGAGCAGTACATCGAAGCCGCCCGCCAACTCGCCCAGCGCATGCTCAAAGAAGGCGGCTCGCAAGCCCCGGATCGTTTACGCTACGGCTTCCGCCTGACCACCGCCCGCGACCCCAACGAGCGCGAGCAGGCCGTCCTCACCGCCCAGCTAGCCGCCCACCTCGCCCACTTCCAAGCCGACCCCGAGTCCGCCAAGAAACTCCTCGCCATCGGCGCCGTCCCCCGCGACGAGTCCCTCGACCCGGCCGAGCATGCGAGCTACACGCTGATTGGGAATCTGCTGTTGAATCTGGATGAGACGATGACGAAGGAGTGAGGCGTCGCCGATTTCTCCCCTCTTGGCCGCGAAAGCGGCTGCAGCATGTAGCCGTGGGCGCCGCGGCGTCAGCCGCCAGCCCACGGACGCAGGTCGACAGCACGGACCCAGCCGCGAGAGCGGCGACAGGAGTGTGTGCTGGGAGCCTTCGCGAAACTCGTCACACGTCATGAGATCGCGTTCGATCCACGCTTTCTGTTTGAGGGCGAGTATCACGGATAAGACGCTGTCGCCGCTCTCGCGGCTGGGGTCGCACTCGGGAGCGGGGTCCGTGGGCTG
>JAYWFM010000350.1:0-8825 GCA_043778825.1 Planctomycetota bacterium | reverse complement strand
AGACATTCGCCGGATACCCATTCGGCCAGATCAGCCGGGCGAGGTCCGCTGTGCCTTGCGGGCCGAGGCCGATGTGTGGAGGCTCGCTGCGGACGATGCGGGCCTGGTAGCCGGAAGAGGTCCGGAGTTCGAGCAGGCTGCCGACGCCGTAGTGATTGACGCGCCCGCTGGAGACAGCTTGTGCGGACTTGATCTGCTCACCGACGACTTCCAGGTCGAGCCACGCATTCTGGTTGCCGCCTTGGTTCTCCAGCAGTTTGATCCCCGCCCTATCGACCAGGCACAGGTCGAGGTCGCCGTCCTGGTCGAAGTCGGCGGGATGCAAGTCGAGAACCGCCGCGAGACCCGCGGGGTGTTTCCAGTCTGCGGTCCCGAACCCTTGGGCATGGAGTCCGCGTCGCATGGTGAAAGGCCCCGCGCCCCCGTATCCGATCAGATCCTCCGCCCCATCGTTGTCGAGGTCGGCGACTCGGCTCTGTGACGCATGCGTGGGATCGACCGACTTCACCTGTTCCGGAGTCAGGAGCCACTTCCCCGCCTCGGGAGTGCGACTCAGTGCCAGGTGAGTGCCCTGGCCTCCACTGACCAGCAAATCCCAACTCGCGTTGCCATCGGCCTCCAGCACCTGCACATCGCTGACATCCTTCACACTCGCGAGGGCCTCAATGGGTTTCCAGCGGAGAGTCGCGTGGCGCAGACATTCGAGCAGGTACACCTGCCCACCCGCCACGATCACGGCGTCAATGTCCTGGTCGCGGTCGATATCACACGACACGATCCGCGTGACCTGGACATTCGCTGGCACGAGGACCGGCGTATCGGGCCGCGTGAAGAACAACGGCCTCCCGGTGTTGAACCCGATGCGGATGCCGAAGTCGCCCGCGAGGAGCAGATCCATGTCGCCATCCAGGTCGAGATCGGCGGCCTCGGCCACCCGAATCTTCCCCGCCAAGGCTTTGGAATTCTCCGCAGGCCAAGCTGTCAGCGACCGCTGATCTCCGACCACCGCATTCTGCCAGAGCTGAACCCCGGCCTCCCCATACAGCACGACATCCAGATCCGCTCGCCCGACCTGCGTCACTCCCGAGGGGTCGTTCTCCACCGGAGTGTTCACGTTGTCATCATCCAGGTCGGTCAGTAGAAACCCGATGGCACCGCTCACCGGAACATCCATGAGGACGGTCCAGGCCCCCGCCGCATCACGGGACCACACCGAGAAATTGGTCTCGTTCAGCACGCACAACTCCGACTTCCGATCGAGCGTCATGTCCGCCAGCCGGGCCTGTTTCACATGCGTCAGACCACTCAGCGCACCCGGCAACGTCACGGGAACCCACTCCAGCGGAATCGGGGGAGTGACTTGCATTGCCGTGGATTCGGGCTTGATACCCGCCGTCACCGCAGCTGGCAGTTCCGAAACCACGAAGTCGAGCGGGTGGCGAAAGAGGTACTTCTGGTCGGTCTGAACTGCGTCTTCTCCTCTTAAGACATTGCAGAGACGCCGAGTGAAGGAATTGAGGGTTTTCCAGTTGGCGATGGAATCAGGCGGATCGGACACTAATTCAGAAAGGAGTTTTCGTGTCTGGTGCAAATCCTCGGAGAACGAATAGCCGGTGTTATTCTTGTCGATTGAGGTGGCAACCACCGGTGAAACCGTTGCCAGTCGTTCTAACGTGTGCTCCAGTTGAAGGTCTTGCCCCTCTATCTGTATGGGGATCAGATCGTGCATGATCCAGAAGTTCTCCGGATCCCGATCAGAGGCCAGCGCCAGTGCCACAGTTGCCTGTTGGCGTTCCGGCCCTGGAGGCAGCGAAAGCCCTGCTTTTGACATCGCATACAACATCGTCACATCACCGATACGACTGGCCGGTCGAGTGTCACCCCCATTGGCCGCCGTCGCGATCGGGGCAATCGCCTCGAACTGTTTGTAGGCTTCGGCATGGTCCTGAAGCTGTTGCCTCAGCAACCCCCCGAGGGCATAGCTGTGCCAGTCATCGGGGCGGGCGGTCTGCAATCGCTGGACTTCGGCCAGGGCGGCGGCTTGGAGTTCCTCTGTGTTGTCGGTCGGTGCGGCATTTACCAAGGCCAGGTAACGACCGATGACGAGGTTCTGGAGGATGGCCTTCTCATTCGGGAGGTCTTTCTCCAGGGTGGTGAGTAACGCAATCGCCTTCTTCGCTTCGTGGTTCTCCAGATGAGCCACCGCCAGCGGGATGTCTCGGGCGGCACGGGCTGCGACTGCGGGAGAGAGTTGAGGCACCGCTGGCCCACGGCCTCCCGGACCACGCGTCACGAAGTAAGCCCCAGCCCCCAGGAGTCCCAGGACCAGCGCCGCCACGACGAACCGCTTCATGAACGTCTCCACGAAAACATGGAATCCCTACCCCCGGGAATGAATGTCGCATAGTCTAACAATCGGGAGGATCGTTGAGCGATGAGGGTTGAGCGACCGGAGTCAGTCCCCGCCAGAAAGCCCACCGGTTGCCACCGGTGGGCTTTGTCTCGTCGCTCATCGCTCACCCCACCACGACGCCCCCTCTGTCGATCAACCATCAACCATCAACCATCCCCCCCCCTCCCATGCAACACCACGCCTACATCGAACGTGTCATCAACCTCATCGACCCGGCGGGCGATACGTTGCTGAACATGACACCCATCGAGGCCCTCGACGCGGTGTCGAGCGGTGATCCTGATCGCATTCGCCAGATCGATGGCCAGTTCGCGATCCTGGCCCAGAAGGGGAAGATCATCCGCATGGCCCGCTCGATTGGAAGGCCGATGCGGTACTTCCTGGCCAAGCTCGTCGATGGGCCGTGCCTCATCGTCGCGGAGCGGATCGAAGAGATCATCGCTCAACTCCAGACGATGGGGCTGTTGTCGCAGTTCCATCCGAGCTATACGCGGATGGTCCCCGCGCATCATCTGTTGGAGTTGGCGCTGCTCGGCTGTCCCGACCCCAACCCGACCTACACGCGGTTCTTTGCACCGCAGCGGAACACGCTGCCCGCCAATCTCGACGAGATCGGGCGGGCGTACATCGGAGCCGTCGAGACCGAACTCGCCAAGTGGCTCGACACATTCAACCAGAAGGAGCCGATCGGCGTCCTGTTCTCCGGCGGGGTCGACAGCGGGGCGGTGCTGCTCACGCTCTACAGCTTACTCCTCAAACGCGGCGAGGCCCCGCAGCGACTCAAGGCGTTCACCCTCTCGGTCGAAGGTCGCGGAGATGACTCTGCCCAGGCCCGCGAGTTCCTGGACCAACTCGACCTCGGGTTCCTGCTCGAAGAGGTTCGCGTCCCCGCCAGTGCGGTCTCCCTCGAAGAAGCGGTGCGCGTGATCGAGGACTACAAGCCCCTCGATGTGCAGTCGGCAGCCATGACGTGGGCCTTGTGCAGCGAGATTCGGCGGCGGTATCCCGAGTGGACCTACCTCCTCGACGGGGACGGTGGGGACGAGAACCTCAAGGACTACCCGATCGAGGAGAACAAGGAACTCACCATCCGCAGCGTCCTCAACAACCTGATGCTGTATCAAGAAGGCTGGGGCGTCCACGCGGTCAAGCACTCGCTGACCTTCAGCGGCGGCCAGAGTCGCGGCCACGTCCGCAGCTTCGCCCCCGGTCGGCTGGCCGGGTTCAAGGGACTCAGTCCGTTCGCGTTGCCGAACGTGATCGAGGTCGCCGAGGGGATTCCGTTTATCGAGCTCACCGACTGGAATGTGCCGAAGCTGTACGCCTTGAAGGGCGAGATCGTGCGTCGCGGGGTGGAGGCGATCACCGGCCTGACGATGCCAATCTTCGACAAGCGGCGGTTTCAGCACGGGGCAATGGAGCGCGCCGAGTTCGAGGCCAAATTCCCCAGCACCGAGGCCAAGTACCGGGCCGCGTTCACAGAGCGGTTCGTTCCGTAAGGTTTTCCATAGTTCAGAAAGTGTGTGCGTCCCGTTTGTCTGTGCCGCTCTGCACGAGCCAGGCGAGGAGAACTGAACCACGAAAGGCACGAAATACACGAAACAGCAGGGACTGAACATCGGGGTGCCTGCTTGGCCGGAAGCACAAGGCACTGATTGAGGAACACTCTCCCCTCTGTTTTCGTGTGTTTCGTGCCTTTCGTGGTGGAATCGGATCTTGCCACAGGGTGTGAAACCCGCGGGGATGGCGAGATCGCTTTTCACCGACGATCAGGATGCACACACGTTCAGAAAGTGTCTCAGATACGACAGATCCCACGGCTGGCCAGTGTGTCACACTGCGGAGAATCAAAAATCAAAGAGGAACCTCACACGAAGGCACAAAGGCACGAAGTGGGGATCAAATTGAAAAATCCGGTGATGAATGGCCCTTACTTTGTGCCTTCGTGCCTTTGTGTGACACATTCCGGTCAGTATTCAATGTGACAAACTGGCCAGCCGTGCGACAGATCCCTTCCCCGCTTGTCGATTCCGCTCCGTCTCGCGAAGATGCGGGATCGCTGCCCCTGTTCGGAGTCCGCCATGTTTCGCGTGTTGTGTGCCTGTGTCGCCCTGGTCTTGATCGGACGCTGCGTTTCGGCGGAAGACGCTGTGGCGGTGAAGCCGCTCTCCATTCGGTATACCGCTGTGCTCAGTGAGACTGCCGCGAATGGAGCCTCTCAGCCCCGGCGGGACTTTGAGATTCGCTGTCTGGTGCTGCCTCAGACCAACGGCTTTCCGGTCGTGCTGTATCTGATGGATCAGACGAGCGACGAGCAGCCGTGGCAGGCCCAGTTCGGGCGGATCGAGTTCGATGCCGAAGGGCTCCCCTCGCCGGGACTCGCAGCCCAGCGGCATACTCACGGTGGCCAGGATCACTGGGTCAAGCTGCGGTTTGGGGTCTTCCCGACGTTTGCCAAGCTGGCCCCGGATGCGGAATGGACCGAGGGGGATAATCGATACCGGCTGGTCGGCGAACTGGTGGCGAACACTCAACCGTGCTGGCAACTGGAGATTGATGCTCCGATGGGACGGCGGACCACGCTATTGATCCAGAAGTCGAACGGGGCCATCGTGGCGGCCAAGCACCGGTTCTTCATGGGAATGGGCGAGCAGTTTGACCTCAACCTGAAACTGGAGGAACTGACCACTGCCGAGCCTGCGCTGGTCGCCACTTGGACGAAGGCGACCGGCCCTCTACTGAAGCTGAAGCAGCAGTGGCCTGCCGAATCGGGCACGGAGGCGACTGGCCCCTCTTCGAAGCCGGCTCCGCTGTCCCTGGAAACGCTGAACGAGGTCGACCGGGCCACTGACGGCACCCCGTTTGCTGCCCTCGCCGGGGTGATTCGCAAGGCAGTCACCGCTGGGCAACAGCGCGACCAGGCCATCACCGACCTGGCCGCCAAGTTCGTCGGTCGCCCCGCCCCGCCGATCGCCGTGACCCCGCTCGATGGGGGCGAGCCGCTGGCCCTGTCGAAGCCGGGCAAGATCACCGTCCTCCACTTCTGGGAGTACCAGGAGAAGCCCCTCGCCGAGCCGTACGGCCAGATCGGCTACCTCGACTTCCTGGCCCAGAAGCACAAGGACAGCGTGCAGGTGGTCGGCATCATCTCCCACAAACAGATCCAAGATCCCAAGACCGCCAAGCTCGCGTTGCAGTCGGCCCGCAAGCTGCGGGAGTTTATGAATGTCGGATATCCGCTGGGCCACGAGACGAAGGGGGCTTTGACCGCCCTGGGCGATCCGCGGACGTTCGACGTGAACCTCCCGCTGTGGGTGGTGATCGGGAAGGACGGGACGGTGCTGCACTACCACGTGGGGTATTACGAGGTCGACAGCAGCCGGGGGTTGGAGGAGCTGGACGGGGTGATTGAGAAGGCTTTGAAGGGGAAGTGAGGCAGGCCACAACTCTAGCTTGTCCCGCAGAGAATGTCCTCTATTGATTCGATTACAAAAGGGACATATCATTCAAGGATGGCATTGGTCCATCCCTGTCTGGTCTCTGATTCCAAAGTGAGTAATGCGGGGATTTCTGGTTCTTCCGGCCTGAAAGGCCATCCGTTCACCCAGCCAGGGCTGAAGGCCCTGGAGGTCGGCGTTCCCCGTAATGGGAGGGCTGAAAGCCCGGCCATTCGCTGGAGTATGTCGCCCGGTGACAGTTCGAATGGCCAGCCCGTTGGGCCTATGATCTCGTCGTGTCCGGAGACCAGGGCCTTCTGCCCTGGCTGGAAGAACGACCGACCCTTCGGGCCTGAAGAGACACCGTTCATCGGATATTTCCAGTGCATCCCACCTGGGAAGCCCTGCCCAGCCTACCTTCTATGGGAGTGAGGAGATGCCCACCGCGAAGCCACTCCCCGTGGCGATGTGTCCGACGTTTCTGCTGGGAAGTAGCAAATCGCTCTCGAAGTCATTTGCGACGCTCCACCCCACGATTGTGGGCTCAGTGACTTCTCTCGTTCAGTCGCGAGACCAGGCGACGAAGGACTCCCTATGGATCAGCTACGACCGTCCCTCGACGGAGAGGCTGCTCCGGACATTGAGTTGGCCCGCGAGAACTCTGGGAAGTGCCATTCTGTTACATGAGTTGGGACCGGAAACCCTCCCGGCCCTCCCGCATTGTTTTGTGAAATTCGCCTATGCGATCCGGAAGGAGAGTTTGCCTCCGGAGGAACTCGTCGAGGCACTTCAATCGGATCAGCGTCACGATCTGATCATCGGGGGGATTGTCGATTCCTCAACACAGACGATGACCTTGTGGCGGGGAGATTTGGATTCGTTGACCGTCCCATTTTCGGCATTCGAAACATCGGGCGATGGGATTGTCCCCGACTTCCAACGCTTCTCGGTGACGGACGGTGGCCAGACCATCCGCTTGGGCACCTACGAAGCCGCCACCGAGGCCATTCTCTACGAGTTCGATCCGGACTACCGAAGGCGAATGGCAAAACAGCGGTTGGCCTCGGAGCAAACATTCGGGGCCTCATTACGCAGGCTTCGAAAGCAGAAGGGGAAACGTCGCGAAGACTTCGCGCCGGTTTCCGCAAAAACAATCGCTCGCATCGAGCGGGGGGCCGTCCAGGCCGTCCATGACAAAACGCGACAGGTGATTGCCCAGACCTTGGGAGTTCTTCCGGATCAGATTGGCACGTTCTAACGAACCGGGGTCTTGACGCTGAACGCTCCCCAAGCGTAGCATCATGGTTGTCCGCCAGTCCGCAAAGTCACCACATCCGGTACACTCCGTCGAATTCCGTTTCGCCTGCGGAGTTTGGGCATTCCGACCGATACGGGATGTGAGGTACTCTCTGGCGAGTACCGCTGGGGACCATTGGGCAGTTGCATTCGGGGAAAGCGATGAACTTTTTAGGCAAACTTCTGATGGGGTTTCTGGTTTTCTGCCTCCTGGCAGCGACCTACTTCACCACGGGGGTACTCAAGGCGCGTTCGTCATGGCTGGCGAAGATTGAGACCACTTCGAATCAAATCGCGGATGCCGAAGAGAAATTGGAGTCCGAAAAGAAACAGTTCAAGGCGGTCCGCGATCAAGTCCACCTGGAAAACCTCCGCTGGGGCAAGGCGTGGGCCGCACCGGGTTCGGGACCCGCTCCCGCCGCGGACGGCTCCGTGGAACTGGGGGTCGGGTCCAATGCGGGTGTCGGGCGGGGTCAACAAGACCCCGCAAAACTGCCGATCGTGCATGTCTTTGGAAAAGACGCTCAGGGCCAGTCCCTGTATCTCGGAGACTTCCAACTCACTGATGTGCGGCAGGACAAAGCGGGCGGCAAACTGACCCGACCTGTGTTTGCTGGCGAAGTCGAAAGCTGGCCGCGCGGGGAATATCGGGTCCGGGAGTCGGTCCCTTACGACTACAGCAGCACGATCAACTCCCTCCGCACACTGATCCTGTTGGCCGAGCAAAACGTCCAGCATGAGACGGCTGCGCTGGCGTACCAGGACGAACACCTCATCGCCTCCCAGGGAGCTCTGGATAAACGATTGAATGAGCTGAATGGCGATGCCAACGCTCCCGCCACAGCGGGCCCCGATGTGAAAGACGGGCTGGTCCAGACCATGCGTCGCGAAGAAACCGCCCGCAACGAACTGGTCAAGCACGTCGACGCCCTGCGCCGCGAGTTGAGTGACGTGTACCTCCAACTGACGACGACACTCCTGGACAATCAGTCCAACACTCAAAAGCTCGGCGGCTCGGTCCGCACGAAGCCCCAACCGAATCGCGTGGCCGCCCAGAAGGCCGGGACCGCCGGGAACTAGAGCAGTGATAGGAGTGGTGTTCACCAAACGAGCCCGCGAGGTGTGAAAACTCTGCACACGATCCGCGATGCAATTGCCTGACGGGTAGTTCACTGGCCGGAGAAGGGGATGAGAACAGAGAGACCCGAGAGGGCGTCTGTCAACGGGTCATTTTCGACCGGGCAGCCCGCGTTTCCCCGTGAAAATCTGGTGGGGTTCGGACCGGTTGCGGGGCCTTCAGGTTGAGGGCATTTTGAGAGAGAGGCTGGGCGACCGTTTGATCGGCTTCACGCGGCCCGACGGGAGTACGAATTCAGCAGCGGGGTAGCACCGGTTGGCCGCTTTGAGCGCACCGGTGTGCTTGGGCACAAGAGGTTCGCCGTGATAAACCTCGCGAAACAAGCACCTCTTCCGGCGATCGCCGCCTCGGTCGGGTTCAGTCGGTCATCGCTCGCAGGCTGGCACGTCGGGCAAGCCCGTCGGCTAAGGGGGATGGAGCTTGTGCATCAGAAACGTAGGCAGAGATTCACCACGGAGCGACTGTGTCGCTTGTCAAGTTGAGAGTGCCGCGACCGGGGTTTGAATTTTGAGGTTTTTCAGGAGGGTGTTGAGACGGATGA
>JAYWFM010000349.1:0-8831 GCA_043778825.1 Planctomycetota bacterium | reverse complement strand
TCGTTTCCTCGATGAACCACGGCGGCCCCTACCCCGCCACCGGCCACCCCGGCTTCACCGCCGTCGGCTTCCCAGCCAGCATCCACCGGTTCGCGATGCTGCAATGCTACGACAACGTCCGGGCACATCGATTGCCGCCCGGCTTGCAGAACAAGAACCCCACCGGAAAGCAGTGGCGGATGATTGACGGGGTCTGGTCGCAGGCGGATATCACCTGACCGTGGGACGGGGCCATTGGCCCGTCCGTGCCGCAGGATGGCCTTTCCATTCCGTCCACTTGAAGCGGGATTAGCATGGAATGTCCGGCTCCTCGCTTCGAGAGCGGCGACAGCGAGGGAATCCTGTCGAACGAGTCCGGAATACGAATCCCGCGTCTGCCAGTCTGGAACCGGGTGCGTCTCTGCCAAGCTGGCAGTGGAGGGAGATGAGGACATCCACGCATACGTACCTTAATCATTACTCACATATCAGTTACGTCTGTTTACAAATCGCTGGCACAGCGGTTGCTCTCTCAGTCACCCGTCATTCGTGAATCCTCGAATCAGGCAGTCCGCTGCCGGTTCGGGAAGGGGTGGGTCAGCTTTGCTGCGGACCCCTCCGGACGAAGACGCAATCCAGTCACCTGACACGCCGAATCAGAGGATCAACTGTGGCTAAATTGCTCAGTTTTGACGAAGACGCCCGCAAGCAGCTGTTGGAGGGTGTCTCCAAGCTGGCTCGGGCGGTCGCCTGTACCCTCGGACCACGAGGCCGCAATGCGGTGCTCGACAAGGGCTGGGGCGCTCCGAAGATCACCAAAGACGGCGTGACCGTTGCCCAGGACATCGAGCTGGAAGACAAGTTCCAGAACTGCGGTGTCCAGTTGGTGAAGGAAGCCGCCAGCAAGACCGGCGACTCCGCTGGGGACGGCACCACGACCGCCACGGTTCTGGCCGAAGCGATGTTCCGCGAAGGGCTGAAGTTCATCGCTGCGGGTGCCGCTCCGGTCGCCCTCGGTCGCGGTGTGCAGAAGGCTGTCGAAGCGGTCATCGAGAACCTCAAGAAGATGTCCAAGCCGGTGTCGGCCACCGATCGCAAGGCGATCGAAACGGTCGCGGCCATCGCGGGCAACAATGACAAAGAGATCGGTCGCATCCTGGCCGACGCCCTGCTGAAGGTTGGCAAGGACGGGGTCATCACCATCGAAGAGGGTCGCCAGACGCAGACCGAAATCGATCTGGTGGAAGGGATGCAGTTCGAACGCGGCTACCTGTCCCCGCACTTCGTAACCAACGAAGACGACCAGGTCTGCGAGATGGACAACGTCAAGATCTTGATCCACGAGGAGAAGATCTCGAACGCCCGTTCGCTGGTCCCGCTCCTGGAGCAGGTCTCCAAGGCCGGTGCCCAACTGCTGATCATCGCCGAAGACATCGAAGGGGAGGCTCTGGCCACCCTCGTCGTCAACAAGATGCGAGGCATTATCAAGGTCTGTGCCGTCAAGGCTCCCGGCTACGGTGACCGTCGCAAGGCGATGCTCGAAGACCTCGCGATCCTCACAGCTGGCAAGGCGATCTTCAAGGATCTCGGCCTGAAGCTGGAAGCGGTCACGCTGGCCGACCTCGGTTCGGCCAAGAAGATTCGGATCGACGCCGAGAACACGACGGTGGTTCAAGGGGCCGGGAAGAAGGACGCGATCGAAGGCCGTGCGGCCCAGATTCGCGCCGAGATCGAGAAGACCGACAGCGAATACGACCGCGAGAAGCTGCAAGAGCGGCTGGCCAAGCTGGCCGGTGGTGTGGCCCAGATCAACGTCGGGGCTGTCACTGAAACCGAAATGAAGGAACGCAAGGATCTGATCGACGATGCCCTGCACGCGACCCGTGCGGCTGTCGAAGAAGGGATCGTTCCTGGCGGCGGCGTGGCTCTGCTGCGATGCTCGAAGGCTCTCGACAAGGTCAAGCTGACCGGTGACGAAGCCCTCGGCGTTCAGCTCGTGAAGAACATTCTCGAAATGCCGTTGCGGATGATTGCCAGCAACGCGGGCATGGATGGCTCGGTCGTGGCGAACAATGTGCGTAAGTCCACCGACGTGAACTACGGCTTTGACGCTCTCAACGAGCGTTATGGCGACATGTTCGACTTCGGCGTCGTCGACCCGACCAAGGTGGTGCGTCTGGCCCTCCAGAATGCCTCCAGCGTGGCCTGCCTCCTGATGACCACTGACTCGATCGTAGTCGAAGAGCCCAAGGCGGCGGACGACAAGGACGGTCACCATGACCACGGCCACGATGGTGGCGGAGGCATGGGTGGAATGGGTGGCATGGGGATGGGCGGCATGGGCGGGTTCTAAGAGAGTCGTCAGTCGTCAGTCGTCAGTCATCAGTGTTCAGTCATCAGTGTTCAGTCGTCAGTCGTCAGTCGTCAGTCGTCAGTCAGACCAGAGTCGTCACTCGCACAAGCCCAGGGGTTGCAACCCCTGGGCGTTCAACTCTCAACGTTCTTTAGGAATTCACCCATGAGCATGAGCCTCAAGCCTCTCGATGATCGTGTCGTCATTCGTCCGGTCGATGCCGAAGAAACCACAGCGGGCGGGATCGTCCTGCCGGATGCGGCCAAGGAAAAGCCCCAGCGGGGCAAGGTGCTGGCTGTGGGGCCGGGCCGTCTGCTGGAGAGCGGCGACCGCGTGGCGATTGCGGTCGTCCTCGGCGACGAAGTCCTGTTCAGCAAGTACGGCGGAACGGACATTGAAGTCGATGGCCAGGAAGTCAAGATCCTCCGCGAAAGCGACATCCTCGCCAAGATCGTTAAGTAGAGCGGGGAAGCTCTCAGCCGTCAGCGATCAGCCAGATACGTCCTGGTTGATGCTGGCTGACCGCTGAATGCTGACCGCTTGATGGCTCCCTCTCCCACCAGACACATCACTCCCCAGGAGTCCCGAAGTGGCTAAGCAACTTCTGTTCGATGACCGCGCTCGTTTGAAGCTCTTGAAGGGCGTGAACATTCTGGCTGACGCTGTCGCCGTCACGATGGGCCCGACCGGCCGCAACGTGATCATCGACAAGTCGTTCGGTAACCCGGTGGTCACCAAGGACGGCGTGACCGTCTCCAAGGAAGTCGAACTCGAAGACCCGTACGAGCACATGGGTGCCAAGCTGGTCAACGAAGTCGCCAGCAAGACCAGCGACGTGGCCGGTGACGGCACCACGACCGCCACGGTCCTCGCTCGGGCGATCTACCACGAAGGTCTCCGCAGCATCACCCTCGGGGCCAACCCGACCGTGGTCCGCAAGGGGATCGAAAAGGCCGTCGACTCGGCCATCGAGTTCCTCGATTCGATCGCCAAGCCGGTGAGCGACAAGAAGGAAATCGAGCACGTCGGCTCGATCTCGGCCAACAACGACCCCGCCATCGGCAAGCTGATTGCCGACGCGATGGAGCAGGTCGGTCGCGACGGCGTCATCACGGTCGAGGAGGGCAAGTCGAACACGACGACTCTCGAACTCACCGAAGGGATGCAGTTCGACAAGGGCTACATCAGCCCCTATTTCATCAACGACACCAGCGTGATGAAGGCGGTCCTCGAAGACTGTCTGATTCTGTTGCACGAGAAGAAGATCTCGAACCTGCGGGAACTCGTTCCGCTGCTCGAAAAGGTCGCGCACTCCGGCAAGCCGCTGTTGATCGTCGCCGAAGATGTCGACAGCGAAGCCCTCACCGCACTGGTGGTCAACCGCCTGCGGGGCATCCTCAAGATCTGTGCCGTCAAGGCTCCGGGCTTCGGTGATCGTCGTAAGTCGATGCTGGCCGACATGGGCGTGCTCATTGGCGGGACGCTGATCTCCGAAGACCTCGGCATCAAGCTCGAATCGGTCGAGCTGTCGCACCTCGGACGGGCCAAGCGGGTCGAAGTCGACAAGGACTCGACCACGATCATCGATGGGGCGGGCAACGAGGACGAGATCAAGAAGCGGGTCGCTCAAATCCGCAAGCAGATCGAAGCCACCGACAGCGAGTACGACCGCGAGAAGTTCCAGGAACGCCTCGCCAAGCTCACCGGCGGAGTCGCCGTCATCTCGGTCGGTGCCGCCACCGAAGCCGAGATGAAGCAGACCAAGGCCCGCATGGAAGACGCCCTGCACGCCACCCGTGCTGCCGTCGAAGAAGGCATCCTGCCGGGTGGGGGCACAGCTCTCATCCGCTGCATCCCGGCTGTCGAGGCCACCAAGGCCAAGGGTGACGAGAAGATCGGCGTCGAAATCGTGGCTCGGGCCTTGCAGGCTCCGATCCGCCAGATCGCCGAGAACTCCGGTGTCGATGGAGCTGTCATCGCCGACGAAGTGCGTCAGCGGGACAAGAACATCGGCTACAACGCGGTCACGGGCGAGTACGTCGACATGTTCAAGGCCGGGGTCATCGATCCGGCCAAGGTCGTGAAGACCGCCCTGCGGAACGCCGGTTCGATTGCCGGTCTGATGCTGACCACGCAAGTCCTCATCACCCGCACCGACGATGTCGCCGATGGCAAGGCCAAGGCCGCCGTCGAAGGGGCTGTGAAGTAACATCGGTGCCGTGGGATAGGCTTCCAGCCTGTCTGTATTGTCTTGACTCCGACAGGCTGGAAGCCTATCCCACGAACCTGTTCGCTCATTCGCGAGCCACCGGAACAGCTTCGGTGGCTCGCGTTTTGTGCTGAGAGAAGTTGTCAGTCGTCAGTTATCAGTCAGATGCATGAGGACTGTCTATCCCCAGTAACCCGAAGCGTCAGCGAGGGCCAGCGGGGAGAAATCGTCGGAGCATGGGTGAACCCGAGGCGCGAACCAGCGACAATGGTCCAATGATGACGGGGACGGACACCGGCGAGAGAGCGTCCACCTGCGCTTGCCCGGCTGACGCGTCGGGTTACTAGACCTCTGACTGACCACTGAAAACTGACCACTGAAAACTCTCATCCCCATGCCCTCCCAGCGCGACTATTACGAATCCCTCGGCGTCGAGAAATCGGCGTCAGCGGATGAAATCAAGAAGGCTTACAAGAAGCTGGCGCTGAAGTACCATCCCGATCGCAACCCCGGCGACCAGGAGGCGATCGAGAAGTTCAAAGAGGCCGCAGCTGCGTATGACGTGCTGAGCGATACCGACAAGCGGGCGCGGTACGACCGGTTCGGACATGCGGGGGTCAACGGGCCAGGCGGCGGCGGTCCCCAATTCCAGGACATGGGTGACATCTTCGAACACTTCGGCGACCTGTTCGAGGGGTTTGGGCTGGGGGGCGGTCGCAAGCGGTCTCGCGGAGGTGTCCAGCGGGGCAGCGACCTGAAAGCCTCGGTGACAATTGATCTCAAGCAGGCGTCCACCGGGCTCGACAAAGAGATTGATATCCCTCGCAAGAAGTCGTGCGCCAAGTGTTCCGGCACGGGGAGCGAGCCGGGTCACAAGCCGGAGAGATGTGACTATTGTGGCGGCCAGGGCCAGGTGATTCAGTCCCAGGGCTTTTTCCGCGTACAAACAGCCTGTCCGGCGTGTCGTGGACAGGGAACAATTATCCGGCACAAGTGCAACACCTGTTTCGGTTCGGGCCGGGAGGACGAGAAGGTCTCTCTGAACGTCAAGATCCCCGCCGGGATCGACAACGGGATGCAGTTGTGCCTGCGGGGCGAAGGCGAGGCTGGCCCGAACGGTGGCCCGCGCGGCGACCTGTATGTCGATGTCCACGTTCGACCGCACTCGGTCTTCAAGCGAGAAGGGGTCCACCTGCTCTGCCAGGTGCCCATCAGCTACACTCAAGCCGCGCTGGGATCGAAGATTGAGATACCTCTGTTGGAGGGAAAAACCGATGTCGACTTGCCCCCTGGCACACAACCTGGTGAAGTCATCCGTCTCCGCGGAAAAGGGATGCCCGACCCGCGCGGCGGACGCACCGGGGATCTGCATATTGAAGTCCAACTCGTCGTCCCCAAAAAACTCGTCGCCGACCACGAAGCCCTGCTCCGCAAACTGGCCGAGATGGAGCAGGCCCATGTGATGCCGCACCAGACGAGCTGGTTCGACAAGGTGAAAGCCATGTTCGCCGGTCACGAGGGGGGGGAGAAGTAGGTTGGAGTTCAGGCTTTAGCCTGTCCTGGGCAGCCTCAAGGCTGTACACCAATGAGTGAGATCGCATTTCCTGAATCTGTGACAATCTGTGTGATCTGTGTACCCAATCACTCTGTTCTGGATGAGTGGTTCAGTACACAGATTTCGCAGATTGGCACAGATCAGAGGGAGATCCCACTGATCTGTGTCCTCTCGATATTCGCAAGTCACTCCCGCTACGGGGACGGCCTGGAAAGGCCGTCCTACTGCACTGTCCGCTCAACCCACACACCCTCAACGTCCCCCTCATGTCCAACACCGATCTCCCCGCCGAAGACACCGCTCGCGAAGACCTCCCGCCGGAGCTTCTTTCAGCGGACCTCTCGTCCCCCGAGGCGTGGGTCGATCTTCAGGACCAACTCGCCGCGGCACTGACCGAGCGGGACGAGAACCACCAGAAGTACCTGCGGGCCCTGGCCGATTCCGACACGTACCGTCGCCGGGTGATGAAGGAGCGAGACGAAGACCGCCGGTTTGCCCCGCTGGCGATCGTCAAAGACTTGCTGCCGAACTTCGATAACCTCCGCCGAGCCGTCGACGCCGCCAAGACCGCTAACAGTATTGAAGACCTGTCGAAGGGAGTCGACATGGTCCTCAAACAGGTCGATGAGGTTCTGGCCCGCCACGGGGCTGCTCCCATCGTCAGCGTGGGTCAGACATTCGACCCGAACCTCCACGAAGCCGTCGCCCAAGTCCCCAGCCCCGACCACCCGCCCATGACCGTCCTGCAAGAGTTCGAACGCGGGTACATGCTGCACGACCGCGTGATTCGGCCCAGCAAGGTGCTGGTGTCGAAGGAGGCCTAGGGGCGAGGGCCTAGAGCCTAGGGCCAGAGAAGAAGCGATTGTCTCGCTCGTTCGACGGCCCCTCGAAACTGTTCGCTCCACAGCCACTCGTTCTCGTTCTCGTTCCCTCCCTGTTCTGGCCCTAGGCCCTCAGCCCTAGCCCCTAGGCTTCCCCCATGCCGACATACGACTACAAGTGCAAAAAGTGTTCACACGCCTGGGACGTGTACCACTCGATCAAGGCGGCACCGATCAAGAAGTGCCCGGCCTGCGGGAAGGGCGCGGCGGAGCGCCAGATCAGCGCCGGGGCGGCCATCCTCTTCAAAGGCTCTGGCTTCTACCTGACCGACTACCGCAGCGACTCCTACAAAAAGGCCGCAGCGGCCGATGCGTCGAGCAGTGCTCCCCCAAAAGCGGAGAGCGGCGGGAAGTCGGAGGGCAGCAGCAGTCCCCCAGCGAGCAGCCCCGCCAAGCCCGACAGCAAGCCGGCCAAAGGCAAGTCGGGCGACTCCTGAGTGTTGGCCAGTTGGAGTCCAGGCTTTAGCCTGCCTCTGGGCATGCGGCAGCCTGGGCAAAGGGCAGCCTAAAGGCTGGACTCCAACCACCAGAGCCGCGGGCGACAACCCCATGTGGACTGCTGACGAACGTGGGACACGGTGGGGAATCGACTACTGCCCGCTGCCCGACAACACGACGCGGATCGTGCGGAACAGGATCTTCAGGTCGTTCCACAGACAGCAGTTCCGCAGGTACATCAAATCGAACGCCACCTTGCGGCGGAAGCTCTCGATGTTGTCGTCATAGCCGTTCACGATCTGGGCCACACCCGTCAAGCCGGGCTTCAGACCCAGACGCTGCAGGTAGTCCGGAATCTCCGCAGAGAGTTTCTCGATGAACACCGGACGTTCCGGTCGCGGCCCGACCAGCGACATATCCCCCCGGATCACATTCCACAGCTGGGGCAACTCGTCGAGGCGGGTCTTCCGCATGAAACCGCCGATCCAGGTGACCCGCTTGTCCCCCTTTTTGGCGAACTGAGCCCCGTTCTTCTCGGCGTCATCCTGCATGCTGCGGAACTTGTAGAGGGTGAAGTGTCGCCCGTAAGCAAAAGCCGTGCGGCGGTCGCTCTCGGGAACGCGGCGATCTTCTCCGTCGGGCGATGGACCTTCCAATTGTCGGCGTTGTGCCCCGGGACGACGCAGGTTCAATCCCACACGAGTCTGGCAAAAAATGGCCGGGCCGGGTGAGGTCAGCTTCACGAGAATCGCAGTCAGAAGCATGACCGGCGACAGCACGATCAGCATGCCAGTGGCCATGAGGATGTCACCGGCCCGCTTCCAGAAGCGCGTCCCCGCTTCCAACGAATGCAGGTCAACCCGCGATTCCTGATCTCCGAGTTGCGAGAGCCAGGTGATCGGTTTCAGATGTTCCGCAGCTGCGTAGTCGAAGACATCGCTCAGGTTCAGAGCCTGCGCGACTTCGGCCAGGGGTTCGGAGGCGAGTGGCTCGCTCACGGGAATCGGCTGTGGGGGGAGTGTTTCCGTACTCATGGCACGCAGGGATTCGTTGAGGGGGGGGCGAAGTGGTGAGGTGCGGAACTCAAACCGGTCCCCGGTCCGCAGATGCCGGGATCACCACAACCTAGTGTCACCCGTGAGGTGAAACGGAAACTATCTGAGAGTGGAGATTCACATTTGACCGGATTGCTCTCGACACAGGAATAAATGGAATCGCAGGGATAATTCCGATTTGTCCGGTTGTGAGGATCATGCGGAACCGTCGCTGCGGTGGCGCAGGCCGACCGGGAGGGCGAGGCCAGTGCTGGGAACAGGTTTGAGGCGTCGGGACTCGCCTCCGGTCGTCGATTTCTTCGAAATCGACCTCGTCGGCGATGTCGCTCCGCGACTCGCATTCCGTCTGAGAGAAGACCGA
>JAYWFM010000348.1:0-3744 GCA_043778825.1 Planctomycetota bacterium | reverse complement strand
CGGGCAAGTGGTTCGCGGACCTGCACCCGGTGAGGCCGCTGGTCCACCCGGTCCGCAATCTGATCTATCACCTGCTGCCCGTCGCGGCGACTGAAAACTGGCGATGGAATCTCGATCAGTTGGCCCAACGCTGGGGCGTGTTCAACGGTCGCAAGTACCTATCGATTGTCGACTGCAACTCAGGGACAATTAACGATATTCACTCATTCGGAAACGGTCGCAACGTGACGACCGTTCACCCGTCCGAAGTGGTGGAGTATTGCGACCTGCTGGGCCTCGACTGGACCGAGACGCGAGTGGTCGCGAATAGCCCACGTCTGGGTGAGGTGGTGTCGTTCCCCTGGCTGCTCGGGGCGTCGATGAATGACCGCGAGAATGAGACCACGATGTACGCGCATGGCAAGGGCACCACGCACAGCGAAGCGGGAGAGAAGGGTGAGATCATTCGTCGCTGGGGCGCGGCGATGTATCGTTATTGCCTGGACGACATCGCATCTGTCGACCGGGCACTGGAGCGTTACCCCGTGGCGGCGTCGCTGATCCGCACAGACCCCATGAGCAAGAACGGCTGGCATCCCTCTGGAACATTCTTCTGGATGCGACACGCGGCCCTGATGGCGGTCCCGTGGCAGGCGATCCAGCAGACTTATCACGGCGTCGAAGCCTATATCGGCGATCACTTCCAACGGCACGAAGTCGCCGTCCTGGCCCACGGAAATTCAGGCGATTTATACAAGCAATCCGAGTGGGACAAGCTCGCGCGGGCCAGCGAGATTTGGGACGCGGCCCGGTCTTCAGTCTTCAGTTCTCAGTCATCAGTCATCAGTCCGGAGCAGTCATGAGCGACAGACCAAGCATTAGCATCATCACGACCTGCAAGGGTCGACTGCACCACCTGCGCGAGGCCCTGCCGACGTGGCTGGCTCAGGACTGCACCGGGCGAATCGAGGTGATCGTGGTCGACTACGGCTGCCCGGACGGCACTGCCGAGTGGGTGCGGTCGCTCGGCAATCCCCGCGTGCGGGTGATCGCGGTCCGCGACGGTGTCGACTTCTTCAATCAGCCCCGAGCGCGGAACATCGGAGCCGGGATCGCAGCGGGCGACTGGCTGGCGTTCACCGATGCCGATTGCCTGATGGACCCGACGTATCTGTCGCAGGCCGTGGCTGAGATGGACTCGACGGGAGCTGAGTTGTGTTGCCCACTCGCCCGCAACGGAGCGCTGCACGGAACGTGTGTTATCACCGCCGCGAGGCATCACCTGCTGAGAGGCTACGATGAGCTGTTCGGTGGTTATTACGGGACTGACGATCGGGACTATTACTGGCGACACGACTCGCGCGGGGGCGAGCGCTGTCACCTGCCGTGCGAGCTGCTGACTCCGCTGGACCACTCCACCGAGGAGCGAACGCGGTTCATGGCCTCGCAAGATGTGGCCGCCTCCATCGCGCGAAACGGACTGCTCGGAGCCGACGCTTCGCGGACCGTCAACCCCGGCCACTACGGCTTGACCGAGGCCCGCACGCTGGTCGAGCTGGGCCGTCGGTCTCGGACCGACAAGGGCACAGTGCATAGCTACCTGGAGGTGTACGATCGGCTGTTGCGGCGGCATCGCGACACCGCCTCGCGCGTGCTGGAGATCGGCGTTCTCGACGGCGAGTCGCTCCAGCTCTGGTCCGCCTATTTCTCTCGCGCTCAGATCATCGGTGTCGACCTCGCCCCGCCTGACCTCACCGGCGACCGCGTGACGACGATCGCGGGCGATGCCTACGCCGAGGAGATGCTCGCCGTGCTGTCGGGCGACGGTGACATGTCGTACGACATCATTATCGACGACGGCCCGCACTCGCACCACGGGATGCAATTCGCGATCCAGCGGCTCTCCGCTCTGCTGGCCCCCGGCGGCACGCTGATCGTGGAGGACGTTCTCCATGACGACTTTATTCCGCCGCTGTTTTGGGCGATGCCCGAGCATCTCCGGCGGCACAGCTACATCCTCGACCGCAGGCACCTGGGCCGGTCGGATGACCGCCTGCTGGTGATCGACCTGCCTGGGTGAGCGACCAGCCATCATCGGACGCTCTGCGCGTCGGCACGAACCGCCAGACCGTCTGCTGCCGACTGCTGATGCACCCCGTCAAAAGCGAGGGTCACACGAAGTCATTCCAGCGCTGGTCCTTCCTGGACGGTCGGGGCCACCGCACGTTGATCGCAGATGTCCCACACTTCCGGAGCCTCTGGCCTCCGCGCGACGACGCCCGGTAGAGAGTGAGGTGTCGTGATGGGCGAGATTGTGAAACTGGCGGCGGGCGAGGCGTGGAAGCGGGCGGCGTCGGTCAAGCAGGGCGAGACGTTCGATTTCGTCCTGCGCTGGCGGCTGGCTCAACTCCCGCTGAGCTATGCCGATCTGTCGCTGTACACGATCCGCTGTTCGATCCGCCCCAAAGACTCCCACGAGTCGGTCGAGCCCAGCGCGACGCTGACGCTGGGGTCCGGGCTGACGCTGTCGGATTACACGGTCGACGCCGAGACGTTTGACAACGCCGAACTGCTCGTGCGATTCCTCCCCGCGCAGACACTGAGTCTGAGTGCTGGAAAATTGTACAAGGGGGATCTGCGGCTGGAACTGATCTCCGACCCGACCCAGGACGTGCGGTTCCCTCTGTCTCAGTTCGAATTCCTCGTCAAGGGGGCACAAACCAATGGCAGCTGACAGCGTCGAAGTCACCAGCGGTGAGACCGCTCTGGAACTGGTGTCGGGGGGGTTTACCGTCTCCATTCCGGGACCATCTGGAGCCGATGGAGCCGACTCCACAGTCCCCGGCCCGCAGGGGGATCAAGGCATCCAAGGCGAGCAGGGCATCCAAGGCGATCCCGGAGCCGATGGAGCCGATGGAGCCGATGGCAGCAACGGAGCGGCGGGAGCCACCGGGAATACCGGAGCTGCCGGAGCGCAAGGCATCCAAGGCGAGCAGGGCATTCAAGGCGAACCCGGTGTCGATGGAGCCGATGGCAGCAACGGAGCCACGGGTTCAGCAGGGTCGGCGGGCACGAACGGGACCGATGGCAAGACGGTTCTGACGACCTCTGGGGCACCGAGCAGCGGCACTGGCACCAACGGCGATTTCGCCTACGACTCCAGCGCAAAAATCATGTACGGCCCCAAGGCCAGCGGCACATGGCCCAGCGGTGTTTCACTCGCGGGAACCAACGGCACGAACGGGACAAACGGCGCCACCGGAGCCACGGGACCAGCGGGAACCACAGTTCACAGCGCCTTGACAGGTCTCGGTGGCGACGACCATACCCAATACCACAACAACACCCGAGGCGATGCCCGTTATCAACCGCTGGACGCCACGCTGACGGCACTGGCCGGAGTCACGACCGCCGCGGATAAGCTGATCTACGCGACCGGGTCCGATGCGTTCGCGACCTGCGTTCTGACCACCCAGGCCCGTTCGCTGCTCGATGACACCACCGCAGCCGCCCAACGGACCACGCTCGGGATTGAAACGGTCGTGGTGAGTCCGCTCGCGGCGGACACGCCGTACACCGGAACGAGTTCGGCCTACACGATCATCTTGGCGACGATCACAATCCCCACCACCGGCCTCTGGCGGGTCACGGCGCTGGTGCAACTGTTGCTCACTGCGCTGGCGGGAGCGGTGGGATTCCGCCTACAATCTCCAGCCTCGGGAGGCGCGGTACTGGCCGGTGTCTCGGGGCGCGTGCTGGGGATCG
>JAYWFM010000347.1:0-8841 GCA_043778825.1 Planctomycetota bacterium | reverse complement strand
GGAGTGTCTTTATTAGTGAAGATTAGTGTTCCAGCCTCGTCCTTCAATTCGCTGTCGATTTCGACACTCCGCGCGGAAGCCGACAGGGTTTTCGAGGTCGGGTGGCTCAAAGTCGCCGGATTCTCCGAATCCGGTGGTGGGCGACGCCCCCGCCGCGTGGGCGTTTGGAAAGCTCAGTGATTGGGGCACTCGGTTTCAGTGGGAGTGTGTGCCCCGCCTGGCGGGCACTGAACCACCGGACTCGGAGAGTCCGGCGACTTTTTCGGCTTCAGCGAGAAGTGTCTCGATTTCATCTGTGAAAGCCTGCGCAGTACCGGATATCGGGAAGTCGTTCAGGTCCAATTCCCAGGTGTGGGAGTTCAGGCTTCTGCCAGCTTTCCGTTCGGAGACGCCGTCCAGAGGCTGGACTCCAACCGGTGACTGTGGCTGGCCTGTCGACTTTCTGGCGAGGGGATCGATTGAGATTTCCCGAGAGCGTGTCATGATCGGTCGAGCCGGAGTCCGGGACCGCGTCTGATTCGGGCACGACGGATGAGGATGTCGATCGCTGGTTGGTCAGAGCTGTCGGGCTCGTGGTCCCCCGAGACACTCGAAGACAAGGACTGAAATGCCGCTGTCTGATTCGAAGTTCGATGTCCTGTGCGCCGGGCTGGTGGTCGCTGATTTCGTCGGCGCTCCGGTGGCGGCCCTGCCCGCGTCGGGGGGCATCGTCACCACTCCCCGCATCGAGCTCACGATCGGCGGGAGCGCGGCCAACGTCGCGGTCGATGTCGCCAAACTCGATCTGCGGGTCGGGATCGCCGCTCGAATTGGCGACGACTGGTTGGGGCAATTCGTGCGGGACTCACTCCAGCGGGAGCGGGTCCAGTGCGATCATCTGGAAGTCGCCTCCACAGCTCAGACCGCTTCGACGCTGATCGTGAATGTCCAGGGGGAAGACCGCCGGTTCATTCACGCGGTCGGGGCCAACGCCGAATTCACCGGGGAATCGCTGACCCACGAGGTGCTGCGCGAGTGCCGAATCCTGTGCGTCGGAGGGTTCGGCCTCAATCCGAAGTTGTCGGGGGCGAACGTCCGGCGGGCGTTTCGCAGCGCTCGTGAACTGGGGGTCGTGACCGTCCTGGATGTGGTGATCAGCGACACGCCATCGGCCTGGGAGATGCTGCAAGAGGTATTGCCGGAGACCGACCTGTTCCTCCCGAATCAGGACGAAGGCCGACTCGTACTCGGCATCGACGACCCTCGCGAGCAAGCCCGCCGGTTTTCCGCAGCTGGGGCGAAGACGGTGATCGTCACGCGAGGATCGCAAGGCTCGATCCTGTTCGATGGCCACCAGATGTGGGAGGCGGCTGCCTTTCCGGTCGAGCAAGTCGACGGCACCGGCGGCGGCGATGCCTTCGTCGCGGGGTACGTGTATGGTCTGTTGAAGTCCGCCTCGCCGATCGAGTGCCTCGCCTACGGAGCCGCGATGGGGGCCAGCTGTGTCCGAGCGGCCGGGGCGACCCCCAGTGTGTTCCGTCGCGAAGAGTTGGAGGAGTACGTGCGCGGGCACCGTCTTGAATGCCAGTTGGTGTGAATCGCCGCGAGCGTCAGGCGTCCGACCTCGACTGTTGGAGTTCAGCCTTCAGGCTGCTTCGCCCGCGTTCGGCGATCGGGCACTGCCTGATCAAAGACAGGCTGAAGCCTGAACTCCAACAGTCGAGCGATGCGATGACCGGGGTGGTTCGCGAGGGCACAGCTCTCGTAGTTCGTCCCTGAGCGTCCGCCCTCGCTGACGCAGCGGGTTACTGGGTGGGGCACTCTCCCGATACAATTCCCCGACTCACTCTCAATGGACGGGACGGACGGCATGCGACTGGGAATCTACGGCGGGACGTTCGACCCGATTCATTACGGGCACCTGCTGCTCGCGGAACGCTGCCGCGAGGAGCTGCAACTCGATGAGGTGTGGTTCATCCCGGCGGGAACACCTCCGCATAAGCAGGGGCGCGTCACCACGCCCGCGCGGGCGCGGGCCGACATGGTCGAGTTTGCGGTCTCGGGCTTCCCCGAGTTCAAGGTCTCCCGCATGGAGATGGAGCGCGGCGGACCGAGCTACACCGTGCAGACCCTGGAACTGTTGCGGACAGCGGACCCCTCGCGCGAGTTGTTTCTGCTGATGGGGGCCGACTCGATTGCCGAACTGGCGACGTGGAAAGACCCCGCGCGGATTCTGGAACTGTCGCAGGTGGTGGCCGTGAACCGGGCGGGAGAAGTGCCCAATCTGTTGAGCGTACACGCCCTCCTGGAGCAAACCGATCGCTCGGTGCAGATTGTTGATATGCCTGCGATGGGGGTATCCGCCAGCGAGATTCGCACGCGAGTTGCCCATGGGCAAAGCATCCGGTTCCTCACCCCGCGCCCCGTCGAGATGTATATCCGACAGCACAAGCTGTATGCGGAGTAGCTGTCAGCTTTCAGCGGTCAGCAGTCAGCCAGAAGTTGTATCGAGCGACCGCTCTGGACTTGTTGAGGACCAGTGGCGTGTGTGCATCCGAAAGTCGGTGGAGTTTCTTCGGATCCTCGACACATCTCCACTGGCTGAATGCTGACGACTGATCGCTGACAGTTTTTCTTTCCCCGTTAAACTCCCCCCGTCTTCACTGGTTGCCACATCGAGACCGCACGGAACAGACGTTGCAATTCGCCGCTCTTTTCCCGGCGCAGGCACGAGATGTGCCCATGTGTTTTTGTAACCGCTGGGGGCACATCGGGTTGTGCTGATCCATTGACTGACTCCCTACGACCAGAACTCGGCTGGTCGCTTCAAGTCCGGCCTCCGTCTTGACCGATGCTCCCGGTGATCTCCCAGTGGTCAGGGCTGGCCGAGGGAGAGGTCATATGGAGCCATCAGCGTTTAGCGATCAGCGATCAGCCAGAATGCCTCTGACTGAAGACTGACTACTAACAACTGATGACTTCTCCACCACGGATGGGGTTTTCATGGCACAGGCGGCTCCCAAAGCGCAGCTGGGGTTCCTGGGGGTGGTCAATTTGGCGGGCACCGGCTTTGTCGGTGGCTTGCTGGTGACCAACCAACTCGGGCGACCGCTGGAGTTTCAATGCACGACGCCGGTCAAGCCGAACCGGACGCAGGAGATCCTGTACGGACCGACACTGACCTCGTTCGTGTGTGCGGAGTTGATTGGGAAGACGCTGTTTGAGCGGTTGCAGGTCAAGCCCCAGCTGATCGTGTGCGACCAGCCGGAGATGCTGGCCTTGCGGTCGGTGATCTCACTCCCCGTGGCGCTGATTCTGCCGAAGTCGGCGAAGGCCGAAGAGGGGACGATCCGAGCGGGGGCGCATCAACTGCGGCTGCATGCCGACTTCGAGAATGACCGAGAAGCGGTCACGGAGATCGCGAAGTCGTTCCCCGGCGATGCGGATTTGATCGAGCCGGTGGAACGCGTGCGCGAGGCGCTGCAAGAGACGCTGCGTGTGGGAGCGGCGGCATGAGTGGGAGGAAAAGCTCTCAGCTCTCAGCCGTCAGCGGTCAGCCAGAGCCCGACCCCGGAGGGGTCACAGCGATTAGCCGGTGGTTGAGCGAAGCGACACCACCGGTTGACGTTGCCCCACACCGTCCCCATCCCGGAGGGATGGCAGAGAGCCTCAAACCTTCTGGCATCCCTCCGGGATGCAATCAGAATCGTTGGGATGTCGTGACCGGTGGTGTCGCTCCGCTCAACCACCGGCTAATTTCTGTTATCCCTCCGGGATGGGGGGCCACCACTTGGCGAGTCACCCCCAGGAGGTCTTCATGCTGTTGAATGAATCCTCCACTGATTCACCGGTACTAGTGACCAACACCAATCTCACTCTTGCCCCTCCCGGTATCCACATCACCGGGATGAACAGCGCGATCAAGCGGCCCCCGGTGGTGTCTGCTGAGGCGAAGGCGTTGCTCAACGCGGTCGGCGTTGTGCCGAGTTGGCGGCCAGGCTGGGGCAAGGTCCGCACGTTCGGACTGACCTTTCCCGCCGGGATCGAGCTGATCCCGGTGAAGCCTGCCGAGGACGCAGCTGAGGAGGAGATCTCGGCTCTGAAGCGGATCGGCCCGGAGAAGGTGAAAGAACAAACCCCCGAAGGGGGAGAGACCGCCAAACGCACCAAGATTCGCCCGCCGCAGGACGCCCTCTCGGTCCAGGACCGGCTGTTCTTCTTACTCCAGCCGCCACTCGAGAACTGGCTGAAGGGGCAGGAACTCATCATGCCCTTCGAGCCGTTCCAGTATCAGTACGAAGGGATCGGCTGGCTCTTTTCGCAGAAGTCAGCGCTGCTGGCCGACGAGATGGGCCTGGGCAAGACGATGCAGATGATTACCGCGATGCGGCTGCTCTTAAGAGCGGGACAGGTACGGCGTGTACTCCTCGTTTGCCCGAAGCCGCTGATCCCGAACTGGCAGCGCGAATTCAAGATGTGGGCCGAGGAGATTCCGGTCACGACCGTCGAGGGTGACGGCCATCGCCGCAACATCACCTGGCGGATGCCGGGGGCACATGTGCTGCTGGCCAACTATGAGGTCGTCGTCCGCGACTACCAGGCGATGATTGCCGAGGCGATCAAGAACGGCCACAGCCTCCGCGATGGTCTTGGTCGACGCACCGAGGTCGAGTGCCAGACGTTCATCGACGGCGAACCGGCCACCTCGTCGGGACTCTCGCAACCGGAAGCCCCCTGCCCGTTGCCGCAGTTCGACCTCGTGGTTCTCGACGAGGCCCAACGTACCAAGAACCGCGACTCCCTCACCGCCCGGACCATCCGCAGCATCCCCCGCCGCCGCAGCGTGTGCCTCACCGGCACCCCGATCGAGAACCGGCCCGAGGAGATGTCGTCACTGTTCGAGTTCATGGGCGTCATCCCGCCCGGAGCCAATCCCGACATCCGCCAGCTCTCCGCCCTCAGCAAAGAGTTCATCCTGCGGCGGACCAAAGACCTCGTGATGACGGACCTGCCGCCGCGTCTCGACCGCGATGAGATCATCGAACTCTCGACCGCCCAGCGCGTGGCTTACGACGCTGCCGAGAAGGAAGGGATCATGCGGCTCAATGACCTGGGCGATGAGCTGTCGATCCAGAACGTCTTTGAGCTGGTGCTGCGGCTCAAGCAAATCTCCAACTACGACCCGCTGACGCAAGAGTCCTCCAAGCTCGAACGCCTGCAAGCCGATATGGAAGAAATCGCAGCTTCCGGCGGCAAGGCGATCCTCTTCAGCCAGTGGACGAAGACGATCGACTGGCTCGAACCTCGGATGCGGCCGTACGGGTGCCTCGTGTACCACGGCGGCGTTCCGACGCCGAAGCGCGAACCGATCCTGACCAAGTTCAAGAACGATCCCGACTCGCACATCATCCTGATGAGCTACGGCACCGGGGCCGTCGGGCTGAACCTGCAATTCGCGGGGTATGTGTTCCTGTACGACCGCTGGTGGAACCCCGCTGTCGAGGACCAGGCGATCAACCGCGCTCACCGCATCGGCTGTAAGAGTCAAGTGATCGTCAGCAAGTTTATTTGTAAGGACACGATCGAAGAGCGGATTGATAAGGTGCTGAACGAGAAGCGCGACATGTTCCGCCGCGTCCTGGGCGAGGGGGACAACACCAACGCCTCGCTGAGCCTGAGCGCCGGAGAAATCTTCGGACTGTTCAACATGAAGGCCCGCACGCCGAAGGGCAGCAAGTCGATCCGCCCTGCGACTCCGGCCAAAGAGGCCGCGTAGGGCGGCTCCACGCTCCGCTACGCAGAGCCTTCCCTCGGTCCCAAGCTCCGCTTGGGACCGCATATCCCCGAAGCTCCGCTTCGCCTCGCGTGCCAAACCGCTCCCGATCTATCAGATCCGCGACAACGACTCCGGAGCCTCGCCCATGACCCGATCCAAGTACAAATTCTTCGAATCCGAATACCCCTACTTCATGACCTGCACCATCAACAGCTGGCTGCCGATCTTCACGCGGCAGGAAACCGCGGACATCATTTTCAACTCATGGCGGTATCTGCAGAAGGAGCGGGAGTTCAAGCTGTTCGCGTACGTCATCCTGGAGAACCACCTGCACATGATCGCCTCGGCACCGGAGATTTCCGATGTCATCCAACGTTTCAAGTCCTACACAGCTCGCGAGATTATCGACCTACTCGAAGCTCGGCACGCCAAGACGCTGCTCCGGCAACTCAGCGCGACCAAGCTGAATCACAAGACGGAGAGCGACTACCAAGTCTGGCAGGAAGGGAGCCATCCGCAGCAGATTCAAGGCGACGCGATGATGTGGCAGAAGATCGAGTACAGCCACAACAACCCGGTCGAGCGGGGCTTTGTCGATGACCCGCTGCACTGGCGGTGGTCGAGTGCAAGGAACTATGCGCGGCAGCCGGGGTTGATTGAGGTGGTGACGGATTGGCAGTAGCGAGGCGAGGGCGGGTTGGCACGCGGGCGAAGCGGAGCTTCGGGGATATGCGGTCCCAAGCGGAGCTTGGGACCGAGCACGTGTGCCCTACGCTCCCAGTTTCACGCCTGATAAACTCAGCCCACTCCCTCCCCTCTTCACGACTCACATCAGAGCCATCGCAATGAGCGTCTTCCTCGGCGTTGACATCGGCACCAGCGGCACCAAGACGATCGCGATTCGCGAGGACGGGACGATTCTCGCTTCGGCGATGGTCGAGTATCCCCTCTCCAGCCCCAAGCCCGGCTGGTCCGAGCAGAACCCGGAAGACTGGTATCAGGCCACCATCTCCACCGTGCAGTTGATCCTCCAGAGCGGCAAGGTCAAAGCCGCCGACGTGAAGGGGATCGGCCTCAGCGGGCAGATGCACGGCAGCGTGTTCCTCGACAAGAACCAGAACGTCATCCGCCCCGCGCTGCTCTGGAATGACCAGCGCACCGCAGCTGAATGTGCCGAGATCGAGCAGCGGGCGGGCGGGCGCAAGAAGCTGATTGGCATGGTCGCGAATCCCGCGCTGACGGGGTTCACCGCTCCGAAGATCCTGTGGCTGCGGAATCACGAGCCGAAGAACTATGAGCGGATGGTGAGCTGCCTGCTGCCGAAGGATTACGTGCGGCTGCGGCTGACGGGGGAGTTTGCGACGGAGGTGAGTGATGCCTCGGGGACGTTGCTGCTCGATGTGCAGAATCGCAAGTGGTCGACGGCGCTCTTGAAGAAGCTCGATCTGTCGCTGTCGATCCTGCCGAAGGTGTACGAATCGGAAGAGGTCAGCGGGGTGCTGCACGCACAGGCGGCAACGCTGATGGGGTTGTCGGTGGGTACACCGGTGGTGGGTGGCGGTGGCGATCAAGCGGCCAGCGCGGTCGGCAACGGCATCGTCCGCAAGGGAGTTCTCTCGGCCACGATGGGGACCAGCGGGGTCGTGTTCGCGCATAGCGACGAGGTGCAGATCGACCCCGAGGGGCGCGTGCATACCTTCTGCCATGCCGTGCGTGGCAAGTGGCACATGATGGGCTGCGTTCTCTCCGCGGGGGGCAGCTTGCAGTGGTATCGCAATCAACTGGGTCAGTGCGAATCGGCTGTCGCGAAGTCCCTCGGCCAAGACCCGTATGAGATCATCACTGCACAAGCTCAACAGGCTCCGGCGGGGAGCGAGGGGCTGTTCTTCTTGCCGTACCTGACCGGCGAGCGGACTCCGCATGCCGACCCGTACGCGCGTGCCGCTTGGATCGGGTTGAGCCTGCGTCATGGTCGGCCTCACATGGCCCGCTCGGTCATCGAGGGAGCGACGTTTGCGATGCGAGACTGCCTGGAGATCATTCAGGAGATGAAGGTTCCGGTGAAGGAAGTTCGGCTCTCCGGCGGTGGTGCCCGAAGTGCCTTCTGGCGGCAACTGCAAGCCGACATCTACGGCGTCAAGACCGCCACCATCAACGCCAGCGAAGGCCCAGCCTTCGGCGTGGCGCTGCTGGCAGCGGTCGGCACCGGGGCCTACAAGACCATCGTCGAAGCCTGCGACGCGACGATCAAAGTCACCGACTCCTGGCAGCCGGAACTGAAGACCAAGAAGCTCTACGATGCCGCCTACCCGCTCTACGCCCAACTCTACCGATCGCTGAAGGGCGACTACGCCGCGATCGCCAAGTTCGTGGCCGCCCAGGGGTAGTCGGAAGTAGAACGGAATTTATTCCGTTCTTCGCGTGTCCGACCACACGCCACCCGGCGGTAGGCAATTACGGATGGTCAAACATGCCCTCCACCAACCTCCAGCGAAACACCATCGTCGGCTTCTTCGCCAGCATCATGCTCGCCGTGCTGAAGCTGGCAACTGGGGTATGGGGACAATCGACGGCTCTGGTGGCCGATGCGGTCGAGTCGCTGGCGGACACCGTGGGGTCAGTCCTGGTGTGGCAGGCGTTGCGAGTTGCCTCCAAGCCACCCGACAAGGATCATCCCTATGGATACGGTAAGGCCGAGGCACTGGCATCGCTCGGGGTGGGAGTGTTGCTGGTTGCTGCGGCACTCTTCATCGCCGCGAAGGCTCTCCATGAAATTGTGATCCCGCATCAGCCTCCCGCAGCTTGGACACTGATCGTGCTGGTGGCTGTGATTGCGGTGAAGGAGATCCTGTTCCGCTTCGTCATGCGAGGGGCGGACGAGTTCAACTCCGACGCGGCCCGCGCGGACGCCTGGCATCATCGATCCGATTCGATCACCTCCATGGCGGCATTCGTGGGGGTGTCGCTGGCGGTTTGGGGGCCGCGCTGGTTCCACATCAACTCGCTGGTGTTTGCCGATGAGGTTGCGGCGATTCTGGCCAGCGGAGTGATCCTCATGACCGCTTGGCATTTGAGCCGCCCCGCCT
>JAYWFM010000346.1:0-8854 GCA_043778825.1 Planctomycetota bacterium | reverse complement strand
GACCTGGCAGACCGCGTGGGCCTCGGCGACCGGCTCGACCACCGCCCGTTCCAACTCTCGGGGGGGCAGCAGCAGCGTGTGGCCATCGCGCGGGCGCTGGTCAACGACCCGGCGATTGTGCTGGCCGACGAACCGACGGGGAACCTCGACTCGGCCACCGGAGAAGAGATCATGCGAATTCTCGGCGAACTCCACGACGAGGGTCGCACGATCATCATGGTCACGCATGAAGCCGATGTGGCCGAGAACGCGAACCGCCAAATCTACATGAAGGACGGTCTGATCGCGGGCGAGGGGATCTTTCCGGGACACCGAGCGATCTCCGCGGCATTCACTCCAGGGTAACTCGCTCCGCTTCGAAGACTTCGCGTCGCGGCTAAACTCCCGACTCCCGACTCCCGACTCCCGACTCCCGACTCCCGACCTCATGCTGAAACTGATCCGCACGATTCAACTGGCACTCAAGAGCCTGCTGCTGCACAAGCTGCGGTCGGGCCTGACCATGCTGGGGATCGTGTTCGGAGTCTTCTCAGTGATTGCGATGCTGGCCATCGGCGAAGGAGCGAGCAAGCAGGCCCAGGAGCAAGTCCTCTCGCTGGGGGCGACGAACATCATCGTCCGCAGCGTGAAGCCGCCGGATGATCCCTCATCGAGCCAGAGCAGTGGCGGCGGGGGGCGTTTCTCGGTGCTGCGGTACGGGCTGAATCGCACCGACTTCAAGATCCTGAGCGAGACGATCCCGAACCTCACCGGCAAGGGACTGGTGCCGGTCCGCGAACTCCTGATGGAGGTCCGCTTCCGAGGTCGGGTCATGAACTCCCGCATCGTCGGCTGTACGGCGGACTATCTGGAGATGAACCACCTGGCGGTCGCCAAGGCGCGGTTCCTCTCCGACCGCGATGGACACGACATGGCCAATGTGGCCGTTCTGGCCTCCGAGACCGCCGAAACCCTGTTCCCCCTGGAAAACCCGATCAACCAGTCGGTGCAGATCGGCAACCAGGCCTACCGCGTCATCGGGGTCATGGAATCCCGCACCGCTTCCGCAGCTGTCGGCGGCAGCCTGTCGGGACAGGACTTCAACAAGGACGTGTACATCCCGCTGGAAACCTTGCAGGCCCGCATCAACACCGGAGACGTGTTCGTGAAACTCACCTCCGGGGCACGCAGTTCCGAGTCGCTGGTCTACAACCAGATCACGTTGCAAGTCGACAAGATCGAAAACGTCGTCCGCACTGCCGAGGTCGTGCGAGAGACCATGCAGCGTACGCACCCCACCAAGCCCGACTTCGCCGTCGTCGTGCCCCTCGAACTGCTGCGCCAGGCCGAGCAGCTGCGGAATATCTTTAACATCGTGCTGGGTTCGATCGCCGGGATCAGCCTGCTGGTGGGGGGGATTGGGATCATGAACATCATGCTGGCGACGGTGACGGAGCGGACGCGCGAGATCGGGATTCGCCGCGCCCTGGGTGCCCGCCGTCGGGACATCATCCAGCAGTTCATCATCGAGACGGTGGTGCTGTCGGGGACCGGCGGCTTGATCGGGATGGGGATGGGCCTCTTGACGCCCTTCGTCTTCAGCAAAACCAAGGATGCACTCGTCTATTTCGAGGTGATCAAAGCCTCGGCAGCCGCCAGCGAGATGGGGAAGATGTTCATGGGCATGGAGCCCGCGATCGTGGTCTGGAGCCTTCCGGTGGCGTTTGGATTCTCCGTGGTCACCGGTCTCGTCTTCGGAGTCTACCCCGCCATCGCCGCCGCCAAGCTGGACCCGATTGAGGCCCTGCGGCATGCGTGACGAGTCGAGGGGGAGCGGACTTGCAGCGAACTCTATGTTTTCCATTTTGGTTGCGGCCCGTAGGCTGCGCTGGGTTCATCAGCGTTCATCTGTGGCTCCCATCGCTCATCGAATGACGAGGGGCCATCCCGCAGGAGGGGTTCTTGAAACGCCAGGAACACGAAAAACGCGGAGAGCGCCAGGAGGAGTCCACCCGCCATCTGAATCTGCCAGGCCCGCTCCGGCCCCATACTCTGGTACATGCGAAGGACAGCGGCGGGCGCGACGAAGCGGACCAGCGCCTTCGAGACGTGAGCCCAGCCAATCAGCGTGAGAACTACTGCCGGAACGGTCCAGACGTTGTGGAACGAAACGATCAGGGCCCCGAAGTTCAAGTAGAGGAAGCCTTCGGCAAATGGCCCCAGCCGACCGAGGCTGTGGAGCTTCGCGAAGTACTCCACCCAGGCATTACGTTGAAAGATGTGCGAGAGCCCAATCACGAAGAAGTTCACTGCCACGAAAACTTGGATGGCCTTTTCCATTCAGACTCCTACTCTCGGGATGGTGGACGGCTGCTGCTTCACAGGGATTCGACCGTGAGGCTGGCCCGGACACTGCCTGGAGTGTCTGGGTTGCAGAGCAACAAGAGGTTACGGAGGACACGCTCACCTTTCCATCCCTCTTGTTCCTTCGTCACCCAGACATCCAAGGCGATGTCTGGGCCACCCCGCCCGACCATGCGGGGCAGCGGACGCATGAAGCCTCTTCATGATTTTGTGGTTCATGATTTTGTGACCCTCCTCGGCCTCTCCGATAGCAGCTGAGGTCCACAAAATCATGGGGAGACTGTGAATAGGTGGGCCAGCGACAATCGCAAAGTGCGTCGCACACTCAGCGAATCAGAACCGCTGTCCATTCGCTGGCTCCTTCAATGCGCTCCGTGGGGAATTTCCGACCGCTGACTATTTGGTGATGCAAACAGGGATGAGCGAGTGATGCAGATCAGCACTCGCCAGCGGGGGGGCATTCCCGATACAACAGACCCTGTCAATGATGGTGGCAACACGACGGACGGGAGGCGGAGATGGAACCCCTATTGGTTCTGCTGGCATTAGTGGCTGTGGCCTGGATTCTCATCGGCCCGATTCTCTTCTTTGTGCAGTCGTCCCGGATCAACAGCCTGACTGAAGAACTCCAGCGGCTGCGGAAGGAGTTCAACAAGCGGCTGGAGTCCGAATCGACTCGCGTCAACAACCTGTCGGTGGAATTGCATCGACTGAGAGAACAGGAACGTATCCAGACGGCACATGCAGGCGATGCTTCGCGGACTGCACCGCAACCGGAACAACCGGCCCCTGCTGTGGCGTCCCACGTCCAATCGACGCAGCTGCCCCCTCAACCGGCAACACCGCTTGTCACGCTGGCCAGCGAGGTGACTCCTCTGTCGCAGGTCACTCCGGACACTCTGCTGGACATCGTCGAAGAATCGACTCCGTGGATCACCGAGGCCCCTTCGAAAGCAGAAGGCCCGGCACCATCGCACGACACAGCTGAAATCGTCCGCGAGCGCCTCGCGAGTCGCCAACGAGCCACAGCCGCGAATTCAGTTCCGGAAACCGAAGGCGCCCCGGCCCGCCGTCGGCCAGTCCCCACGGCCCCGGAGACCCGTTGGTTCAACGAGATGGACGCCAGCCAGTGGCTCACCTGGATCGGGGCGGTCGCGATCATGATCGGGGCGGGACTCGGGCTCAAGTATGTGATCGAGAATGAGTATCTGGGGGAGACCGGGCGTGTGGCCCTCGGGATTCTGAGCGGGGTCGCGACCTTTGTCGGTGCCGCGTACGCGATGAAGAAAGACTATCGCGTCCTGGCCGAAGGGCTGGCCGGGGCGGCGATGGGCATCCTGTACTTCTCGCTGTTTGCCGGGTTCCAGTGGTACGAACTGATGCCGCAATGGATCGCGTTTGGCGGCATGATCGTGGTCACGGCGGTCGGGCTGTCGTTCGCGGGAGTGTTTAATTCGCTCCCCGCAGCGGTCCTCGCAATGATCGGCGGGTTCCTGACGCCGTACATGCTGTCGAAGGGCGGCGGCAATGTCACGACCCTGTTCACCTACATCCTGATCCTCGATCTGGGAGTCCTCGCCCTGGCCACGTTCCGCAGTTGGGGCCAGTTGCACCTGCTGAACTTCGGCGGCACCATCGTCATCTGGATGGGCTGGCTGGCCAATGGGTATCACCCGGACGAGCTGTGGCTGACGGTGGCGTGGATCACGTTGTTCGCGGTGGTGTTCTCGCTGATGGGGTTGTGGAGGCATGTGATTCGCAAGGAGACCAGCAGCACGCCCGATATGGCACTGATGCTGTTGACGCCGATCGCCTACTTCATGGCGCTGTACGGGCTGACGAAGGCGGGGTACTCGGACTGGCACGGGATCATGGCCTTGCTGGTCGCAGCGTATTACCTGGGGCTGGGGGTGTTCGCGTTCCTCCGCAATCCGGGGAACAACCAGATTGTCGTGACGCTCGTCGGAGTCGGTCTGTCGTTCGTGACCCTCGCGGTGCCGCTGCAATTGACCGGTCACTGGATCGTGATTGCGTGGGCGGTCGAGAGTCTGTTGCTGATCGAGATCGGGCTGCGGTATGAGAAGCCGGGGTTTCGGCTGACCGGGTTCGGGTTATTGGCAGTCGTCCAGATGCACATGGTGATGTACGCTGGAGGCACGCTGACCGGGCCGGATGAGTTCACGACCGGTTTTGTGCGGCGGCTGTGGGAAGACCCGGCGACCGTGGTCCAAGGCAAATCGGCACTGGGCGGGGTCATCAATGGGAGGTCGATGAGCTTCCTGGCCAATGCGATCGTGCTGGCGATCTTGGCATGGGAGTACCGGCGGCGCGAGAAGACAGCTCGCATCGCCGGGGCGGATGAAGCCTGGAAAAAGCTCGGACTCAAAGGCGGCGTCCCCGATGCCGGGCTGGTCACGACGATCCTGATCCCGCTGGTGCCGGTGATGGTGCTGGTGATGGGTCTGCTGGAGACGTTTGTCTTCGGCGTCCGTGCTCACTGGACGGTGGCCACGCATCTGTCGATGTTGCCGATCTGGTTGTCGTTGTTCGCGGTGGCGACGTTGCTGGCGTTTCGCCGCATGTCCGATGTGGGGACGCTGGGGGCGCTGGCGAAGTTCCTGTATGGAGTGGTCGGGTGTCTGTTTCTGGTCTTCTTCCTGATGCCGTTCCCGGATTGGGGGCCGGTGGGCGGCGGCATGTGGGGCTGGTCGATCTTCAATCCGCGCGGGATCGGGTTCCTGACGGCACTCGGAGCCGCACTGGTCGGAGCGATTCAGTTCTCGCGCAGTGATTCCGAGGACACCGAGGGGCGCTCCATCGCCAGCTCATTGACCATCGCGGTCCCGCTGGTGTTGCTCGGCATGTGCCTGACCGAAACGTTCGCGTTTGGCCAGCGGCATGACTGGCTGTGGGCTACGCAACTGAGTCAGGTCGGGGCCTGGTTCGCGATCTTCTCCATTGGGACTCTGATCGCCGCGCGGTGGCTCAGTCAATCAGCCTCGCTGACGATGTTGTCGAAGCTGTTATACGTCGGCACGGGCGGGCTGCTGCTGTTGCTGATCGCGACCACGTTTGGCGACATCGTGGCACATGGCCAGACGGTGGTGTTGGAGGCGTACTCCCGACCGCTGCTGAATCCGCGCGGGCTGTGTTTGCTGGGCGGGACGATCTCGATCTTGCTCGGGGTGTATGGGCAGGCGACCTCGCCGAATCGCGATCACAACTTCGTGACGGCTCTCAAGATGGCCGCCCCGCTGGTGCTGCTGGCGTTGTGCCTGTTGGAGTCGTATGCCTATGGGCAACGGCACGATTGGATCTGGGCCACGTTTGTGAGTGCCACGGGGATCTGTCTGGCGATCTTCGCGTATTTGACGCGGTGGGTCGGACACCGGTTCGACATCCAACAGGGTCCGCTGACCGGGCTCTCGCAGGTGTTCTATGTGGGACTGGCAGGGGTGATTGTGGTGCTGTTTGTGGGGACGCTGGGGGATTGGGGATCGCGCGTGCGCGGCACTCTCGATACAGTGTGGTTGATCCCGTTCCTCAATCCGCGCGGGGTCTGTTTCCTGCTGGCGGTCGCTTCCGCGTGGGCCGGGAGGATGCTGGTCGCAGAAGACAGGGAGGCCGAGAATCGCGAGTACCTCATCCCGACGCAGGGCGGCCTGCCGCTGGGTCTGTTCGCGTACGCCATCGCGTTCTTGATGTTCACCACCGAGGTCTTCGCCTTCGGCAAACAACAGGACTGGCGCACAGCCACGGCACTGGCCATCACCGGCACCTGGGCGTTGCTGGCCATCGCCACGACGGGGGCGGGGTTGGTCAAGCGGTCGGCCCCGATCCGGATTCTGGCCCTCGGGCTGTTCGCCCTGACGACGCTCAAGGTGTTCCTGTACGACATCTGGTATCTCGACAAAACGATCCGCTGGGCGGCGTGCATCGGGCTGGGGATCACGCTGTTCGCCACCGGGTTTCTGTACCGCCGATTCCGCGATCAGCTCAAGGACTGGATCAAACCGGTGTGCTGGCTGCTGGCTGCGACGCTCGCTCTGGGGTCCGCTACGATGGCTGGGACGGAAGAGGCCGAACCCGACCTCTCCACGCAGTTCACCCACCGCTTCGAACTGGAGATGTTTGACCCCAAGCTGGTGAACGCGAACACCGACCCGAACTTCGTCCGCATCCCACTGACCCCCGAGATCTACGACGCCAGCCAGCGGAACCTCGACGACCTGCGGCTGCTCAGTGTCAATGCACAGGGCGTTTCGACGCAGATTCCCTACGTCCTGATCTCCCCCACGGACGAGTTCGGCCAGGCGGACCAGAATCTGCCGATCGTCAGTCGCCAGGAAATCGCCGACAACACCGAGTACGTCGTCAGTGCCACCGATATCACCGAACCGATCGAGAGCCTGCGTCTCTCCGTGACGTCCCCCGAACGCGAGTACGTGCGCTCACTGCGTCTGTACGGGGCCGACGAGGCGGACGGTGCAGACGGGGAACTGCTCGTGGATGATGGGTTTCTGGTCGACCGCACGCGCGGCTCGCTGCGCCTGACCGAGTCCACCATCCCCTGCCCCCGCAGCCACTTTCGCTACTACCGCATCGTGATCGAGAACGAGGGCCAGGCCCCGCTGACGATCACGGGCTGTACCGCCCGCATGGTCCGGCGTCGCGCGGCCCCGCGGATGAGTTACCCCCTGCTGGTGACCAATGAAGTCCGCTCCGATCGGAAGATCACGCGCACTGACATGACCCTCGCCGGACCGGTCCCCATCGACCGCATGGAATTCGAAATCCGTGGGGCCGACGAGTACCACCGCAACGCCCATCTGCTCTCCATCGATGCGACCAGCTCCTCGCCGATCACCACCGTCCCACTGTTTCATCTAGCCAAAGTCTCGCAAGGACACATGGCCACAATCTCGTTCACGCCCCAGCAGTCGAAGCGTTTGCGATTGGAGATCCAGAACGGGGACGACCAGCCGTTGAACGTCGAGTCGGCGCGGGCCTATGGCATCGAGCGGTCGCTGGCGGTTCCGGTGAAGTCGCTCAGTGCCGCCTCGCACCCCGTCCTCTTATACGTGGGCGGCAAGGTCAGCGCCCCGAGCTACGATCTGGCCCGCATCAGCACCTTGCCGGATGTCGAGCGGCTGACCACCCTCTCCGTATTATCGGGAGAAAAGAACCCCACCTATCACGATGTCTCGCCGCAGCCGGCGTGGGCCGAGGAAAATCGCACGCTGGTGTGGGTCGTGGTGCTGGGGGGCGTGGTCGCTCTGTCGGGGGTGGCTGTGACGCTGTTGAAAGCGGCGGCAGCCTCGCAAGCCCAGGTGGCCTCTCACGCGGATGCGCCCCCCACGGAGTGATGCCTTGTCTGATTGTTTCATCGCGATCGATGCCGGGACGACCACCTCGCGGGGCTGGCTGGTGGAGAACAGAGTGGTCCTCGCGGCGGCGACTGTTCCCGTCGGTGTGCGCGACACCGCCCGCGATGGTCATGCGGAGCGACTCTCCGAAGCGATCCGCGATCTCGTGGCGTCGGTCAGAAGCCAATCGACCTCAGAGCCCCAGCTCATCGCCGCAGCCGGGATGATTACCTCGTCGCTGGGGCTGAAGGAGCTGGTCCATCAAGACGCCCCCGCTGGGCTGGCGGAGATCGCCGCTGGCCGTGTCGAGTTACTCCTGCCGGAGATCAGCGACCTGCCGCTCGTGCTCTTTCCGGGCGTGCGTTCTGGGGCCTGGTTCCAGGATGAGGACATCGAATCGACCGACCTGATGCGGGGCGAGGAGACGCTCTGCCTGGGGCTCGCCGGACAGCGGCCCGGACAGCCGCTGACGGTCCTCAACCTCGGGTCACACTGGAAGGCGATTCAGGTCAACTCGCAGGGACAAATCACCGGCAGTTGGACGACGCTCTCGGGCGAGATGCTGCACGCGGTGATGACGCAAACCATCCTGGCCAGCGCGGTTCCCAGTGGCCGCCCCGAATCGCTCGATGCCAGCTGGTGCCAGCGCGGGGCCGAGATGTTCAGTCGCTCCGGACTCAGCCGGACTCTGTTCGCGGTCCGGCTGTGGGAGGTGCAGGCCGCCTCGCGCGTGACGGCTCCACAGCGGCTGGCGTTCCTCGTCGGAGCCTTCGCCGCCGAGGGACTCGATGTGTTTCGCCGGGCGGGCTACCTCGCCAGCGGGCGCGTGTTGCTGATCGGGAGTGGCGGGATCGCTGAGGCCTGGCGGTCGATGCTGGAGCCGTTGAGGATCACGATCGAGAACATCGACGGGGATGCAGCGTCTCTCGCATTCATGACTGGCATCCAGGGGTTGCTCGCCGCACGAACGGAGCAACCATCCCCGAACAAGCAGGCGAGCCAGAGGCGGTAAGGCCCCGGACTCTTTCGCGTGAGACCAGACTTCCGAAGGAGTGTGGTCGCGATTCTACGCAGAATCCCTTGGATTCGAGCGGCACTTCAACCCCTTCAGGGGCAGGGCTTCCGAGTGATGCAATGACCACGGA
>JAYWFM010000345.1:0-8854 GCA_043778825.1 Planctomycetota bacterium | reverse complement strand
ACCCGGCTGGCAGACCATCTGGCGCGGCGATGAAACGCTCCTCTTGATGGCCCGCGGTGCGGATGCGATGATGCAGAAATGTGGGTAAGACTGAGGCTTCCAGCCTGTCGTCTTGGAGTTGTGAAGTGGCGGCGTTGCCATGAGTCACCTCAAGGGGGCGTGTTCACTCTCGATCACCCGTTGTTCCAGGGACTGACCCTATTCGGTAGCTGTCCAATGTGCGTCGATTGCTGATGACAGGCTTGGGCATGATCTGGTACTGATCGGTGATGGAACGGATTCCACTCCATGACCTGACATCGGGCGAGGTGCTGGCCTTGGTTTTGCGGTTGCAGGAACGGCTGGAGGTGTTGGAGATAAGTCATCGGGAGCAGGCTCAACTGATCGAGCGGCAGGGGAAGCGGATTGTGGAGATGGAGAAGGATATCCATCAGCTGCGGCAAAAGAATCCGACGCAGCGGTTGGAGGAGGCGTATTCGTTGCGGGCGGAAGAGCAGCGGCGGGAGGCGGCTCCGCAAAACGGCGTGCCTTCGTAGAAGAAGAAGCAGAAGTCGGAGCGGCGGGGACGGATCAGCACGGATTATAAGTTGGCGTTGGCCACGCGGCACGAGGACATCTGGCCGAGAGGGCACACGCGGGAAGAATGCCCACTGCGGTATTCGCGAGCGGTGTGGCGGATTATTAATGGTCAAGCGGTGTTGGTCGCGTATCAGATTCATGCGGGACCGGATGGACGCGTGCCGCAGATTCCCGGCCTGCCGAAGCGGGACGAGTATGGCTCGGAGATTATTACGGCGCTGGCGTTCTAGCATTATATCAGCGGACTGGCGCTGGACACCGTTGATTGGACATCGGAGCCATACCTCCGTAAATCCTTATGCCGTCAGGCAATCCGAAATCCCCCCAAATAGTGCGTTGAACCGGGAATTCGGGGGCGAGACGCGAGTTTTGGAGCCGGATGGCTTACCATCCGCTGCGTTCCCACAGCACCGGAGGCCAGGGGAGCTGGTGGCGGGGCAGGGGATTCCATCGAAGTGTAAGTGAGCAGACATGACCCGGCGAGTTCTTCTGACTGACCGTCCGTGGGCGGACAATTCCATTGAGCGGGGGATTCTGGCTGCGGCGGGGATTGAGTTGATCGAAGCCCCGGCGGGGGATGAGGCCACCTTGAGCCGACTGGCAGCCGATTGCCAGGCGATCATGACCTGCTGGGCGAAGGTCACGCAGGCGGTCATCGCGGCCTCGCCGGGATGTCGGCATGTGGCCCGGCTGGGGATTGGGCTGGATAATATCGATGTGGCGTATGCGACCTCGCAGAAGATTTTGGTGACCAACATTCCGGATTACTGTATTGAGGAGGTGGTCGACCACGCCCTCGGCCTGTTGTTGGGGCTGGCTCGCAATGTGGCGTTTCACTATCTCCAGATGAAGCAGGGGGTGTACGACCTGCGCGCGGGCCAGCCGCTGCGTCGCATCTCGGGGCAGACGCTGGGGCTGCTGGGGTTCGGTCGCACGGGGCAGTTGTTGCGGCAGAAGGCGCTGGGGTTGGGGTTGAAGGTGATCGCCCACTCGGCCTCTGGGGATGATCGGGGGACGGGGTGCGAGATGGTGAGCTTGGAGGAGTTGTTCCGGCGGAGTGATTTCCTGTCGCTGCATGCTCCTCTGACGCCGCAGACGAAGCATGTGGTGAACGCCCGCACGCTGGCCACGATGCCGCAGCACGCGGTCATCATCAACACCTCGCGCGGGCCCTTGATCGATCACGCGGCGTTGTGGGAGGCCCTGCAGGCCAACCAAATTGGCGGGGCAGGGCTGGATGTGTTCGAGCCGGAGCCGCCGAATCTGGCGGACCCGCTGTACTCGGATGCGCGAGTGATTGCGACACCGCATATCGCGTTTGTGTCGGCGGAGTCGCTGATCAATCTGCGTGAGCGGACGGCAAAGCAGGTCGTCGATGTCTTGCAAGGCCGCGTCCCGGAGAACGTGATTAACCCGCAAGTCCTGCACGGTTGTTGAATCCGGCCCGGTAGCCACCGCCACTTTCCCCCAAGTGTCCGCCCCTGTTGCAAAAATGAAACTAGCTTTCGGATGTGAACACTCGCGCACCCCTGCGCGTTCCCTCTCGAAAGCGAAGCACTGTGCCTGCCAACTCACCCCCCCTGACTCAGTCCGAGCAATCCGGAGCACAGCAGATCGCTGTCCTCATGGACCAGATGCGTTCCAAAGACACGCTCGTTCAGCAGTTGACCGAACGCCTGGGCGCAGCTGCCGAAGAGCTCGACCGTCTGCAACGCAGCGGAGCGGATCGTCGTGCCGGAGGCGGCGGGGGCGGCTCGTCGCGCGAGCTGATGGAGCAGACCGGGCAACTGACCAGCCGCGTCGAAGAGGCTCTGGATCTCTGGGGGCAGAGCAGCAATCACTATGAGGTGATTTTGCAACGCCTGGACGAGATCTCAGGCTGCTTGTCCCATGCGACGGTCGTCGAATCCAAGCCCGGTTCGAAGCCAGCGGGCGGGTTGTTTCAGGCCCCGGTTTCGGCGGTCTCATCAGCGAAGCCAGCCTCCCCATCTGGTATCGGAGCAGAACCCGGGCAGGGAAGTTTCTGGGAGAAGATGAAGGCTTCGATGGCCGATGGTTCGACACCGCCGTCGCTGCCTTCGTCACATTCGGGAGGATCTTCATCACAGGGGAGTGCGTCGAGTGGAAACTCCTCTCCAGCCCCGGCAGCCGAGCCAATCGCGATCGAAGAGATCGCTCCACCGCCGGTGGTCATTGATGTCGATGCGGCCAGCCTGGAGGAGCTTCGCGAGGCCGTGGCCACGCGAGATGCGTTCATCTCGACGCTGATCACGGAGCTGCGCCAAGCTCACACGTTGCCAGAGTTGCCGAAGGATCTCATGAATTCGGGACTCGGGCCGGAGGATTTGTTGGCGAACTTGGTGGAGTTGGAGAAGCGACTCACAACCGGTGTCCAGCGGGAGAACCTGGAACTGGCACTGGAGCGTGCCCGCATGGGACGCGAGCGGGCCCGCATGGATCAGGTCAAGGCCCAACTCGAAGAGCACATCAAGCACATGGCAGCTCCGGCGGTCAAAAAGGCGGAGCCGGAGCCGGAAGAGGCCGGTGGAAAGAACATGAGCTGGCTGAAGCGCGTGACCGGTCAGAAGAAGTAGTGTCGGAATCAGCGTTCCATCGTTTCCAGGCAGCGGCATCCAAGGGAGTCGTCTTTCGCTCCGCGAAAGAACGTCCTTTCGCGGAGCGAAAGGCGACACTCCCGACTGTTGTTCGAGCACCGATCCTTGTTGGACATCGCCATTTTCTTGGCGATGTGCCTTCCGTAGCGCGAGAGACGCCAATGAAGGGACATTCCTGTGAAGGTGGCGCTGTCCAACTAAGCCAGAAAACTCTGCAGCTCCGGAATCATCCGCTCGTGGGCGTCCTCGAAGACATAATGACCGGCGTCGGGATAGCGGGTCACAGCGGCATTGGGAAACCGGCGAATCCACTCGTCGAGGAACTTTGTCGTGAAGCACCAGTCCTTCTCGCCCCAGAAGAGTTTCATCGGGTGCGACTGGAACTGGGCCAGGCCCTCTTCGATCCTCACTAGGCGGTCATAGCTCGGGTGATGAGCATCGAGCGGGATGTCGGTGACGAACCGATGCGTGGCGATGCGATTGGCCCAATTATCATACGGGGCGATGAACCCGGCTTTGACCTCGGGGGACATGGGCTTCTCGACTGCCATCCACAATGCCGAACCGGCAAAGAGATTGAGGCCCCGCACGCCGATCTCGCCCAGGACCGGAATACGGCAGGCGGCAATGCGGAGGGGAATGGCCTTCGACCGAAAGGCCCCGGTGTTCATCAGCACGAACCGCGAGAACCGGTCGGGCATCTCGACCGCCGCGCCCATCCCGATGCACCCGCCCCAGTCGTGGCCCACCAGCGTGATGTCGCGCAGGTCGAGCGTCTCAATCAACCGGCACAGGTTCGCCACATGCGAATCGATCGTGTAGGCGTACTCCTGCGGCTTGTCACTGTACCCACAGCCGATGTGATCGACCGCGATCGCACGATGATCGGGGCTGAGGGCTTTAATGAACCGCCGCCAGGCGAAGCTCCAGGTCGGGTTGCCGTGAACGAACAGGACCGGCTTTCCGGCTCCCTCATCGACGTAGTGATACCGCAGGCCGGACAGGTCGAGCCAGTGCGAGGCGAACGGGTATTCGATGGGGGAGACGGGCAAGGGGGAATCGGGAGTCGGGAGTCGGGGAGTGGGACGGGCACATTTGCCCGTCCGTCCAGAGCGAGGTCGTTTATCACGTCATACCGCGAGGCTGCTCGCGAAGGAATCTCGGTCGCGGAGCGACCGAGCTACGTAGGCGATGTCGCTCCGCGACTCGCATTCCGCGTGCGAGGTTGAACCTCCCTGACACGTGACGGAAGGGCAAATGTGCCCGTCCCACATACTCACCACTTCAGTTCCAGCGTGACTTCGGCTTTGCCGTCCTTGAGCGTCACCGGCACGAGCAGTTCCTTGCGCCCGTTCGACTCTCGCACTGTCGCTGGCCCGCCGGTGGCCTTGACGGTCCAGAGCTTGTCGACGACGAACGTCCCGTCCAGGCCGGGTTCGATCGAGCTGCCAGCTGCGGCTCGGATGTAGAGGCCCTCGACGGGCGTTTCGGAAGAGAGCGTCAACTTGCGGCGGAAGGTCCCTTCATTCCCAGCAGCGACCGGTTCGGGGAAGTCGACCACGCTCACCGTCCCGGCGCGGTACTTGAACGACGGACGGCCCTGAGTATCGAGATCATATCCGATGAACTTGTACCCGCGTTCGCGTGGCGGCGTGTTCGGCCACGGCGTGTCGGCGGAGGCGAGCGTCGCGACCGGGGAGATGTCCTCGATCTTGGTCACATGGTCACCCAAGGGGTACTGGTTCCCTGGACCGCGCCCGACCCAGTGCTTCGAGGCATCCATGAACTTGCCGTGCCACACGAGACCCAGGCTCATGCGGTTGGCGTCCCACGCGATGTTGCACTTCTCCGGATACCCGACCGCGATCCCGCGCGGGGAAAGTCCCTCAATGAAGTTGCGGTAGATCACCGGCTTCCCATCGGGCTTGAGTTCGATCGCTTCCGCCAGGAGTCCGTCCGGAATCCCGGCCTTGTCGCCGTCCTTCAGGTAGGCCCAGATCGCGGCGATCTGCTGGACCGGGTTCCCTGCAAAGACATCGCGGACGGTGGCTTTCCCGTCCGGATAACCGGTCGGCATGCGCGTGCCGGGGCGGTAGGCTTGCGGGTCGAACAGATACCGGCGGAACCAGTCCTCGCGCAGACGCTGCGTCATCTTGCGCATGTCGATGGCTTGAATCCCCGTCGCGCGAATGTCGCCGAACGTGTGGCACTTCACGCAAGCCAGTGCCTTGTCCCCCACGAGGTGGCGACCGGCGGATTTGACCCGCGACTCCGCCTCGTCGAACTCCGCGACCGGAGCGGCGGTCTTCTCGTCGAGAGCGATCAGCGTCTCATGCAGCTTGGCCAGCCGACCGTTGCCGTACTTCGGCATCGAGACCCGCATGTAGGGGCGGTCGTCGGCTCCGTTGGTCAGGATGTGGTTGAGGTAATCCTTGGTGATCTTATCGCCCACACCATCCAGCGGAGGCGGCAGTCGGCCCTCGTCTCCCATCTCGGGGATCGTCGTCGTGAACAGGGCATTCCGCACCGACTCCGGTCCGCCGAGCCCGTCGCGGACGTGGCAGGCGAAGCAGTTGAACGTCGTCATCGTCTGTCGCACCACCGCTTTGGGAGCGGCCTCGGGAGCGGGTGCTTTGAGGGCCGCGATGACCGCCAGTCGCTGGATCGGTGAGAGCGCGAAATCCGGCACCCGCGTGTCCTTGCCGACCGGCGGCTTCACGGCGAGGCAGCCCTTCGTCGGGTCGAGGGCCGCGAACGCCTTGGCGGGCGGGCTGGTCAGCTGCTCGTTGTTGATCTTCATCTCGTGGCAGGCCGCGCATCCAACTTTGCTGAACAGCTCGCGGCCCTGCTTGACCAGTTCGTCATTCAGCACGAACCCTTCCGGCATCTTCTCCGGCTGCTCGGGAGCGGCAGCGGATTCAGCGGTCTGGGAGACGAATTTGTGAATCGGTTGGCGCGGAATGCCGGGGCCTTCGATCTCGGCTTCGAGGGTCCACTCGCCGCCGCCCTGGAAGTAGTCGACGCGAATCGGGTGAAACCCCTGGGTGAGTGTGGCCCGGCCTTCGCCCACCGTATGCGGGTGGGTGCCGTCGGCATCGGCGACTTTCTTGCCATCAATGTACAGAGCGCTGCCGTCATCGGAGCCGACCCGGAAGTTGTAGGCTCCGTCGCGTTCGATCCGCAGCACCCCTTCGTATCGCATCCCGAAGCTGCCCGACTGCTGGGCCACGGTCAGATCGAGGCCGCGCGATTCGCCTTCGTGGGTCGGTTTGAGTTTGTCAAAGTCCGGGAGTGTGTTCCAGTCTCCCTTGTATGCCTTGAAGGTCATGTTGGGGGTCTTCGGCAGCGCGGGCGAGGAGTTCTTCCCGACCTCTTCGCCGATCAGATAGTTGGCGATGTCGGTGAACTGCTGATCGTTGAGCGGCATCGACGGCATGCGCCCCGAGGGCCGGGCCGCGTGCGGGTTCTTGAGGAACTCGATCAGGCTGGCGATCGTGTACTTCTTCTCGATCTTGCCCAGCGGGATCGTCGTCGCATGGGGGACGGTGACATCCCCTTCGCGCGGGGCATGACACGCGGTGCAGCCGATCTGATGGAACAGGTCTTTGCCGCGCTGGCCTGCTTCCTTGTTGCTTCCCTGTTCAATCGGCGTGCCGGTCGAGGCCATGAAGTGGGCCAGAGCCTGTACCGCCGCATCGCGCTCGGCGGGTTCCCAACCGGCGAAGATATTCGGCATCGTCGTGCCGGGCTTGGCGGCCTGTGGATCGGTGAGGAACTTCGTGTACCACTCGGGGCGCACCCGGCGGCCGATTTCGCTGAGGATCGGAGCCTGCTTCGGGTCGACGCCGAATGTCGACTTCACCTCATTGGCATGGCACTTCGCGCAGCTGAGTTCCCCGATGAGGAGGTGCCCACCTTCGACCGGGTCGCCGCTGGAGAGGGCATGGAACCGCTCGAACCCCGGCACGATCGGTCGGCGGGCCTCGCGCTGGGCATCGCGCGGGACAACCCAGATGTTGCGATAGCGGACCGGCGTGCCGTGGTCTTGCAGATACATCGGCCCCGGCTCGGCGGACTCACCCAGCGGAGCTGCGGTCGTAGTGTTTGGGAGTTCGGTATCGGGCTGGACGACGACGCCGTTGAGGCGCACGGTCAGCCGGGCATTGGCGGTTTTCTTGCCGTCGACATAACGGGCGGCAGTGAAATCGGAGTCGTAGGTCTGCCAAGTCAGCGGGGGCAGACACATGTTGAGGTCGGGGTCGCGGATCGTGTAGATGCCGCCGGTCTCGTTGTTCTTGCCTTCGAGGCCGAACGAGTCGAGCACCTGGGTCTCGAACCGGCCCTGGTAGTAGAGGCCGCTGTTGCCGCGCCCCTGGCCGCGGGCCTTGGGCATGAAGGGGGTGCGGAACTCGATGTGGACCGTGCAGTCCTGGAAGGTGTCGATGCTGGTGCAGCCCTGGAGCAGCAGCCCCTCCGCGAACTTGGCCCCCGGCTTCCAGTGCTTGTCGACCGAGGCTGGCGTGCCGTCGAAGAGGACCACCGCTCCCTCGGGCGGCTTGGCTCCGATGGTCGTGCTGGCCCGTTCGACCCGCTCGAGCTTCAGGCCCGCGATGAGAACTTTGGTCGCGTCGGCGTCTTCTTCCTCAATGATCTGCTTGCCCGTCCCGGTATAGCCCGCTCCGGGAAGGCCGCCGGGATACTTCACCGCCATGAACTTACCGCCGCCGAGAGCCACCACTTGCAGCCCCGTTCCCTTCACGGCGTACTCGCCTTGCAGAAGGAAGTCCGGGTCGGCCTTCGCCGTTTCGGGGGTGTCATAGACATCGGCAGCGTGAACCGAAATTGCGACCGCGAGGATCATCCAAGTCAGATGAATCACCGTAACCAATTCGCGAACCATTGCTTGTCCTTGGGTGATGTTCGGTCTCGTTCCAGTCATGGAAGAGGATTTGAGCGAGTTTTCCACCACAGATCAATCGACTCCACCACCACAGTGGCATGCACCCGAACAAAGTCAGGATGCGATATCCCAATCAATTCTCAAAGGGATCGATGAGCGGGACTCCGACATGTCGGAAGTCGGCCAGGTTGCGAGTCACGATGGTCATCTGGTGTTGCAGGGCCGATGCGGCAATCAAACTGTCCTTGACGGGCATCGACTGTCCCTTGTTTTTCAACCGAGCCAGTAACGCTGCCCAAACGTTGGCCGTTTGAGCGTCGAGGTCGAGGATTCGCAACCGTTGGACTCCCTGCCGAAACCACTCTTGCAAGCGAGTCCGCTTGCGACCGGCTGGCATCAGTAGAATTCCGTACTCAATCTCACCCAGAACAATCGGAGTCACGATCAGATCGGGTTCGTGATCACGGAGCCACTGCACGACCACTTCGGACGGTTGCGGCTTGGTGGCTTCGCAGAGCACATTCGCATCCACCAAATACTTCATCACTCAGCCGTCGATTCGGACGGGAGAGGCACAAACCAATCGGGGATAGGACAAGCTCGCAGCCAGTCGACCAGGCCTTGATTGTCCCGGTCGACATCCCGCTTCAGAAGATACTGCCCCGAATGGCACTGTCGTCGCCCTAACTCCTGTCAGTCTTTACCGTTACCCGAGAGGAGTCGGTCTCGCAGTACCTGGCGGGGTTCTTGCATGAGCGGG
>JAYWFM010000344.1:0-3762 GCA_043778825.1 Planctomycetota bacterium | reverse complement strand
GCCTATTCTGGGGGTCAGCTGAGCGCAACAGATTCGCTTTCTCCCCGCAAACCCAAGCCCCCCAACTTCCGCCCGTTTCACCAGGCCACCCCAGCCCTTTCCCGCACAATGGAGTCCTCCCCGAAAGCCACATCGATCGCGGGGGAGAGGGGGCAGAATCTCACGGCTGCCGACTTATCTGATGCACGCACACTCCGCACGGCCACTCACTTCTCCACACCCGGGAACTCAGCGGCTTTCTGAGAACTGAAAACTGACGACTGAAAACTGGCCCCGTGTGAAACACTACGGGATCCTCCCCACTCCGCCGCTCGCCTTGCGAGACTCCCCCGACTGACGTACAACGAAGTCCGAAACGCGGATCTGCGGCATCCGGCACAGCGCCCGAACAGGCACAGGAACCCTCCCGATGAGACATCAGGCCCCGTGGACTTTGGTCAGACTCACGCTGGTCGCGCTCGGTCTGTGCTGTCTGGGAGAGGCACAAGCCGGGTCATCCAACAGCCTGATGGACATTTCGACCGATGGGAAGTTACTCGCCTGTTCGAACCGCGACAGCGGGTCGGTGTCGATCGTGGACCTGGCCACGCGTAAAACGATCCACGAGATTCCAGTCGGTCACTACCCCGAAGGCGTCAGCTTCCTCGGTGCAACTCATGCGCTGGCTGTGGCAGTTTTCCGGGACGATGAGGTCGTCTTTGTGGATGCAGACAGCGGGAAGGAACTGGCGCGGACACCTGTGTTTGACGAGCCTTATGGAGTGGTCTCCACACAGGATGGGGCCAAGGTCTATGTGACGTTGAGCTATCCCGGCCAGGTCGTCGAGATTGACACCACTTCGCAGGCCATCGTCCGCACTTGGGAGGCGGGCAAGACCACGCGCGGGATCGCCCTGTCCCCCGACGACTCGCGGGTCTACATCACCGAGTATTACACCGGCATCGCTCGCTCGTTCGACCGAGCGACCGGCAAACAGGTCGAGGAGTGGATCGGCTCCGAGCAGGACAACCTCGCCCGGCAGATCGTCGTCCACCCCACCCGTCCCAAGGTGTACATCCCGCATCAACGCTCCAAGACCACGGTCGCTCACGGCAACGGCTCGATCTTCCCGTATGTCTCCATCCTGGATGTCGATTCCCAGGCCGAGACCCGCCGCAAGCGGATGCAGATGGACTCGTTCAATGGAGTCTTCGTCGTCGCCAACCCGTGGGAGGTCGCCCTTTCGACCGATGGCAACACGCTCTATGTCGTCTTCAGCGGCACGGATGACATGTTCGTGTGCGAGGTGCTCGACGACAATTACCGCGAAATCCGCCACGGACAGACCATTCCACTCGGCGCCAATCCGCGCGCGGTCCGCGTCGCGCCCGATGGCCAGTCGTTCTTCGTCTACAACGCCCTCGACTTCAACGTCGTGCAGTACAGCACGAAGAGCCTGCAACCGGTCGCCACGATTCCGGTCTGTTCGTCGCCGCTCGACGAGGAGACCCTCCTCGGCAAAAAGATGTTCTACTCCGCCAACCAGCCGATGGTCGGACGCCGCTGGATCTCCTGCTCCAGTTGTCATCCGGATGGCGATTCGGACGGCCGCGTCTGGCAGCAACCCGAGGGCCTCCGCGACACCCAGCCGCTGTTCGGTCTGACCTGGACGCACCCGCTGCACTGGTCGGCTGACCGGGACGAGGTGCAGGACTTCGAGCACACGATCCGCGGCCCGCTGATGCAGGGGCGCGGTCTCGTGCGGGGGACGATCCACGAGTCGCTCGACAAGCCGAACCAGGGGTTGTCCCCGACCCTCGACGCCCTCGCCGTCTACACCAACACGCACACATTCGCCCTCAGCCCGCACGCCAAGCAGGGCCTCAACGAGGCCGCCCAACGCGGCAAGGCACTCTTCTTCAACGAGCAGGTCGGCTGTGCGAAGTGCCACACCGGCCCGCTGTTCAGCGACTCTCAACCGGGGGCCGAGCGGAAGCTGCACGATGTCGGCACGGGCAAATCCGACCCGACCGAAAAGATGGAACCCGCCTACGACACGCCGACCCTGCTGGGCGTCTACCGCTCAGCTCCGTACCTGCACCACGGCCAGTCCCAAACTCTCGCCGAGGTTCTCACCACCCTCAACCCCGACGACCAGCACGGCAAGACCAAGCACCTGACCCAATCACAGATCGCCGACCTGGTCGAGTACCTGAAGTGCCTCCCGTATGAAGACCCGACTCCGGCAGCGAAACAGGCGGGGCTGGTGCCGGTCCGGGGGAGCGATTCCCCGTCCACGGGACCATGACCGTTGGAGTCCAGCCTTTAGGCTGCTCCCCGCACGCACCAGCAGGCTATACTTCGCACGGTCCCGAGTGAGTCGTAGCTGCCCCTCGCCAGAGGGCGGGCACGCACGCCAAGTCGCCCACGTTCTGGCGAAACGTGGCGACCCTGAGAGATGCCCCCGATCCAGAAAGACATGACAATGAGGTCCGTTCTGTTCGTTCTGGGTTGGCTCCTCGGAGCAGCCAGTGTCTCGATTCAGGCCGCCGATTGGCCGCAGGTACTCGGCCCTCAGCGGAACGGGATGGCCGATCCGAGCGAGAAGATCGCCTCGAGCTGGAAGGGGCCGCTGAAGTCCCCCTGGTCGCGTCCGGTCGGCAGCGGGTTCGCGGGGATCGCCGTCTCTCAGGGCCGGGCGGTGCTGTTCCATCGCGTGAACGATGAAGAGGTCATCGAGTGCCTCGACGCCCTGACCGGGAAGCCGCTGTGGAAGGATTCGCATCCGACGGCCTTCCGACCGCAATACGGCAGCGAGAACGGCCCGCTGTGTACCCCCACGATCTCGCAGGGCAAGGTGCTGACATTCGGAGCGGAAGGGGTTCTGACCTGCCACGATCTGATGTCCGGAAAACAAGACTGGACGCGGGCCACGCACACCGACTTCGGTGCGGAGACGGGGTACTTCGGGGCCGGGAGTGCCCCGCTGGTGGTCGCGGACCGCGTGGTGGTCAACGTCGGCGGCAAGCGGCAGAACGCCGGGGTCGTGGCCTTCCATCTCAAGGACGGGGCCACCCTTTGGCAGAAGGTCGCCGACGACGCCAGCTACTCCTCCCCGGTGCTGATGGATGTGGAGGGGATTCCGATCGCCATCATCATCACCCGTCTCAAGTGCGTGGGGATCGAGGTCACCAAAGGCAGCCCGATCTTCGAAGTCCCCTTCGGAGCGCGTGGCCCGACCGTCAACGGAGCCTCCCCGGTCATTCAGGGGAAGCAGATTTTCCTGACCAGCAGCTATGGCGTCGGAGCGCTCTCGGGGCATCTGGAGTTTCCGACGTTCGTGACGGACTATGCCAAGGAAGAAATCTTTGCCAGCCAGTACGCCACTCCGATCCTGTTGGGGGGGCTGTTCTATGGCATCGATGGCCGCGACGATACCGGCCCCGCCGACCTCAAGTGCTTTGATCCGAAAACAAAGCAGTTGAAGTGGACCGAGCAGAATTTCGGCTATGGCACGCAGATCCTCGTCGACGGGAAGCTGCTGCTGCTGAAGACGAACGGGGAACTCGTGCTGGTCGAGCCGAATGCGGAGGGGTACACGGAGCTGGCCCGCGAACAGGTGCTTACCGGTGTGACGCGGGCGCTGCCTGCTTTGTCAAACGGGCTATTGTATGTGCGCGATGCCACGACGCTGAAGTGCCTCGACCTGCGGGCGGCGAAGCCGTGAGGGTGGCCTCCCCTCCCTGTTGGAGTTCAGGCTTTAGCCTGCTCCGGAGCAGGCTA
>JAYWFM010000343.1:0-21783 GCA_043778825.1 Planctomycetota bacterium | reverse complement strand
AGTGCCCAGCACGCGATGTCGACGTGATGGGCTCCCCAGTCGGTGAGCTTTCCGCCGGAGTATTCGTGCCAGTTGCGGAACGAGTAGTGGCAATTGCTATACAGCGGCACGCCGCCGCCGTAACCCTGTCGCATCTCCGGCAGTGCTCGGTACGGAACCTTCGCGGCTGGCCCGAGCCAGAGGTCGTAGTCGATCTGCTCAGGGGCTGCCACTTCCGGAATCATCGGTGACGACTCCATGCGGTCGATGCTGCATGTCACTTTCTTCACCGTCCCGATGCGACCGTCTCGAATCAGAGCGATCGCCGTCAGGAAACGCTGGTCGATCTCGGTCCGCTGCATCGTGCCGACTTGAAAGACTCGACCGGTCTGCGTGACGATCTTTTCGATCAGCTTGCCTTCGTCGATCGTCAAGGTGAGCGGCTTTTCACAGTAGACATCTTTGCCCGCCAGCATCGCTTCGACGGCGATCTTCGTGTGCCAGTGGTCGGGCGTGGCTATCATCACCGCATCGATGTCCTTCCGCTCCAGGATCTTGCGGTAGTCCTTGTAGCCGTCGGGCTTCTTCCCCTGCGCCTTCTCCACCTTCGCGACGTTCTCCCCCAGCACGTGGGCATCGACATCCGCAAGAGCTGCAAAATCCGCGAAGCCGAACGACTTGCTGGTGATGGCCCAGCCCTGGTTCCGCAGGCCGATGGTCGCAAACACCGGACGCTCGCTCGACGCTTCAAAGCCGAAAGCCCGGTTCGATGACGGGAGCAGAATACTGGCAGTTCCCGCAGCTGCGATGCCTTGAAGGAACTGACGACGAGATGACTGTCGAGGTGTGGGCACTTGTGAAAATCCTCTGGGAGAAGCGAGTGAGTCTGCTGACACGCGAATGGTTTCACAACGCGAACCCGTCAGGAGACTCGCGACGGCATGTTCAGTGGGCACAGGTTCAAGGCGGTTTCATGGACCGCCTCCTATTCGACGATAACACAAATCGTCTGCTGCTTAAACTTGCCCTTAGACAAAACGCTTTGGTCCGCGTCGAACTTGCACGGTCATGAAGACACTCCGCGCCGAAGCCGACAAAGTCGCAGGACTCTCCGAGTCCGGTGAATCGACGCCCGCCCAGCAGAACAGCCCCCCAGCCAGAGCGAACTGCATGCGCCCAGAAGACGACCTCACCGCAGGGCACCGTGGCTCACCGGATTCGGAGAATCCGGCGACTTTGGGCCACCTTCTGGCATCACGCTGTCGGCTTCCGCGCGGAGTGTCGACTTTTGTACTGATTTGCCACACTTTGCAAAGGCGATTGATTGACATAAGATGTGACGAGTCTGAGCATTGAGACCGAACTTACGGAAGGCATTTCCCGAAGCCGAAGGTTGGAGGTTCGAGCCCTCCAGGGAACATTCAATTCAGTAACGACTTGCGTCGACACTGGAGTTTTGCAAACAGGGTTGCGATAGATCTTTTTTCACAGATACGCCCCCGTCTGCCCCGGTCTGCTGTCATTGACGGGGGCTGCAATTGACCTTTCGGCTCGTTACTGGTTGTTTTAGTCAAACGGTGCTTGCTGCCGAAGTTGGCCAGGCCGAGGATTTTTGCAGAGCGTGGCGTGTGGACGTGACTCTCTGGGGGAACCAGACCAGCCGGGGTTCGGATCGCGTGGCGATGGCGGGATGAGACGGACGGGAGAATGCAGCCTTTGCACTCCAGATGGCAGTGCTTGGTCAATTTTGACATTGCGGATTGGGAAATGTCTGCTGTCGCGGCTTGAATTGTTTCCCTCAAGTCGGGGCCAGAACCGGAGCGGGTCCACTCGGAGTTTGGCCCGGGTCGATACTGGCTGCGGGTGGCACTGGTCGAAATCACGGAGGATGCGATGGGAATTGCAAGAATTTCAGTCTTTGGCAGTTCCATATTCTGGATGGTCGGGGGCGTTCTGGTCCTGACTGCGACGCCAGTGGCGGCTCAATTCGGTCCCGTGCTGTCTGGGACTGGTGCCGTCAATCGGTCCATGGGAGGCGCATCCACAGCGGCCCCATTGTCGGCGGGCGGGGCGTTATTCTGGAACCCGGCGACGCTCTCGGGACTGAAACGATCGGAGCTTGAGGTGGGGGTCGAACTGCTGTTCCCGCACGCGAGCATGTTCGCCAACGGGGCCGGTCTGGGCCTCGGCTCGGGCAGTACCGAAAGCGAAGACTCGGTCTTTCCACTGCCGACGATCGCTCTGGCGTTTCATCCGGAGGATTCCTCCTTCACCTATGGTTTGGGAGTCTTTGCCATGTCGGGCTTCGGCCTGAACTATGCGGGCAGCACGACCAATCCCCTCCAGGCGGCTCCGCCCGCGGGACTGGGCTTTGGCCCGATCTACTCCCAATATTCCGTGCTGCAAATTGCTCCGGCACTGGTCTACGAAGTGAGTGATCAGTTCTCCCTGTCGTTCAGTCCCGTTCTGGATATTGCCACGGCGCAGCTGGATCCGGCCCTCATCACGTCCCCGAACCCTCCTGCCGGACCTTACCCGAATGGGACGCATTCCCGCTCGGCCTGGGGTTGCGGCTTCACGCTCGGTGCGTACTACCAGGCGGATATGTGGGACTTCGGTGCGTCCTATAAGAGTACCCAATGGTTCCAGCCGAATCGCTTCAGTGCCTCCGACAATTTCGGTGCCCCGCGCTCCTTCGATTTCAATCTCGATTGCCCGTCCATCATCTCGGTGGGGACCTCTTACAAGGGGATTGACGGCGTGTTACTCGCAGCGGATGTCCGGTATCTCGACTTCGAAAGCACCGACGGCTTCGGCGATTCCGGCTTCGGTCCCAACGGGGCCTTACGAGGTCTGGGGTTCCAGAACATCTTCGCCGTGGCTTTGGGATCTCAGTATCAGTTGAGCGATGAACTGTCGGTGCGAGTGGGATATAGCGGGAACCAAAACCCGATCTCCAGCAGCCAGGTCTCTGCCAATGTCGCTTCGCCCCTGATCATCCAGCACGTGCTCACTACCGGTGCTTCGTACGAAATCACCGACGATTTTGTGTTGTCTCTGACCTACCTGCACGCTTTCGAGAATTCGAGCCAAGGCCCGATCGTGCTGCCGGGGTTGGGTCCGGTCCCCGCCACCTCAATCAAGAGTACAGCCTCCATCGACTCGATCATGCTGGGAGCCACCGTCAAGTTCGGTCCCCGTCGACGCTGAGTCCTCGCTCTGCCCCCTGCATTCGAAACCCGCCATGGGATGATTCTCGACGAGGAGCTGGCCATGGCGGCGGTGTGGGCGTGGCTCATCGGGGGCTGCGGTCACTGGGGGGCTGTTCCTCGCGAGCCTCAAACTCCGGCAGGTGAATCTTCCACCAGATCGCGGCCACGCGCAGAGCCAGCGTGGTCCCAGCTGCCAGCAGGCGGAGCAGCGAGTTCTCGACCGCCCCACGCAGCAATACGAAGACCAGTGCCCCACACAGACACGCGGTCGCATACAGATAAATCTGCTTGCGGAACACCAGCGGGATCTCGCCGGTCAGCACGTCACGCATCATCCCGCCCGCCGTGCCGGTGATGACTCCCATGACGACCGCGACCGTCGGTGAGACCCCAGCCGCGAGTGACTTCTCGACCCCCACGACCGTAAACAGTGCGAGTCCCCCCGCATCGGCCCAGAGCAACGGAGTCGTCGAGAGCGAGCGAAATCTCGCCACCACAAACACCACGAGCGCACTAACGATCGCCGTCACCACAAAGCTCGAATCCGCCACCCAGAACACCGGCCGCGCATCAAGGATCACATCCCGCAGCGTCCCGCCGCCCAGAGCGGTCACCAGAGCAAGCACGACCACCCCGAACAGGTCAACCTGCTTGCCCCGCGCCGCCAGCGCTCCCGCAATCGCGGAGACGCAGGTTGCGGTGTGTTCGAGGTAATACTGCATGGTGATGTGTCACTCTAGCCCCGAAAGATTTGCGATGCCCATTCGCTTCTTCCACCAGACCGTGGATATCGGAGTGGAAGCAGAGAACGTTTATTCAAGTCGTACTCGCGTTCACGGCATCCTCCAACGCCAGCAACGCTTCCATGATCTGTTCGAATGTGGGAGGTGTTCCGAAGATCATTTCCCGCATCTGGGCATAGTCCTGTTTCAATCTTCGCAGCAGTTCCGGCGGCGGAATAATCCGCAGTGTACCGGGGACGGCCTCGGCGTAGTTGGCCCACTTGGCGGCGAAGACGACCTCTTGATGCTGGGCCACGCTCCGGAGAAGGTCTGGGTTGGCCAATGCGCGTTGACCAATCTCTGACTGATACAGCTTGTAGACATCAAAGTAATGTCGGGATTGTCGATCCCGCAAGGGGCGGTCCGGTCCGGCATGATGCCACCGGTGGAGGATTGTGACCTTTTCCCAGAAGGTGCGCTCTGCTGAAACTACTGTGACACTGGCGTGTGGTTGAGCGAATAGGTTTGGAAAATCTTCCGAGGCAAATGACCGAATGGTGGCCGCTTCACTGGGCCAATGTTCGTTGCGAGCCCCCAGTTCAAGCTTCACGAGCGGCCGCAAATACCCCATTCCAGCGCTCGCACCTCGCGTGGAACTGGATGGATAGTGAAAGAGTATCGCCTGCGGGTCGTCCGCATCGATCTCCAGACTCCACTCTTGGGTGGATTCACCCAGAGCCTTGGCGATGGCCTCTCGTAACTGAGGCAGAAACTGGTCGCGGATCATCGAGATGCAGGTATCGACTAATTTCTCCAGCATTCGAATGCGCTGCTTACCGGAAGCCGCTAATGCAGGGTCAGACTCGCCGCCAAAGCCGAGTTGATCTCGATTGAACGAGAGATCCACATCTTCCGAGAAGCGGTCAATCACGCCCCAGACCTTCGACAGTGAAGTGCCCCCCTTGAACACCAAGCTGGCCGGTGGGTTCTGAAGTGCAAAGACTCGCTGCAGAGTCCAGCAGACCCAAAAGTCTTTTTCGACGACGATCGGACTGATCCCGCGCCGGCCCGCAGATGCCGTGAACAAATCCAAACGATCGTTTCTCGGAAGCCGTGCAACGTCATCCATGCGGCACCTCGTCGATTTCTCCACTCACGATTTTGCGGACCGCTGCAGCAATCCAATCGGTCGTGTACCGGGTATCGGTGAGCAATCGAGTCCGCTGCTTGGGGAGCAGTGCGTTCCGAATCTTGCTGAGGACCGCCGCGTCGACGGCGTCCTGTCCCAAGTGCCGCAGCGCTTGCAGCACCATGGCGCTGGTTCTCGCCCCGCCCGGCAGTTCTTTGGGAGCCACATGCTTCACCACAATGACATACTCGCCCACCCGGAGCTCGCGACTCCGGCCATCGGTCAGATAAACTGGCTTGGCGGGAACCTGAGTGGAAAGCCCCAAGCGGTTGGCAGCTGTGGCTCCCGAGGGAGCGATCCGGCTTCCGGTTTGGCGCGCCATGGCCTCAGCGATTTCGGCGACATCCGGAGAGATCGAGATCCCCAGTCGCTTGTTGACTCGTGGGTAGTCGTACAGCCCCCGCGCCAGCCGTCGCACAACGCCTGCTTTCGCCAACCGAGAGAGCGTTTGATCTACAGTTTCTCTTGAACCGATACTCAGAAAGTCCTTGGTGGTGAATACGTTACCTCGCCCGTGACGACGTATTCGGTCCAGGATCTGGGCTTGAAATGTGGTATCCATTGGCAGTGGCTCCTGTCAGGAAAGTGTATCCACATTTCTGACAGGAAGCAAGACGCAATGGACCAGGAGTTGTCAGAAATACGCATGCACATTTCTGACAGGTATTCGATCACCACGACCGTAAATCAGCAAGGTAGGTCAGGCTGTGCCTGAGCGCTCTACTGTAGGCAATCGAAATGGCTCCTGGAATTCTTCGCTCGCCCAATCGATGCCCACACCCGTCTTATTGAAGACAACCGGCCACCAGAGGCTGCGCGGGAACTGGAAGCACACCTGTGCCCATTGTGAATAGAAATCCCAGAGCGAATCGGCGATCTGATGACCATTTTCACCAGTGCCGCCATCGAACCAATCGTGTTTATTGAACAGAACCGGCGATGGGTCCCGTGACGTATCGAGGCAAAAGCTATCGCCATTCCCGATGCTTATGAAGCGAAGCCAAGCTCGCATCTTGAGTGCCGTCTTCTTTGCCAGCGCGGGATCCTTGACGTGAGGGAATTCGTTGTCGTCCTGCCATTCGGGGAGCCAACTCACGTTGTCGAACGACTTGGGGGCACACTCTTCGATCCTCGGAATCTCGTGATTTGCAAAGAGTCGGTCGTTGTCCTTCGAAGACCATGCAAACTCCATCCCGCTACCGATCTCGGCGTAGAGATCGAGCAGTGACGGCGGGAACGGAATGAACGCCTGGGCACGCTCGAGTTCTATAGCAACGGGCGTCAACGGTTCTCCGCGTTCGAACCGGACCTTCACGCCCTGGCGCCGGACATGCTCAGCGACTCGTTCAAACAGTTCCAAGTAGGTCATGTTCTCTCTCTGAACATCGAGGCAGGGTGGCCCAGACGCTGCTTTGAGCGTCTGGGTTGTGGAACAACAAGAGGTTACGAGGGAGACGCTCACCATTCAATCCCTCTTGTTCCTTCGTCACCCAGACATCCAAAGCGATGTCTGGGCCACCCCGACGTGGGCTGAAGAAGCATGGCTCGCCTGGCTGACGGCTGATCGCTGACAGCTGTCCCCCCCCCTCAAATCCCGCGCACGCAGTCCACATAATACTTTCGCTTCCCATTCACCTCTTCCACCAGGCCGTGGATGTCGGTGTCGAAGCCGGGGAACTTCTCGTTGAACATGCGGGCGAATTGCAGGTACTCGACGATCGTCTTGTTGAACCGCTCGCCGGGGATCAGCAGGGGGATGCCCGGCGGGTAGGGGGTCAGCAGCACGGCGGTCACGCGGCCTTCGAGCTGGTCGATCTCGATGCGGTCGATCTCGCGGTGGGCCATCATGTCGAAGGCGTCCGACGGCTTCATCGCGGGCTGCATGGCCGAGGTGTACATCTCGGTCGTCACGCGGGCGACATCGTGCTTCTTATAAGTGTCGTGGATCTGCTGGGAGAGATCCTTGAGGCCGATGGCTTCGTAGCGCGGGTACTCCTTGCAGAAGTCCGGCAGGATGCGCCACAGCGGCATGTTCTTGTCGTAGTCGTCCTTGAACTGTTGCAGGGCACTCACCAGGGTATTCCAGCGGCCCTTGGTGATGCCGATCGTGAACATGATGAAGAACGAGTACAGGCCGGTCTTCTCGACGATGACCCCGTGCTCGGCCAGATAGCGGGTCACGATCGACGCGGGGATGCCGGTCTCGGCAAAGTCCCCCTGGACATTGAGGCCCGGCGTGATCAGCGTGGCCTTGATCGGGTCAAGCATATTAAAGCCCGGCGCGATGTTGCCGAACCCGTGCCAGTCCTCATCCGATCCCAGCATCCAATCGGCTTGCTCACCGATCCCCTCTTCGGCCAGCCTGTCTGGTCCCCAGACCTTGAACCACCAGCCCGCACCCCACTCGTCGTCGACTTTCCGCATCGCGCGGCGGAAGTTGATGGCCTCCATAATCGACTCTTCGACGAGGGCTGTCCCGCCCGGCGGCTCCATCATCGCAGCTGCGACATCGCACGACGCGATGATCGCGTACTGCGGCGAGGTCGACGTGTGCATCAGATACGCTTCGTTGAAGATGTTGCGGTCGAGCTTTTGCGTCTCGGACTCACGCACCAGAATCTGCGACGCCTGCGAAATCCCGGCCAGCAGCTTGTGCGTCGAGTGGGTCGCGAAGATCATCGACTCTTTCGGTCGCGGGCGATCCGCCCCGATCGCGTGCATGTCGCGATAGAACGTATGGAACGTCGCATGCGGCAGCCACGCCTCGTCGAAGTGCAGGGTACCGATCTTGCCGTCCAGCAACTCTTTCAGCATCTCGACGTTGTAGATGATGCCGTCGTACGTACTCTGCGTGATCGTCAGGATGCGTGGCTTCCGCTCCGGGTGCCGCTTCTGAGCGGCCGCTGCGAACGGGTTGGCTTCGATCTTCTTCTGGATGGCTTCGGGAGTGAACTCCGAGAGCGGAATCGGCCCGATGATCCCCAAGTGATTGCGGGTCGGCATCAGGAAGACCGGGACGGCCCCCGTCATGATGATTGAGTGCAGGATCGACTTGTGACAGTTACGATCGACGACCACGATGTCGCCCGATGCGACCGTGGAGTGCCAGACCATCTTGTTGGAGGTCGACGTGCCGTTGGTCACGAAGTAACAGTGATCCGCACTGAAGATGCGGGCGGCGTTCCGTTCCGAGGCCGCCACCGGGCCGGTATGGTCAAGCAGTTGGCCGAGTTCCTCGACCGCGTTGCACACGTCGGCCCGCAGCATGTTCTCGCCGAAGAACTGGTGGAACATCTGCCCGACGGGGCTCTTGAGGAACGCCACGCCGCCCGAGTGACCGGGGCAGTGCCAGGAGTACGACCCGTCCTGGGCATAGTGGATCAAGGCCCGGAAGAACGGCGGGGCGAGGCCGTTGGTGTAGGCCGTCGCCTCGCGAATGATGTGCCGGGCCACGAACTCCGGCGTGTCCTCGAACATATGAATGAAGCCGTGCAGCTCCCTCAGAATGTCGTTCGGGATGTGGCTGGAGGTCCGCGTTTCGCCGTACAGATAGATCGGGATGTGCGTGTTCTTGAGGCGGATTTCCTGAATGAACCCGCGCAGATTGTTCAGCACATGCTCGGGGTCGCGTCCGGCAGCGCTGGTGAATTCCTCGTCGTCGATCGAGAGAATGAACGCCGAGGCGCGGCTCTGCTGCTGGGCAAACTGGGACAGGTCGCCAAAACTGGTGGCTCCCAGAATCTCCATCCCCTCATCTTCGATGGCCTTGGCCAGCGCGCGAATCCCCGAACCCGATGTGTTTTCTGTGCGAAAGTCCTCGTCAATGATGACGACCGGAAAGCGAAACTTCATGGGGACGGGCGCTCCATCGGAGGGGGACGGTGCAGGAGATCCTCGCGGCGGACCGCGCTCCCGCACCGTGTCGGCGGAAGACTATCAGCGAAGGCCGGTCCGATGCCAGCATCAGCGGGGCAGGGGGGAGAATATTTCGCTCAGCAGAAACGCAAGCGATGTTGTCCCGCCGACGGATTGCCCTGAAATGCAGCGGTTCCTTCCGATGCGGCGAGTGGCACAGCACTCGGCGATTGCGATATCGTTCCCCCGGCGAAGACTTCCGAAGTCTTCCGAGACTTCGGAAGGAGTGTGGTCGCCATTGTACGCAGGGTCTCGCTCCTCGGCCCCAACGGGGCCTGACTCGAAAGCCCAGGGCGCAGCCCTGGGAAATCAGACGGCAACGTTTCTCAAGGCCCAACGGGCCGTCACCCGCTGGCGGAGTCGAGTGACGGCCCTTTGGGCCTTAATCGATTGAGGGGCCATGTGTTCCCAGGGCTGCGCCCTGGGCTATCGAGTCCAACCCCTTCGGGGCGAGAATCCCAGGGGATTCCGCGTACAATGGCGACCACACTCCTTCGGAAGTCTGGCGGACACGCAGCCGCCGTCTGCTCTGACCCTCAACCCTCAACGATCCCCCCCATGCCCGACGAACCCAAAATCACCCCGATGATGCAGCGTTATCGCGAGGTCAAGGCCGAGACGCCGGGGGCGATATTGCTGTTTCGGATGGGGGACTTTTACGAACTGTTCTATGAGGACGCCGAGACCGCAGCCAAGGTCATCGGCCTTACGCTGACCAGTCGCGACAAGGGGTCGGCCAATCCGGTCCCGATGGCCGGGTTTCCGTATCATGCGCTCGAAGGGTATCTGCACAAGCTGATCCACGCGGGGCATCGCGTGGCCGTGTGCGAGCAGATGGAAGACCCCAAGCTGGCCAAGGGGCTGGTCCGCCGCGAGGTGACGCGGATCGTCACGCCCGGCACGCTCACCGACGATGCACTGCTCGACCCCAAGGAGAGTAATTTCCTGGCCGCAGTCTTCCCCTCGCGCGACCGCGTTGGCATGGCGTGGCTGGAACTCTCGACGGGGAGGTTTCAGTGTGCGGAGTTGTCGATTGGCGATGGCCACAGAGGGGCAGGGCGGTCGGCAGGGGATCGCGTCAGCTTGAGTTTCTCGGTGGCCAGCCTGCAACCGTCGGCACTGCTCGATGAGCTGGCCCGCATCCGGCCCGCCGAGTGCCTGATCCCCGAAACGCATCGCACCGACCCGGCGCTGCTGCGGCTGAATGAGTTGCCGGACATGGTGCTGACCACGCGGGCCCCGTGGAGCTTCGTGCCGGACCATTGCCGCGATGTCTTACTCCGGCACTTCCAGACCAGCACGCTCGCTGGCTTCGACATCGACGCCGACTCGCTCGGCATCACAGCCGCCGGGGCGCTGATTGAGTACGTGCAGGAAACACAAAAATCGTCCCTCGGTCACATCGTACGGCTGGAGCAGTACCGCCGAGGGGCCAGCCTCCTCATCGATGAGGCGACCCGTCGCAGCCTCGAACTGACTCGCACGATGCGCGAGGGCCGCCGCGAGGGGAGCTTACTCTCGGTCCTCGACGAGACTGCCACGCCAATGGGGGCCCGGATGCTGGCCGAGTGGCTCTCGAACCCGCTGACCGACCCCATTGCGATTGGTCGAAGGCTCGATGCGGTCGAGGAGTTGATGCGGGACGCCAAGCTGGGGCGCGAGTTGCAGGAGCTGCTGAAGCAGGCGTATGACATGCAGCGGCTGTGTGCTCGCGTGGCGACGATGCGGGCGTCCGCGCGGGACTTGGTGTCGCTGGGGCGGACGCTGGCGCTCTTGCCACGTTTGAAGGCGCGGCTCGCCGGGCGGTTGACCGACTTGCTGCAGACGCTGGAGTCGCGGCTCGAACTGTGCGGCGAGATTCGGGCGAGGATCGAGACGACGCTGGTCGACGAGCCGCCGCTGTCGACCAGCGATGGCGGGATGGTCCGCGACGGGTTCCATCCGGGACTGGATGAGCTGCGGGATCTCGCGCGAGGCGGGAAGCGGTGGATCGCGGAGTACCAGGCGCAGGAGATCACCCGCACGGGCATTTCGAATCTCAAGGTCGGCTTTAATAAGGTGTTCGGGTACTACCTCGAAGTGACCGCCTCGCAGTTTAATAAAGTCCCGGATGACTATATCCGCAAGCAGACGCTCAAGAACCAGGAGCGGTACATCACGCCGCCGCTGAAGGAGTACGAAGACAAGGTGCTCCGCGCGGAGGAACGCGCGATCGCTCTGGAAAATGAGCTGTTCCAGCAACTCCGCGACGCGGTGAACGCGGAGTGTCGTCGCTTGCAGCAGACGGCGGAAGTCCTGGCCCAACTCGACGTGCTGGTGGGCCTGGCGAAGCTGGCGGTCAGCATGCGGTACTGCCGACCGGAGATCACGACCGATCCCGTCCTCGACATCCGCGATGGCCGCCACCCGGTCCTGGACAAACTCCGCCCGACCGGGGAGTTCGTGCCGAATGATGTCGTGTTGGGGGGAGGAGGAGAGACGAGAGAGGAGAGACGAGAGCCAGAAGGGCCCGAGCCGGAAGCGTCAGCGCCCGGAGATTCCGTCGATCAACCATCAACCATCAACCATCAACCCTCTTCCTCCCCCTTCATCCAACTCATCACCGGCCCCAACATGGCCGGGAAAAGTACCTACATCCGGCAGGCCGCGCTGCTCACCATCATGGCCCAGATCGGGTCGTTCATCCCGGCCCGTTCGGCGCGGATCGGGATCGCCGACCGCATCTTCGCCCGCGTGGGGGCCAGCGATGAACTCGGCAAGGGACAATCGACCTTCATGGTCGAAATGACCGAGACCGCCCGCATCCTCAACGCCGCCACCGAGCGCAGCCTGGTGATCCTCGACGAGATCGGTCGCGGCACCAGTACCTACGACGGCATCTCACTCGCCTGGGCCATCACCGAGTTCATCCACGATGATTTGAAATGCCGCACCCTCTTCGCCACGCACTACCACGAGCTGACCGCGCTGGCCGAATCGCTGGTCGGCACGTGTAACTGGAACGTCGCGGTGCATGAGCGCAACGGGGAACTCATCTTCCTGCATAAGATCGTCCCCGGAGCTGCGGATAAGAGCTACGGCATCCACGTCGCGCGGCTCGCTGGTGTCCCGCGCGAGGTGATCGAGCGCTCCGAGGTGATCCTAAACACCCTCGAAGCCGACCACCAGGACTCCACCGGCAAGACCACGATCCCCCAGCGCAAGCGCCGTTCCAAACACAAACAACTGACCCTCTTCGGCCCCGAGTACCACCCGCTGCTGGACGAAATCCGGTCCATGGACATGGACACCATGACCCCCGCCGGAGCACTCGATGCCCTACAGCGGCTAAGAAGCCGCATCGGGGCGAAGTGAGCGGGGCCGCTCCTGTTGTGTGTGCATCCAGAAAGTCGGCAGAGATTCACCACAAAGGCACGAAGACACAAAGGACTCCTCGCTCGGGCCTCATCCCCAGCTGCGGACGAGGTCGAGGCGACAGGATCGACAGGCGACAGCCCGATGGCATTGGTGGATATGTTCTGCTGATTCTGTCCAGCCTGTCCAAACGGCCCCCTTCGAACCTCTGGATCCCTTCGTGTGGTCGTGCCTTTGTGGTGAAATTCTTCCGGTGCCTACTTTTCTGACGCACACACCGCTCCTGTTGCACCGACTGAACTGGCAGTCCAAAGCGACGGCTAGAGCTTTCCACATCGACCTGAAACTGATCGTCTCGGTCACACGGTGACAGAGGCAAGGCAGCTCCGTGGCGAGTATGATGCGGAGCCTTTCTGCCTGTCTGACTATGTTCGAGGAGCCGTCCGTGCGTTGGACTGTCGCTGCGTTGTGGATCGCTGTCGGAGTGTGTACTTCCCCTCCGCTTCAAGCGGAGAACTGGCCGGGGTGGCGGGGGCCGCGCGGGGATGGGACGAGTCCCTCGCAGGGGGTGCCGCAGACGTGGAACGGCGAGACCGGCGAAAACATCGCGTGGAAGGTCAGCGTGCCGGGGGTGGGGCATTCCTCGCCGATCGTCTGGGGTGATCGCATCTTCGTCACCTCTTACCTGGAGGAGACCCACGATCGGCTCCTGCTGGCCTACGACCGGGCGAAGGGCGGGGAGTTGTGGCGGAAGGTCGTCTCCCAGTCGCCGCCGGAGCGGCTGCACCAGTTGAACAGCCTCGCGTCGGGCACTCCCGCGACGGATGGGAAGCTGGTCTACGTCACGTTCCTGGAGAACAGCGGCGACCTGACCCCGGCCAAAAACGTCGGCAATCCGCGACCGATGACCCCCGGTCAGATTCTGGTGGCGGCGTATGACCTGGAGGGAAAACCCGTGTGGGCCCAGCGGGTCGGGGCGTTCTCCAGCGTACATGGGTTTTGCTCCTGCCCCGTGCTGTTTGAGGAGACCGTCATCGTCAACGGCGATCACGATGGCGACTCGTACATCGTGGCCCTCGACAAGCTCACCGGCGAAACCAAATGGAAGGTCAACCGCGACCACAAAACCCGCAGCTACGTCACCCCACTCATCCGCGAGGCCGGGGGGAAAACGCAGATGGTCTTCTCCGGGAGCAAGCACATCATTAGCCTCGATCCCCGCACCGGCGAGCGCATCTGGAGCATCGCCGGGCCGACGGAGCAGTTCGTGGCCTCGATGGTGTACGACGGTGAGCGGCTGTTCATGGCGGCGGGGTTCCCCGATTACCACGTGATGGCGATCCGCCCGGATGGGACGGGCGATGTCACCGAGTCGCATGTCGCCTGGCACTCGCGCGAGGCCAAGTGCTATGTCCCCTCGCCGGTGGTGGTGGATGGGTATCTCATGGTGGCCAACGACGACGGCATCGCCCATTGTTTTAATGCCAAGACGGGCGAACACCTGTGGAAGGCCCGCAACGGCCGGCACTACAGTGCGTCGCTCGTGACCGCGCGGGGTCTGGTGTACTTCTTGGATGACGATGGCGTCACCAAGCTGATCCGCCCCGGTGCCACGTTGGAGATCGTCGCCGAAAACAAACTCGGCGAGCAATGCTTCGCTTCTCCGGCGATCGCGGATGATGATCTCATCGTCCGCACGCACAAGAGCCTGATTCGGATCGCGAACGCCTCTGCGAAACCAGAGTGAGTCGATCAGACTTCCGAAGTCTTCTGAGACTTCGGAAAGAGTGCGGTCGCGATCCTACGCAGAATCCCCTGGGTTTCGGGCGACTCTTCCACCCCGCAGGGGTCGCAGCCCATAGCCGGTGGTCGAGCGCAGCGAATACCACCGGTTCACGTTCACTTCAGGCTCCCGTATCCCGCAGGGATTCCAGCCGACGCGCGGGAGTCAACGACGCGGAGGGCTGCAATCCCTTCGGGATAGGGCGGCTCGGGGGTCCGCGAACCGGTGGTGACGCTGCGCTCACCACCGGTTATTGGCTAGAATCCCTTCGGGATAGATCGGGCTGATGAACGGAGCGACGGGGGTCAGTCCGCGGAGGCTTGAGTCTCCCGAGCGGGGCTGAGGACGGGAACCTTGCGTAGAATGCCGACCAAACTCCTTCGGAAGTCTGAGCCTCCCTCTCCCCAGCTGCCGATCGAAAGTAACAAGTGCGTCCGGTACACGTGCCGTCCCGCCGATCAAGATTCGGATTGCGTCGAGCAGTGCCATTCGGTAATCTGAATGGAGAGAACAATGCAATCTTTCCGATCACTTCTGGTCTTGATGACGCTCATTTGTCCGGTGATGTGTCAGGGCGGTATTGACTGTTGCCAAGAACGTGGCCACCTCTCGCCCTCTCACCGCGCCGCCTGTTGTACACACTGCGGCACACAAGGTCAGCAGGATTATCCCGCAGGGGATGTTCCCCTTCCACCGGGCCGTTCCTGCACGTGTTCCTGCCTGTGTGGCGGAGCGGTACTGGCGGAGTCGGTGAGCTTGCCGGAACTTCCCGTCGTGTGGGGCACGCTGGATTTATGGGCTCCAATCACCTCCATGTGTGAGGATCAGGGGGCCGACTGGGAATACTCGTCGGGTCGGGACCGGTCGGTCATCGCCGGGCTGGAATTGCGGATATTGGAATGCTCGCTGCGCTGTTGAGGCGGACTGGAGCAGTGCTGTTTGACCGAGTCGATGTTGCCGCAGGTGTTGCTGGCGCTCGGACTTGGTTTCCTCTCTCCAAAATCTCGCGAGGCGGAGTCCCGTCATGTTCTTTCGCATGCTCCCGTGGGAATACGGGATTCGCAACCTGTTTCGTCGACCGCTGCGGAGCGGCCTGACCCTGCTGGCGCTGACGACGGTGACGCTGATGGTGTTGGTCGTGGTGGGCTTTGTGCGCGGGCTCGAACGGTCGCTCGCGGTCAGTGGCGATCCTCGCACGGTGATCGTGTTCTCGCTGGGGATGGGCGAGAACCTGGAGTATTCCTCCATCGGGATGGCGACGACGGATCTGCTGGCGGCCAGCATTCAGGGAGTCGAGGAACGCTATGGCCGCAAGTACGCCTCTCCCGAGTTGTACCTGGGGACGAAGATTCGCCTGTCGCCAGATTCGGCGGAATCCCTCGGACTCGTCCGGGGAGTGTTACCAGCCGCCCTGCTGGTGCATCGGCAGGTCGAGATCATGGATGGCCAGTGGCCCCGGGCGGGGGAAGTGTTGGTGGGACGACTCGCAGCCACGAAGTTGGGGTTCTCGGAGCAGCAATTGGCCGTGGGGAGTTCGTTGTGGTTCGAGGGGCGCAGCTGGCGCGTCAGCGGGACGTTCTTCGCGGGGAGCGGGACGTTCGAGTCCGAACTCTGGTGTCGCCTGGACGACTTGCAACAGACACTCAAGCGACAAGACCTGAGCCTCGTGGCCATGACCCTGGGGCCCACCGCCGACTTTCAAGACGTGAACCTGTTCTGCAAAGAGCGGATCGACCTGGAGTTGCAGGCGATCCGGCAGACCGAATACTTCGCCACGCTCCGCAAGGACTACGCCCCGGTGCGTTGGCTCGCTTGGTTCGTGGTGTCACTGATCGCCGGGGCGGGGGTGTTCGTCGGTCTGAACACGATGTACGGATCGGTGGTCGGGCGGATTCGTGAACTCGCCACGTTGCAGACGATCGGCTTTTCGCGGCGGGCGGCGATCTTGAGCATCGCTCAAGAAGGGACGATCCTGGCGATGACCGGGGCGCTCCTGGCCTCGGTCATCGCGTACGGCTTGGCGAACGGTGCTGCGGTGCGATTCACGATGGGGGCCTTTGAACTCCAAATCGACAGCCTGACGCTGTTGATCGGGAATGGAATCGCGTTGTGTTTGGGTGTCGGTGGCGCGTTGCCTCCGGCGCTGAGAATCATTCGGCTGTCCGTGGTGGACGGCCTCAAAGCGGTGTAGGTGCGGCGCCCGTGTGGCACGCTCTGGAACGATGACTGAAGGAGTCTGAGATGTTGACGAAGACACAGTGGTTTTGTGGTGTGGTGGGCTTGGCGATCGCGACCCTGGTCGGATGCGGTGCCCAGTCGCCCGCCCCTCAAGCGGCGGCACGCCCCGCTGCGACGCAGGCGGGTGCGCAGTATCTGTTGGCCTCGGAACCTGCAGGAGTCAGGAGCATCCTGCAAGTGCGGGACGAGTCGAAGAACGGGGATGAGGTCGTCCTGGTGGGCCGCATCGGCGGGGATGTGAACCCCTGGGTCGAGGGGCGGGCGGCGTTCTCGCTGGTCGATCTGTCCGCGAGGGCGTGCAGTGACATCCCTGGCGACAATTGCCCCACGCCGTGGGACTACTGCTGCGAGACGGACAAACTCGTCAAGGGCAAGACGCTGATCAAGTTCGTGGGGAGCGACGGCAAACCGGTCGCGACGGATGCCCGTGAACTGCTGGGGGTCAAGGAACTCGACACGCTGGTGGTGCAGGGAAAGGCCCAGCGCGACGACAGCGGCAACCTGACGATCCTGGCGTCGAAGGTCTTTGTGCGTCCGGCGGGTGTACCCACCGTAGCGGCCAGCACAGAGCATGTCCACGATCACGCACATGACCATGACCACGATGGCGAAGTGAAGGCGGCGGCACCCCACGCGACGACGAACGCGGCGAACACACCCGCCACCTCGACCGAGTCCGCCCCCAACAACTGATCGAGGATCGAGACATGTCCGTGCCTGTCATTTCAAGGAAACGGCTGTCCGTGGTGGATGGCCTCAAATCCGTGTGAGTTCGACCGCCGTTGTGGTGGAGGGCGAGCACATTGCCTGAAGGAGTCTCTCATGTGGACGAAAACAGCGTGTTTCAGCTGTGTGGCGGTCCTCGTGATCGCCAGTCTGACCTGGGTCGGCTGTGGCTCACAGCCCCCCGCGCCGACCGCGACGGCACACCGAGTCGCGTCCGCGGCGGGTGAGCAGTATCGACTCGCGGTCGAACCCGAAGGGGTCCAGAGCATCCTGCAGGTCCGGGAGGAGTCGAAGAATGGTGACGACGTGGTTCTGGTGGGACGGATCGGCGGGGATGCCCAGCCGTGGGTCGAGGGGCGGGCCGCGTTCTCGCTGGTCGATCTGTCCGCCCGAGCGTGCAGCGACATCCCCGGCCACGTCTGTTCCACTCCCTGGGACTATTGCCAAGAGCGGGACAAACTCGTCAAGGGGAAGACGCTGATCAAGTTCGTGGGGGAGGACGGTAAACCGGTGGCGACGGATGCCCGGGAACTGCTGGGGGTCAAGGAACTCGACACGCTGGTGGTCCAAGGGAAGGTCCAGCGCGACGACAGCGGCAACTTGACGATCCTGGCCTCCAAAGTGTTTGTGCGTCCGACGACACCGGGAGGCTCAACTCCGGTTGAGCCCGCCCCCCATCCCTAATCGAGGTCGATGTCATGTCCGCTCCTGTGAACCTGAAGGAACTGGCTGTTCGCCGTGATGCGGGGGGCGGAAGCTCGCTCGCGCCGCGGCGGCATCTCGTGTCTCGGTATCTGTTGCCGGGCGCGTTGGTCACCGGGTTTCTGGCGCTGACCGTTTGGTCAGCGCGAGATGCCTGGTTGCCTCGCCAATCGGTCACGGTCGTGCCGGTGCATGTGAGTTTGTCTGAGGTGCAAACCGCCGGGACTCCACTGTTCAAGGCCGCCGGTTGGATCGAGCCGCGACCCACGCCCATTCGCGTGGCCGCACTGGCATCCGGCGTGGTGGATCAACTCTTGGTCGTCGAGGACCAATCTGTCGAGAAGGGTGAGCCGATTGCTCGACTGGTCGCCCGCGATGCCGAGTTGGCCCTGGAGCAAGCGATCGCCACTGAAGGCATGCGGAAAGCCGAGACGGAAGAGGCACAGGCGGTGCTGACCGCCGCCCGCACCAACCTGGACTTTCCGACGCAGTTGGAACTCCCGTTGGCCGAGGCGGATGTCGATCTGGCGACGCTCGAAACCGAGTTGACCAACCTGCCGAATCTCCTCAAGCGGGCGGAAGCACGGCTCCGACTGGCGGATGCCGACTGGCAGGCGAAGTCCGAGAACCGCCAGTCGATTCAAGCAATTCTCGTGGTCCGGGCGCAGAGCGAACTCGACGCCGCCCAATCCGAAGTCGACGAACTGACCAAACGGCGACCGGCGCTGGAACTGCAACGGGCGGCACTCGTCCGCAAGCGGGCCACAGCCGCCAAGCGACTGGAACTCAAGACCGATGAGACACGCGCGGTCTCGGCGGCGGTCGCGCACCTGGCCTCCTTCGAAGCCCAGAGACGCGATGCCCAGTCCCGCGTGGAGGAAGCCCGACTTCGACTGGAACGCATGACGATCCTGGCTCCCGTCAGCGGTCGCATCCTGAATCTGATCGCGAACCCCGGCTCGCAGCTGATGACCGGCCCTTCGCAAATGGAGACCCGCGACAGCAACACCGTGGTCACGATGTACCAGCCCGACCGGATGCAGGTGCGGGTCGATGTGCGGTTCGAGGACTTACCGCGTGTCGGTCGAGATCAGCCGGTGCAGGTGAAGAGTCCGGCCTGGCCCGAGGCCCTCTCCGGTCGCGTGCTGTTCTTGACGAGCTTCGCCAACGTGCAGAAAAACACGCTGGCGGTGAAGGTCGCGCTCGATGCACCGCCGTCCGTGCTCAAGCCCGAGATGCTGGTCGACGTGACGTTTCTCGCTCCGGAGACACCGAAGCAGGCACCGGGTGACGGGAGTCAACTGCCGACGGAGGAGTATCGTTTGTTCTTGCCGCGATCCGTGGTGGAGACCGGGGCCGAGGGCAGTTTCGTGTGGGTGGCCGACCTCGCCCAGCGCGTCGCGCGCAGGCAACCCGTCGAGTTGGGAGCCATCCAGACGCCAACCCTGGTCGAGATCACGAAAGGACTCACCGCTGCCAGCCGTATCATTGCGGGAGGCCGCGAGAGCCTGCACGACGGGGATCGCATTGAAGTCCAGGGCGAGGATGCCCAGTTGGGAATGAATGGGGCCAGCGGTCCCACGACCTCACCCGCGCCCGAACATCACGCCACACATCCGGAGAAATAACATGTCCGTCATCGAAGTCCGCGACGTGACCAAGCAGTTCGTGAAAGGCTCGGAAACGATCACTCCGCTCCAGGATGCCAATCTGTCGATCGAGCGCGGCGAGTTCGTGTCGCTGATGGGGGCCAGCGGGACTGGGAAGTCCACGCTGCTGAATCTGATCGCCAGCATCGACCGGCCCACCTCCGGGACGATCGTCGTCAACGGGACCGACATCACCCGCATGTCGCGCAGCCGGTTGGCCGGTTGGCGCGCATCCAACATCGGCTATGTGTTTCAGACGCACAATCTCGTGCCGGTGTTGACCGCGTATGAGAACATCGAACTGCCACTGCTGCTCCTCCCGCTCAATCGGGCGGAGCGACGCAAGCGCGTCGAGATTGCGCTGGGAGCTGTGGACCTTCTCGACCGGGCGAACCACTACCCCCGGCAGCTCTCGGGTGGGCAGGAGCAGCGTGTCGGCATCGCGCGAGCGATTGTCGCCGATCCGACGGTGGTCGTCGCCGACGAGCCAACCGGCGACCTCGACGAGACGACCTCGAACCAGATTCTCGATCTCCTGCAACGCCTGAATCGAGAACTCGGCACGACGTTCCTGATGGTGACGCACAATCCCGACGCCGCTGCGATCGCCGGTCGGCGACTTCGGCTGGAACAGGGACGGCTGGTCGAGTCGGGGGTCGGAAGTCGAGAGTCGGTAGCCAGAGAGACCAGTTGATCGCCTACTCCCTACTCCCTACTCCCTACTCCCTACTCCCTACTCCCCACTCCCCACTCCCTACTCCCTACACAACCGCCTCACCATGTTCCCCTTCCGCCCCTACCTCCTAAAGACCTTGTGGCGACACCGCACGCGGACGCTGCTGACCGTGAGCGGTTCGGCGGTCGCTCTGTTTGTGTTCTCGTTTGTCCTCTCAGTCCAGGTGGGTCTAAAGCATCTGACCGAGCAGGACGACTCGGTCCTGGTCGTGTTTCAGGCCAACAAGTTCTGCCCCGCGACCAGTCACCTGCCCCAGGACTACGCACTCAAAATTCGTGAGATTCCGGGGGTCCGCAGCGTCGTCCCGATTCAGGTCTTCACGAACAATTGCCGCGCCAGTCTCGATGTGGTCGTGTTCTACGGCGTTCCGGCGGAGCAGGTGCAACAAGCCCGGGGCTTCACACTCCTCTCGGGGAGTTGGTCCGAGTTTGAAACTCATCAAGACGCGGGGATCGTGGGACAACGGCTCGCGACGCGGCGCAAGCTGAAGGTCGGCGACAAGTTCTCCGTGGGGACGGTCAACGTCACGGTGGCGGGGATTTTCACCAGTCAGAATCCGTCCGAAGAGGACTACGTCTATTGCCACCTCGGGTTCTTGCAGCGGACGCGCGGGCTGGACCTCGTCGGCACGGTGACGCAGCACGAAGTGTTCCTCGCGTCCGGAGCCGATCCGGCGACCGTGGCCAGCGCGATCGACGCGCGGCTCAAGGGGGGGCCCGTCCAGACCGACACCCGCACCAAGGGAGTGTTCCAAGCCTCCAGCCTGGCGGACCTGATCGACTTGATCGACCTGTCGAAATACCTGGGCTACGCCTGTCTGGGACTCATGACGGTGCTGCTCTCGACCACTACGATCATGACCGTCGAGGACCGCGTGCAGCAACACGCGGTCCTCCAGACAATCGGCGTCTCCACGGGGCGCATCTTCCGATTGGTCCTCGCGGAATGCCTACTGCTCAGCATCCTGGGCGGCCTCCTCGGCGTGATCGCAGCTGCCGCGACATTGTCGCTCAGCGGGATGTCGGTCGGGGCTGAGGCGGTGACGATCGCCTTCACCCCGTCGGTCGAGGTGCTGGTTACCGGCGCGGTGGTGACAGTTCTGGTCGGATTGTTCGCGGGGCTGATCCCGGCCTGGCGCGCGTCGCGGGCCGAGATTGTGCCCGCCTTGCGGTCCACGGGATGACTTCCCGTGTTGTGCGGTTTCGGCGACTGGGTCACCCTGCGATCCCGACCTCATTGCGGCAGCGGAATCGGTTTCCAGGGACGTGTCTGATAGTCCTGAGCGGATTCCGTGACCAATACACTGCCGCGTCTCAGTGTAGAAAGTGGGATACGGAGATCGCACCCGACTGATGTGGCGGCGTCCCCGTGATCGGTGACGAACACCGATCGGGAGGGCGAGGCTCCTGCCGAGCCGCTCCCGCGAATTGACGTGTCCCCTGGCTCGCGGCTCCCGGACGGGCCTGGCTCAACTCCAGGTCTTGGCGTTGACGGGGCACTCGTGCCTTGTCAGGGCTCAGCATCGGGGGTTGGAGTTCAGCCTTTAGGCTGCTCCGGAGCAGCCTAAAGGCTGAACTC
>JAYWFM010000342.1:0-3773 GCA_043778825.1 Planctomycetota bacterium | reverse complement strand
TTCCGACAGAAGTCGAAGTAGTGTGGGCTTTAGCCCACGCTTCCCTGATGATAACGCTCCCGCGTGGGCTAAAGCCCACGCTACAGGGACTTTTGTCGAAAACGTCATGCTTGTCGCCCACCTCTGCAAGGATCTCGTGATAGGTGTACGCAGTGCGATTGGTGTGAGGCTGCACGCTGCCGAACACGCGACAGACAATTCCAGAAATCCCAATGGATTTTTGTTGCAATCCGCGATTTTGATGCCAAACCGCCCCTCCATGGCCGACTCCCTTCCAGGTTTCCGAACCCCCGGAAGAGACTGTCCCGTAGAGCGTTACGTTGGGTAAAGAACAACGGACAGTAGAAGTATTTCGTTGTTTCGCATTCGGCAGAATTCTTACGATTTCTGCTACCCCGCACTTTTCACCAACGCAGTGGCCGCACGGAACGTAGACATGGCCACGGGACGGTCCGCGCGGTACGCTGTCAGTCGTCACCTCTCTGCGGTGTCTCGTCTCAGGTCGCTCCCATGTGCCGATGGACATTCCGACGATCGTTCGTGCTGGCCGGGTGCCTGATCGCTCTGATTTCGTCGGGGGTTTTCGCACAGGGCAGGTCATCAGCACCGGAAACCTCGACTTCGGTGCAGTGGAATTTACTGTTCATCGGCCCGGAGCAGGCGGTGCCGATTTCGGTCACGGTGACGGCCGACGAAGGTCCGCTGGTCAAACGCCGCTCGCTGGCTCAGATGCTGTTGACGCGGTTCGACTCCGATCAGGACGGGAAGCTCTCGGCGACCGAGGCAGCTCTCCTGCCGATCGGGGCCAAAGCCTCTGGACCGGGGTTGGGCGACCAGTGGAAGGCGTTCGATCGATCGCCAACGGATGAGAGCCTGTCGGTCGATGAACTCGTGACCTTTGTCAACGAGCAACTCGGGCCAGCGTTCCAAATGTCGACGCGGCCGCCGCGACTGGCTCAGAGCGTTCGGTTGGTCGAGCGGCTGGACCAGGACCACGACGCGGCGATCTCTGGGATGGAGTTGCTGTCGGGGATTGCGAGGCTGCGGCAGTCGGATCTGGATGATGACGAGTCGGTCTCGGTGGGGGAGTTGCAGCCGTTCCCCCGTCAGCAGGGACTGCAACGTCCGATGACTGCGGAGGCGATTCAGGCTCCGATCATTCCCGTCGATCGCGACGACGAGGTGCGGGTCGCTGTCGAGCGGGTACTCCGTTCGCATGGGCGAGATGCGAACGAGAAGTCAGTGGCACTCACCCGAATCCAGACACCGGATCGGAAGCCCGAGGCATTCGATGCGAACGGCGATGGCCGGTTGAATGCGGCGGAGTTGACGACCTGGGTGCAGGCCAAGCACCCGGTGATGACGGTCGTGGCCACGTTGTGCAAGGGGCGTCCCTCATTCGTGCAGATTCAACAGGGGACCGACACGCAGACGGGAACGATGGTCTCGACAACTGTCGGCGGAGCGGGGGTTAATGTCACCGCCATCAACAACAAGTTCGAGCAGTCCGATTCGACCAAGCTGTATCGGATTCGGTTCTTGACCTCGGACCGCGACAAGAACGGCTACCTGGATGCAACCGAGTACGCCTCGATCCAGCTTCCGGCGGCGTTCAAGGATGTCGACGCCAACGGGGACGGGATGCTGTACCGGGAGGAGATGACGCCGTTTCTGGAGTTCGATGCCATCGCGATCCAGGCCCACATCGAGATGATGGTCGGCGATGAGGGGAGGACGCTGTTCGAGGTTCTCGATGGGAACGTCGACCGCCGGTTGACCATGCGGGAAATCCGCGAGGGGTTCGATCGCCTGGCGGCTGTCGACCGGAACCATGATCAGCGGGTGGCGCAGTCGGAGTTGGAAAGCCGCTATCGGCTGACGTTCTCGTTCGGACGGAATCAGACGTTCACGCCGAATGCAAACCCGATGAACATGCCGTTGACGCCGCGTCTACGGAGTCAGGCGAACGGCCCCACTTGGTATCGGCGGATGGACCGCAACCTGGATGGCGACATCACCTGGCGCGAGTTCCTGGGCAGCCGCGAGCAGTTCGATCAGCTCGATACGAACTCGGATGAGATGATCGATGTCACCGAAGCATCCGCGACCGAGCCGCAGGCGGGGAAGTAACAACCATGACACACGGGGGATTGGACGCATTGCGTCACAAAGAGGTCGTGGTCGATCTGACCAGCCCGTACGTCGTACTCGGCACTTTGATCGGCGAGGACGGGGCGTATCTGGTGTTGGAGGACGCCGATGTCCACGACCTGCGGGACAGCACCACGACCCGCGAGCAATATGTCGTCGAGGCCCGCCGCCACGGCATCCAGGCCAATCGAAAATGCACACGACTCCGCAAAGAGGAAGTCGTGTGCATCGCGAAACTCGATGATGTGATCGCCTGAGTTCAGGCCGTCTCCACACTATTCCTTCTTGAGTGCTTCCACCTTCGGCACGGCGAAGCCAGCCTTCTCGAACGCAGCTTCCGAGAAGACCAGCGAGATCTGATCGTCGCCCGTCGCAGCAGCGACCTTGCCCTGGCACTTCTCACAGCAGAACTGCACTTCCACGCCGCCGACCTTGACGGTCTTTTCGGGATTCAGCTTGTTACCGGTGATCGGGCACTTGGCCTGCTTGGCCTGCCCGGTGGCAGCCAACTGGTGGTTGGCCTTGGTGGCGTACTTGGCGGTGTCCTTGGCGAATGCCTTCGGGCAGTTCTCGCAGCAGAAGTAGACCTTGCCGCCCTTGTAGTCGACCGTCTTGTCTTCCAGTGCCGCTTTCCCGGAGACCGGGCACTTCTGATCAAACTTCTTGGCTTCCGTCTTCTTGGCATCGTCGGCGACGACGAAACCAGCAACCAGCAACAGACACAGAGCAGCAGCAACACGCTTCATGGGAAAGTCCTTCAAGAGAATGGCGAGTCCACAATCCGGCCATCGCTCGCTCCGGTCCCGAATGGGGGACTGGAAGTGCGGAGCGAAAGTTCACTCCCGATTTCTACCAAGGTCGCATTCAAATTGCCAGAGAAGTCGCCACTCGCCCGGCAACTCACTGTTTCACGTGCGTTGGTTTTCAGTCGTCAGTCATCAGTTTTCAGTTTTCAGCCAGAGAGGAGTTGCCCAACTCCACAAAGTGCGTTGCCGTGCAAATCGGTGAATGTGGGCATCACAAAAGTCGGCAGTCCCCCCCCAGAAGCCCTCCCCACACGGATTCATGCGGCATCCGATTGTGAACCTTCGTGCGCAATGGCAAGGTGGAATTGAAACGCAGAGGGCGCTGAGGACGCAGAGTTCAGGAGGACTGCCTTTCTCTGCGTCCTCTGCGTTTCCAAGTTCTAAGCTGCTGGATCGAGTGATCTCCGTGTCGCCATGTTCAAGCTCCGTACTACTCACGTCAAGAATGTTCTCGCGCTGCACAGATTTCCGGAGGCTGATCGGTCCGAGCTGCCAGCTTTCCCCCTTTGCGTCCTTGCGCCTTGGCGTCTTTGCGTTGAATTCTTTTGCCAGCCGGGAATCGCGACGATTCCGCATTAACGCAAACTCGCCAGGGCGCCAGGACGCAAAGGGGGAGCGGACTTGCAGCGAACTCTATGTTTTCCATTTTGGTTGCGGCCAGTAGGCTGCGCTGGGTTCTCCCTGTGTCTGGGATTGTAACCATTCACTCCCCTATTTCGTGACCGTGTGAAAGTGGTCTTTCCGATAACCTCATCATCGGCGACATCTCGTGCATGTCGCTGGAACGGATCACGGACGAAGTCATGGCTCGGCAGC
>JAYWFM010000341.1:0-8910 GCA_043778825.1 Planctomycetota bacterium | reverse complement strand
CCGCAAAAAACTCAAAAAACGCAAAAGAGAAGAGTCCCCCCCTCTTTTGCGTTTCTTGAGTTTTTTGCGGCCATCACTCCTTGGCGGATTGGCACCATTCTTGAGGCGTCTCTCCCGGCCCGACGCAGGACAACGGGCACATCGGAATCGTGCCCCACGCCAAATGGCTGAACTGCAATCCTGTTCGCAGCACTGGGGGCGCGTCTCTCAGAGGACACCGCCCCAGGGCACGGTGTTCGGCTATCTCGCTTTGCTCCGCATCGAGATAAAACCGACCACAGCAACCAGAATCAGAATCGACGCATACTGCTGAGGCGTCAGATTGTGCCACGCCTGCTGGGCTGTGGCCTTGTAGATCGACAGATACGATCGAACCGTGTCTAAGAATCCGGACATCTCGGCTTCCCCTCCCGGAATCCCGTCCGCAGCCCTCTGCAACCGGAATCACCCCTCAAGCGTAGGCCGGTGGCTGGGATGGCGAGGCGATTCGGCATCTCCCTCCGCAGAATGCCGGACCGGTTGTAACGGTGATACCAGGATCAACAACAAAGCCCAGGGGTTGCCCCCCATGAGTCTGTACACCACATGCCTAAGCCGGTCGTTGTGGATCGGCCTTGAGCGGCAGCGTGACTTTCCGCCCGGTCCACGCCGACTCGTAGATCGCGAGAATAATCTCGACGCTCTGGCGTCCCTCCCGGCCATCAATCGCCGGGCGTGTCCCCGAGTTCACGGCCTTCAAAAAGTCCTCGAACTGCTTCTGGTGGCCGACGAACGAGATCGCCTTGGGGTCGCTGGCTCCGCCGGTGTTGCCCGTCTTCTGAGCCAGCGCGGCCCGCAGAGCCGCATCGGTCGGCTGCTCCTGCTCGAACTGCCACAGCAATAGATCATCCTGTTCGACGATGACCGAGCCTTGGGTGCCGTGGATCTCGGTCTTCTTGTTCAGACCCGGCCAGGCAGCGGTCGTGGCTTGCAAGGTGCCGATCGCTCCGTTTTTGAACTTCACGACGGCCGAGCCGACATCCTCGACCTCGATCCGCTCATGGGCCAGGGTCGCCGTCATCCCGATCACCTCGACTACCTCGCCCATCATCCAGGACAGCAAATCCACATTGTGGATCGCCTGGTTCATATACGCCCCGCCGCCGTCGAGATCCCACGTGCCGCGCCAGTTGCCGCTGTCGTAATACTGCTGAGTCCGCCACCACTTCACATAGGTATCGCCCAGCGTCAGACGCCCAAACCGCCCGGCGTCGATGGCCGCCTTCAGCGCCAGATTCGCTGCCGAGTACCGCGAGGGAAGGATCGCCCCGAGCTGCACACCCGCCTTCGCACAGGCGTCAATGATCGCATCGCACCGCGACAGCGTGATCTCCAGCGGCTTCTCGACCAGCACATGCTTCCCGGCCTGTGCCGCCGCCACCGCAGGCTCCTGGTGTGCCCCGCTGGGGGTGCAGATCGTCACGATCTGGATCGCCGGATTCTTCAGAAACGCCGCAATATCCTCATACCCCTGGCACCCGTACTCCTGACCGAATTGAGCGGCGCGACCCGGTGTGTGGTGATAACATCCGACGAGCTTCGCCCCCGGAATCGCGGCAATCGCCTTCGCATGAAAGTGGGCAATCATCCCCGTCCCGATGATGCCGAAGCCGTGGGTCATGGTCAGGTCTCTGGAATAAAGGGGAGTCGGAGCGGGTCCACGCCGGGTGCCGCTGGCGGTTGTTCTGGACCGCCAGTTTCATGTGGACGTTTTACCGCGAATCACACTGGCCAGTCAAAGCCCTCGCCTGTGGCACCCGTCGCGCTGTCCAACAATCCGTCTTGGGGACCGCATCTCCCCGAAGCTCTGCTTTGCCCGCGTACCAGACCACTCGGTCGCGAGAATTCGGAGAGGCTCCGCTTCGAAGACTTCGCGTCACCGCTAAACGCCGGATGTCAGTGTCGCGCGGATGCGGTGGAAGCCGGTCGCCATCTTCCAGAGCAACAGAATGTTGAACAGCCACAGCACGTAATCGATCGACTGCGGCCACCAGTACACTTCGACCACGATCCAGCCGTAGACGAAAAACCGGGGCCGGACGAGCCACGAGTACGGCACCCCCATCGCGTTTCGTACCATCGCATATGCCACCACCATCGTGTACACGAAAATGTAAACACCGCCCGCCAAGGGATCGATGAGCGCCGGATTCGTCAGCATCAGCGTGAGCGTGGTCGAGGCCACGATGATCTGATCGGACGTGGAATCGACAAACGAACCCGCTCGCGAATCCGTCCCCACACGGCGAGCCAGCGGTCCATCCAACCCGTCCAGCACCACATGCAGAGCGAGCGCCACAAAGGCCCAGCCCCTCGACCAGAAGAAAAGCACGCTGAACGACAGTCCCGTGGCCAATGACAGCAGCGTCAGATGATCGGCTCGAACGTGGCAACGCACCAGGCAGTCCAACAGCGGACCACACCACCGGGCTCGCAGCTGCTGCGTCCAGACCATGGTGTCTCGTTCGTTGGCCGAATAACAATCGGCTTTCGGTTCGGACAGTTCGGGCATGGGGGGACTCTGCTTTCCGTGTGGCGGGGTGAGCCAGACGCTCTCAGGCAAGCAAGCTAACAGCAAGAACCTCCTGTGGCATAGCCCACCCTGGAAGGTCCAATGCAACCCAACCGGGGCACACACCGCTGAACCCTATGAGTACGTCCAGTTGGTGGAATCGGGTACAATCCGAAGGAGTGAGCCATTTGTGTTGGCCTTACTGTTTGGCTTGCATGAATCTCATGCACAAACTTGGTCTCGATCCGTTCTGCATTCTCATCCTGAGAAGTCAATTGCCATGTCCTCGTCGCGACGACTTGCTCAGCTCTTTCACGCCATCAGCGAGAGAGATTGGAGTGCGGTAAAGTCCGCAGCTGAGGGGATCTGCGTTGAGAGTGACGAAAAAGGTCACCACTCGATCGCGAAAATGCTGCGTGGTTCACTGACACCGAACGGGGTCATAAATGGCTCTGCGAGACCTGATAGCAGCCAGTTGAGTAATTGTGCCACTTTTGCCCCAAACCTGACCAGGCTTGTTTCCGCACCATATCGACTTGAGGATGTCAGGCTGCGGACAAAGCAACGAACCGAAATCTCCGAAGTCGTTGCAGAATGGCGACATCGAGATGCCTTGGTCGCAAGAGGCATGGCCCCACGAACGAAGTTGTTCTTTCATGGCCCCCCAGGCATTGGAAAGACAATGACCGCGCTCGCAATGGGAGCAGAACTCGGAATGCCGGTCTATCTTGCACGATTTGATGCGATCATTGGGTCGTACCTTGGCCTGACAGCTGTACATCTTCGGCAATTATTCCACTTCGCCGAATCGACTGCGTGCATCTTGCTGCTCGACGAACTCGATGCATTAGGGAAACGACGCGGCAATCCGCTGGATGTCGGTGAGTTGGACCGGATTGTCATTTCATTGATGCAGGAATTGGAGCATGCAAAACCCCGCGGTTTGATCATCGCAACCACGAATGTGGCGACACACATCGATGCCGCCCTGTGGCGTCGGTTCGATCTGAATGTACTCTTTCCAGCCCCGACGAAACGTGAGATCGAAGACTACTCTCGAAAGCTGGCCGGTGATCTGGGAGTACGTCTGTCGACTTCAGTCAGACAGAGACTTCTCCAGTGCTCAAGTTATTCTGACGCACGAAGTGAATTACTCACGCAGGCACGACGAGACATCCTGAAGCAGTGTGAGGACGGCAATGTCAAAGCGTGCAATTGACCCTCGCACATACTTCCTGAATGAACGGCACGAATCGCGGGACGAGAAATCCGGTGGGGGTAGGTTGCCGAATTTCGGTACGATTGACTGGCGGGCAAAGGGCCAGGGGATTTCTCATAGCCTTCGCGCTGTCGCGAAGTCGCTGGAGAGTTCAGATGACCCACTCGCCAAGAAACATTACTACCTCGTAGCGCGGCCTGTCGACGCCGTTCCTAAGCTCACGACCAAGAAGAATGAGACTTCCGAGGTCAATCAAAAACCAGACTACACAAGGGGTGATTCTCGCGTGTTCGGTCGGCTTGGCCTCGATTTGCTGAATGTCACCGCTGATGGCAATGCCATCGTTCATGCCACTCCCGAACGTATCGAGCAGCTTGCTACGCGTACCGCATCGCTGGAGTCAATAGGAGTCAGAGAACAGGCCCGCTGGTCGACAATCGGCTCTTTTGAAGTGATCCCGCCGCGTCTTCGAATCGATGATGCTTGGCTTGCCACAATCGAACCCAAGGCGATTGTCGAGGCCATCATTCAATTGCAGCCCTTGCTGAACGTAGTCGAGATCGACGCCGTGATGCGAGCCATTGCTCGCATCACGGCGGAACGGGAAAAAGAACGTATAATAGGCAATGGCAGCGACCTCACGGGGCGTCAGTGGATGCGTGCCCGAGTCAGTCGAGCAACACTGGAAAGACTCGCCAAAGATTTCTACTCGATTGAAATCATGCACGAGCCGCTGAAGTCGGTGATTGCCGCCCAGCATGGATCCCGAAACGCCCCCTCACGGCTATTGACAACCGTCGCCGTACCGCCACCAGTGGATTCGCTCCCGACGGTCGCCGTATTTGATGTCGGCATTCCTCCCGGACATCAAATCCTGGCGAAATATCGCCGAGGTGAATTCGTCTCACAACCGGACCTGTCGGCAAATCGAGGGAGTCATGGTTCCCTTGTCGCATCTCGCGTTGTGTTTGGTGAACGCGATTTGTCCGACGGATCGATCGTCGATCCGCAGTCGGGAACTTGCCGGTTTCTTGATGTCAAATGCTCTGATGGAATCAATGACATCGACGACAAGGCAATCATCACTTCCTTGAAGAGCGTTGTGGGTGCCTATGCAGACACTCGGGTTTTCAACTTCAGTTTCGCATCCAAGACGCCCCTTGATCTATACGGTGAAGCGCATCGCGAGGCCCAACTGTTGCTCACCGAACAACTGGACAACTTCATTTTTGAGTATGACGTGCTGATCGCCGTTGCTGCCGGGAACTCGCCGCCAGGACGGAAGCCGGTGAATCCGTATCCGATGCACATTGACGAGCCTGAATGGAAGCTCGGTCGCTGGGCGCTGGGATTCAACACGATGGTCTGTGGTTCGCACATTGGTGCCGTGGGAGCCAATGGTTTGATTCGGCGTATGGGGTTGCCCAGCCCGTTCTCCAGAATTGGACTCGGAATCAGCGATGCTCCGACACCATCTTTCACTGCGACCGGTGGAGATGTCGGCGAAAACTACATGACCACGGAGAACGGCAACACCATCGGCGGCCTGGGCGTTTGGTGCTGCAATGAGATTGGTCAATGGGAAGACCATTCCGGGACTTCGTATTCAGTCCCCTTGCTGGCGAGAGAAGCTGCTCTCGCACTTCACCACCTCCAAACAACACAACCCGGCGTACGTCCCTTTGCAGTCACCGTGCGAGCCTTTCTCGCCTTGACCGCGACTTTGCCGTATTCCCTGGAAGACGTAACCGGTCCTGAGTTGAAGCTTTGTAAACGCACACTTGGACTCGGTGTCGCATCATCGGAGAAACTGACGAACCCAGACTCAAATAACGCGATTGTAATCTGGCAGGGCATCCTCAATGATTCGTCGGACTTGGCGAGCATAGAACTCCCAATTCTCCGAGATTGGTTGAAACTAGCAACAAAACCTCGCATGCGCGCCGCAATTGCATATGACCCTCCGGTCAATCATGCCGTTCCAGCTGTATGGGCTTGCCGAAAGATTCAAGCAGTATTGCTTCCTTGCCCCGGAGGAACAGGCATTAGGGCCAAAGGCACTTCGCACCGTAGCTACACTCTGGTTACGAGAGACTATGACCTGCAAACGGTTGATGTCAGCCAACTTCCCGCCCCGGAGAATTGGCGATTCGAGATTAACTACAGTGAACAGGATATGGCTGAGTATCCACCGACAGCGACATTTTCGCCGCTGCAACGGGTCGCCGTGGCTATCGAATTGTTTGACGACTGCGAGCTGCCCCTCAGCCCACAGCCATTCATCCAAGCACTGCCTAACTTTGTAACGATGAATCGACTGAGCTTGCCACCAGTCCTCACTGTGGCACCGGTCATCCTTCGATCGCGAACATAAGGCGGGGAAGAGGCTGGGTGGCCCAGACATCGCTTTGGGCGTCTGGGCCGCCTCGCCCCCCTATGCCGAGAGTGTCGTCTTTCGCTCCGCGAAAGAACGTCCTTTCGCGGAGCGAAAGGCGACATTCCGGACCGCAGATTACTTCCCGCGGAGCCTTCGCCCGAGGGCGTCAATCATGGCCTGCGACGCCTTCCGGGCCTCAGCGAAACCGGCGGGGGTGATCGAGCCGCTGCGGCAGTAGTCGAGGATGATCTGCTCCCCGGCCATCAGTTCGCGGCAGGCATCGGGGATCTCGCTGGCGATTTCCAGCGGGATCGTCGAGACGCCGTTGCGGTCGCCGTGCAGCAGCACGCCCGGCTCGATGCAGATGCCGCCGACCGTGACCGGCACGTTGAGGTGCGGCATGTGGCAGTACCCGTGCGAGCAGATCGACCCGCCGGTGAAGACCGGGAAGTCGATGGCCTCGACTTGGTCGAGGTCGCGCCCGGCTCCCGAGGTAATCAGCCCCTTGGCCCCGAACGACTTGTAGACCGTACACATCACCTCGCCGAACGTGGCCGAGACGCACGGTTGGTCGAGGTCTTGAAAGACCATGATCGGCGGGCCGGGCACCCCGGCGAAGGCGTCGACCTGATCCTTCATCCCGGTGTAGGCGTCGCCCGAGCGGGGAGCCTGCATGCTGCGAAACGTGGCTGTCACCGCGAATCCGACCATCGGCGGCATCTTCGGGAAGCAGCTCTTGATGCTGTCGTTCATGTACCCCAGGTTGCGGGGCCGCACATCGAAGAGTTCGATCACATTACAGACGGTCGGCGTGTCGTACTGGGCCAGGCCAGCGAGAGTGGCTGCGGAAATCGGGTGGGACATGGGGGGCATCTCAGGGAGGGGCACGGGGCAATGGGCGCAGGAGCCGCACTCTAAAGGGATGCGTGCGAGAACGAAAGCGGACCGGTGGCGGGGCGGTGATGTCGTAGCTGCGTTCGCCAGAACGCGGGCGAATGGTCTCGACGTTCTCGGATCCAGACAGACTTCCGAAGTCTCGGAAGACTTCGGAAGTCTTCGCCTGTGTTCGAACCCTGGTTCCGGCAGCCCGCGTTCTGGCGAACGCAGCTACGGCGCGTTCTACCCGCCGCCGATGGTCGGCAGAAAGTGGACCTCGCACTGGGGTGGCACCACTTCCCACAACCCCCGCACACTCAGCTTCGAATCGATCGCCACGCACAGCCCCGGGCGCAGGCTGTCGCCCTCGCGCAGCCGCCCGACGAGTAACGGATAGCGGGCTTCCAGGGCCAACACCAGATCGCGGACGGTCTGGCCGGGGAGGTCAATCTCCCGCGTGCCGTCGGCCTGGGGCCGGAGCGAGGCGGGGATGAAGACTTTGGGCATGTCTGGCCTTCACGTCGTGCATCGTCCAGCGATCGGCCCCCGAGGGAGTCATCTGGTCGTCGAGAGGCAGGCTAAAGCCTGAACTCCAACGGCCTACGGGAAACGGCTCAGTCCGGCTTCTCGCCCGCCAGCGCGTGAATCGCCCGCCACTCCTCACCGGTCACGGGCTGGATCGACAACCGCGAGCCCTTCTCCAGCACGACCATCTCGCTCAGGTCCGAGCAGTCCTTGAGCATGTCGCGGGTCACGGGGTTCTCAAACTTCTTCCGCAGCCGCACATCGACCATGAACCAGATCGGGTTCTCGATCGTGCTCTTGGGGTCGAAGTGGCCGTTTTTCTTGTCGCGGGCGGTGGAGTCGCCGTAACCGGCCTTGGTGACTTCCATCGTGCCGACGATCGCCATCGGCTCGACATTGCTGTGGTAAAACAGCACCCGGTCGCCGATACGAATCTCATCGCGGATCAGGTTGCGGGCCTGAAAGTTCCGGACGCCGTCCCAGTGGGTCGTGCCGTCGCGCACCAGATCGTCAATCGAGAACGCTTCCGGCTCCGATTTGAAGAGCCAGTAGTGACGCGACTTGGTGGAGCCTTTGGCAGCAATTTTGGCCATGAAAACGCCAGTGAGGGGGCGAAACGGGGTGGGGTCTTCATATTCTATCGAGACTTCCTCCACTTCGCGAACGCATCGCGAGGAACCCCAACGGGAGTGTGTGCATCAGAAAAGTCGGCAGAGATTCAACGCAGCGCGGCATCGCCGCAACCCCAGTGATCCGCCGCTCGCCAGACTCTGACGACTCATCGTGTGGCCCCCCTCCCTCCCCGCCCCCTCGGACAGCGTGATTGGCCGAGCATCCAATCTGTGCGAATCTGTGCAATCTGTGTACGAACTCTCCCCACGGGAAGTGCCTCGCCCAGGGGAGGATTGGCACACAGATTTCACAGATTTGCACAGATTTCAGAGCCTGGGCTGCGGTGACTCGGCGGGTTTCAGTCGCCGTTCTGTGGGCCGCAGAGGGGGTGGATTCGAATGAGCTGGGCCTCTGAAATTCTCTCAGCACACGCAGACTTGAATGGTTTGCAGTGCAGAGGCACGGAGGCACGGAGTCATGCAGCACTCGGATGACTTTCCCCACTGGTCCGGAGGACGAGGAAGATTTGACAGGATGAACAGGATCCACAGGATGCCGACACGCTGTCCCAGCAGCGGAACTTATCCTGTGGATCCTGTCCATCCTGTCCAATCTTCCGATCCTGGCGGCAAACAGCGATCTCGAACATCGGGAGTTCTCCGTGCCTTGTAAGTTGAGAGTGTCGCGACCGGGGTTTGAATTTTGGCGTAGGGTTCTATGCCATTCTGGCCTGCCCCGGAAGCGAAAAGG
>JAYWFM010000340.1:0-3781 GCA_043778825.1 Planctomycetota bacterium | reverse complement strand
CCGCCTGTTGACCGATTCAATGCGATTGTTGCCAGCGTTGCCGGACTCCCAAGCGATGCCCCGCCGATTTTCGAAAACCGGACTGCATTTTCGAAAATCCCCGGATCGGTCGCGAGGCTTTCTGAAGTGTGGTCTTGCGATTCGGCCCCCGGCTATTCCCAATTCCTCAAAATTGCAGCGTACGCCCGAGCCAAGTCGGCTGGTACGCCAGACTGAATGAACATTCGTTCGTCAATGTGAGCCGTCTGTGCGCTTCGATAACTCAAGCAATGGCAGCGCCTGCAACCAAAAAGCCTTGCTTTCGGAGGCAAATACAGACGCCCCACCCGACGATTGCAGCCTGATCCATTCAGCGGACATTGGAACCACCAGCGGACGCCCCCGAATTGCGTTTGTGTGGTCAGCAGTGAGACAGGAAGCAGCACCCGTTCCCCATCCGCATGGGCATATTCCAAAACGATCACAGGCGTGCTTCCTGACCACTGGACGGAATAGCCAACCGAACACTTGGCCGCATTCGCCGTAGTCCAAGACAGCGTTCCGGAAGCGTAGAGGTGAATCCGCTCTCGCATGATCTCCATTGGCAGGGTCAGAGATTCCTGCGTGGTCCGTTTCCGGCCACCAATCCGAAATCCACTGCCGACACCACCCATTTCGAGTTCTCCGGATTTGCCAAAATCATAAGGAGAGGGTTCGCCGAGATGCCGGAAATCCCCCTCTGATGGGTGCGATCAAGGCGGTTGGCCTGACGGTGGCTGTCTCGTCAAAGTCCCTCATGCTTCCCTTCCTGTCGTGGATCGTGCCGGTAGGAAGATTGTACCTGTTCACACTGGAAATGCGCCAATGACTTTTCAGTAGGGGGGCAATGTCCTTGCTGCCACTTCTCGTTGCTTCGCAGGCCATCGTTGCGCTGCACGCAATGGAGTAGGCTGCATCTCTCAATCGAGCTTTAGTTCAGGCAGCTGGAGTTGCATGGCTCGGAAGATGTCAGGCGGCACTTCCCACAAACCGAGAGCGCCTTTGCACGGAATTGGCGTCTGTAGTGGAGTCGCGTCTGCCAGCACCCAGCCATAGTTGATGGTGCCATCTTCAGGGGTCCAATACCAAATGGAAGGACTCTCTGTCACGATGTCTACAACACGGGCGACACCGCAAATAGCAGAGTAGGGCAACGTGGTCGTATTGGGGGTGGGCAGTCCGCTGGGTAGTCTAGCGCCGTGAGCAGGCTGGCCAGAAGCATGGATAGCGAGCCAGCCCCGAAAATCCCGCTTCCATGAGCGGTTTTCAATGTCCTTGCCTGCTCGCAAGATGGCATACACCCACGGTTGTTTGATACTCATGGCTTTCATGGCTTTTGATCCTGTTGTGGCGTGTGAATGATCGATTCGGGCGTGGTCAGTTTTTGGCACATGGCCTTCCAATGAGGCCGTCCAGTGTGGATTCGGGATCATATCAGCGTGTCTCGGTATCGCAGTCCAGTTGGCCTGATCCACCAACTGTTGCCGTTGGTACGCCTTATCCGAAGCCCGATTGGTGGGTTGCCAAACTCGCTCCTGTTAGCCAGACACCTGAATCGACAATGCCGGTGTTTGTGCCAGAGCCGAAGCGACCACCGCCGCTGAAATGGACAATATCCTCGCCAAGGTGCATGTGGGCTAAGATCGCCAGATGTCATCGGCATGGAGATTTACTTTGAAGGGCAACTAGTCCAGAAGGATGGGCGGTTCATTCCAGATGCGTTGCTGACTCTGAATGAGGGGTTGTGAGGGCAGGTTCCGGAACAGCATCAACGGAGAGACTCACCAAGGTTGTCCGATTCAGCTCAATCGCATCCAGAACCTTTCGCAGTTGGGCCTCGGGTTGTTGAAACCAATCGGTACTCCAAATGCGATGAATCTTCCAGCCTCGGCTTTCCAGTACAGCTTGCCGCAACCGGTCTCGGTCTCGTGCGCTGCGGCTCGAATGGTAGGTGGCTCCGTCACACTCGATACCGAGGAGATACCGCCCCGGCTTATCCGGATCGACAACTGCCAGATCAATGCGAAATCCTGCGGTGCCGACCTGCGGGTGGACCGTGAACCCCGATTCGGAGATTGCACGAGAGACTTCGCGTTCGAACTCGGAGTCAAAGTCTTTTCCCGTGGCTTCAATAGAATCAAGAATGCCGGTGGCCGCATAACGAAGGAACGTCTTGAACGCGCCCACTCCTCGCGTCTTCGCTCTCGTCATATCAATGTCGTCGTGGGTGATCGAACTGAAGACTTCGCACCGCTCTCTGGCCCGCGTGATCAGAACATTGAGTCGCCGCTCGCCGCCTTCAGATGACAGTGGGCCAAAATTCATCGAAAGCTCCCCTCCACCTTCCGGCTTCGCGTATCCCACCGAAATCATGATCACATCGCGTTCATCCCCTTGGATGTTCTCCAGATTCTTGACGAAGAACTCATTCGGCCCTCTCATGGCAAAGAATGACTCGGCTGACGAGTCATCGCGGCAAAGGAGTTCCAATTCTTTCCGAATGGCATCTCGCTGCGACACAGAAAATGCCGCCACACCGAGTGATTTCGTCGGCCACAATTTGGCATGCGCCATGACCGCCTGGGCAACTTCACGAGCCTCTATTACATTCGAGGTCGTTGTCCCGCGTCCGAATCGCCCATGCGGGATATGTCGGAACCGAAGTCCCAACTGTTCATGACTCTGGCTCGGGCTGGGAACGATGTACAGGCGATTGTCATAAAACTCGTTGTTGGAAACCGCGATCAGCGATTCATGCTGGCTGCGGTAATGCCACCGGAGCATGCGTTCCGGGAGCCCCGATGCACGACACATCCCAAGGATACTCTCGATATTGCTCGCCTTGACTTCTGTGTCATCGTCGTCGTCGTCGTCATCATCCCCTGCGGTTTTTCGGAAGAAGCCCGTCGGGGGCAGTTGTTTGCTATCACCCACAACGACGAATTGCTTGCAGCGGGCCAGTGATCCCAGGGCGTCCTCGGGAGTTATCTGGCTCGCTTCATCCATGACCAGCAGATCGAATTCAAGAACACCCGGCTCCAGGAACTGTGAGATGGAGATCGGACTCATCATGAACACGGGCTTGATTGCTTGCACGGCTTGCCCAGCCTCTTTCAAAAGGCGACGGATTGGAATGTGCCGAATCTTTTTTTCGATCTCTCGCTTGATGAGCGTCATTTGCTTCGCTGGAACATTGAGATTCAGCCCCGAAAGATGGGCTGAGGACACTTCAGAACGGGCATTCTGAATGGACTGCAAATCCAGTTCTCGGAATTCAGCAATCCAGTGATCCTGACTCAGCCCACTAAACTGCGACAGCGAGGGGCACTTGGCGTATGCCAGCCTCAGCAGCCCCTCAAAGTATGCGTGTCGATACTGATCGACGACATCTTCTCCAGACACCAGGTTTGACTCCAGGCATGTGCGAACGTCTGCCAAGCCGACCTTTTCCAGTTGCCCCAGGCGAATGTTCAAACCCACCCATTGCGGCAGACGATCCAGACTGCCCCTCCAGTCGGCCAGGACATGACTCACTTCTGAGATGGCGATTAGCTGAACGTCACTTTTTCCGAGGATGTGCCCCGACTCGGGCTGAAGCAATTGCTGTGTCGTCAACAGCAGACTCGGGAGTCGAGAAAGTTCGGTCTCAAGCAGGCGCACGGCGTCCCGCAGTTGCGGACGCTGCGAGATTCGGGATGCAATCTTTCGAAATTGTTCGTGTACACGGGCCTTTCTCGACGCTGACTCCCAGTCGACGATCCTC
>JAYWFM010000339.1:0-8939 GCA_043778825.1 Planctomycetota bacterium | reverse complement strand
ATCTTTTTCGTGTGTTTCGTGACTTTCGTGGTTCCACTCCGAGGGTTTGGAAAGTCTGACCCAGAGTACCGACGATTGGGACGCACACACAACCCAGGGTTTCCCGCTGCGCGGGCAACCCTGGGCTACGGGGCGTGACCCCTTTGGGGTCAGAGTACCGACGATTGAGATGCACACACAATGTGGTGCGACTCCGCGCGTCGTCACTCACGACGCGGAGCGTCGTGCCACATTCATCCACTCTTCTGACAGCGGGGGCAGAAGAACGTCGAACGCTGGGCTTGCACGATGCGCTCGATCACGCCCCGCTGGCAGGTCGGGCAGGGCTGCCCCTCGCGGGCGTAGACCCGGTGGGCGTGCTGGTAGCCGCCGGACTGGTTGAGGGCGTTACGATAAGTGCCGTCCCCCAATGTCGACCCCTCATGCAAGATGGCCGTCGAGAGCACCTCGATCGTGTACTTCACCAGAAGTTTCAGTTGAGGGAGCCGTAGCGAGGCCGCAGGCCGTTCGGGATGGATACGGCACAGGTGCAGAATTTCGCTGGCGTACAGGTTGCCGATTCCAGCCACCTTCGATTGATCGAGGAGCAGCACCTTGATCGAGCGCTGGGTGGCCCCGCAGATCGCCCGCCAGTGGGCGACCTCTGTGACCAAGGCATCCGGCCCGAGGAACTCATGGCTGAACAGGCTCTCCACCTCCACCGGGTTCAATAGCGAAACCGTCCCCAACCCGCGTCGATCCCAGAACCACAGCGAGCGACTCTTCCGCCCCGCCCCCAGCTTCCACACCACCCGCAGATGCTCCGGGTCCGGCGGATCGGCAATCAGCATCAGCCCCGTCATGCGCGGCTCAATGACGAAAGCTGACCCGGACTCCAGCCGCAACACGACCCGCTTCGCCCGACGTGTCACCTCAATGATCTTCTGCCCGGCCACTTGAGCTGCAATCGAATTCAAAGCCGGTCGAATCGTGAGTGGTCGGCAGGCACACTCGCACGCCTCAAATGCCGCGATCCGCTGCCCCTCGACCTGTGGGCGAATCCCCCGGACCATCGTTTCGACTTCGGGCAGTTCGGGCATGGGGGGCAGGAGGGTTGATGGTTTATGGTTGATCGACGGAGGGAAGACGAGATAGGGGAGGAGGCGGGAGGAGGCGGGAGGAGGTTCTTCTGATTGGCTTGGCCATCAGCCCTCCCCTTTGGCTCTAGGCTCTAGGCCCTCGCCCCTCGGCCATCCCCTAACAACCGCCGCATCCCTCACAACCAGTCTCGCGGGGCTCTCCGCGACTCTCGCAACCGAATTGTATCGGCTGTGCCCATTCTTTCGACGGCTGGACCTAAACCGCGCCAGCGTGTGTCCTTTCCTCAAAAATTTCTTGACGAATACCCTCCGGACGACGATCCTAGGTGAGGTGGGATCGTGCGCGATCGGCGATGCGCCATTGCCAACTCGGTTCTGACAGTTCACACTCACACGATTCACTCGCCCGCTTCCCGCGCGGATCTCTCATCCGCCCAGGCTTCCAGGAGTATAGATGATGATGGGACAACGCACGGTCCGGTCACTTGGCCGCTGGTTCGCTCTGGGTGTCGTGTCCGCCTCGACCGCATGGACCTGCGGCGATCTGCGGGCTGCGGACGCCGTCGACGACCAGATTCAGGCTCACCTCGCAGCTGGCGAATTCGCTCCGGCGTTCAACCTCGCTCAAGCGATTGAGGACGGTGCCGCCCGCGATGCCGCCCTGCAAAGCATCGCTCGCGCTCAAGGAGCCGCCGGTGACACCTCAGCTGCCCGTCAGACGCTGGGCCGCCTGTCCAACCGCAAAGCAGCTGCCACGGGGCAGACCGAGTTGGGCGGGGGATCGGGAGCCGACTTTACTCTCCTCATCGCGTTAATCGAGCAAGAAACCGCCGGTCCGTGGGACGCCGATGAACCCGGCACCGGAACGATCAGCGAGTTCGAGGCCGGTGTTCGCGTCGACCCCCAGGGGATCCTCTACCGCCAAACGAAAGAAGAGCAGACCGGTCGCCTGGCCGCTCTGGGAGTGCAGGCCCGCACCGCCGACATCAACGCCGACATGAGCCGTCAGTCCGACCTCCGCCTGGTCTCGCTGACCCGCCTGGAAGCCGAAGTCAGCCGCCGCGTGGCTGCGGGCGAACCGGTCGTCGAGTCGATGAAGAAGCTGGCGGGGCTGTCGCAGATCAAGTACGTCTTCGTCTATCCGGAGTCGAACGAGATCGTCATCGCCGGTCCGGCGGAAGGCTGGAAGTATGACGCGAACGGCGTCGCGGTCGGCACCTCGTCGGGCAAGCCCGCTCTCCAACTCGACGACATGGTCACGGTCCTGCGGACCTTCTCGCCGGGTGCCCGGCAGATGTTCGGCTGCTCGATCGATCCTCGTCCGGAAGGTCTGAAGGCCGTCAAGCAGTTCGTGACCGACTCCCAGAATGCCGGTCCGCTGGCTCCGGGGGGAGCGAAGACCTGGGCGGCCAAGATCGGTGACAAGCTCGGTCGCCAGGACATCACGATCTACGGCGTGCCGAACAACTCACACGTCGCCCGCGTGATCCTCGAAGCCGACTACAAGATGAAGCTGATCGGGATCGGCAAGCTCGAAGGCGGCTCGCAGGTGCCCGACTACTTCGAGCTGACCCAGCAGCACCCCGAGTTCGCGACCAGCAACATCGAGGCCCTTCGCTGGTGGCTCTCAATGAAATACGAAGCCGTCCTGCACAGCCCGGATCGCACGGCGTTCGAGATCGCCGGATCGTCGGTGCAGTGCAAGTCCGAGAATCAGCACCTCCAGGAGAACGGTGAGCGGGTCCAGACCGGCAAGTCCGAGCCGCTCAACGAGATGTTCGCGAAGAACTTCACCGACCACTACAACGAGTTGGCGGCGAAGGAGCCGGTGTTTGCCGATCTCAAGTCGGTCTTCGATCTGGCCCTCGTGGCGGCTCTGATCGAGCGGGAAGACCTCGACGGCAAGACGCACTGGACCCGTGGGGCCTTCGCCGTGAGCGGAGCCTACAAGACCGCCAGCTACAACGTGCCGAAGCAGGTCGACACCGTCGTCAACCACCGCGTCTACAAGGGCACGGATATTGTGGTGCAGGTCGCTGGCGGCGTCCGGGCCGATGTCGCGTCGATCGTCGCGGATGAGTCGCTCCAGAAGGAATCGACCGCCGCCGCCAAGCCCGCGCTGCCGGCAGGCCGCTGGTGGTGGGACGCGAAGTAGTCCTTCGCGGAGTGATGTGGAACACCAGAACGCCTCGCCTCCTGCGAGGCGTTTCTGTTTGAGTAAGCGGCACGGCGCTAGCCGCCGGTTCCTCGGACCGTGATCTTTGCCAGCTCTCCCCTCGTGGTTAGAATCGATCAACTTGCGAGGGCAACGACCATGACAGCAGCGCTGAAAACCAAGTTGACGGCCCAAGAATACCTGGCCATCGAAACCCGTGCGGAATTCAAGAGCGAATTCTTCAACGGCGAGATGTTCGCCATGGTCCAGAATAGCGTTCGGCACTCATTCATTCGCGAGAATCTCAGCGGAGAAATCGGTTTACGACTCAAAGGCGGCCCATGCCGATCGGTCTCCTCCAATCAAAGGGTTCTCGTGAGTCGCACGGGACTGTACACCTACCCGGACTTGTTGATCGTCTGCGGTCCGTTCGAGCTCGACCCGGAGAATTCCCATACGATCACCAACCCGACCGCCATTGTGGAAGTCCTGTCTCCGTCCACGGAGAAGTACGACCGAGGGGCGAAGTTTCGCAACTATCAACAGATCCCGAGTTTGAAAGAGTACGTGCTCGTGGCTCAAGACGAAGCGGTCATCGATCGCTACGTGCGTCTGTCCGATGGCTCTTGGGGACTGGTCTCGTTCGTCGGTCTGGAGGCGACGCTGGCCCTCACTTCGGTGCCGGTCCAGATTCCGCTGGCCGATGTGTATGCGGGCATCGCGTTCGACGAACCGGCGGTGTGACTCGCGATCCCGGCTTCGGTAGCCACGTTCGCCAGAACGTGGGCGAGCGACCCCAGACTTCCGAAGTCTCAGAAGACTTCGGAAGTCTTTCGCGACGGCACGCGGGTTCCCATCCCCTCACTTTCTGGCGAACGTGGCGACAGTCCTGCTGACAGCTTCTCGCATACGCCCTACACTGCCGCTTGGACAGAGCCTCCTCATCACACGGATGTCAGATGATTACGCGGATCACGGGCAAACTCGTCTCGCTCAACGGCGTTGACGCGGGCATCGATGTCGGCCCTTTTGAATACGAAGTCGCCGTCCCCGACTTCGTGCGTCGACAGCTGCAATCGCAGATCGGCAAGGAGATCACGCTGCGGACGATCGAGTACCTCGACGGCAACCCGCAGAAGGGTCGGCTGGTGCCGCGAATGATTGGGTTTCTGTCCGATGTCGAGAAGGACTTCTTCGACATGATCTGCTCGGTCGACGGGATCGGCGTCAAGAAGGCCCTCAACGCGATGGTCAAGCCGGTCAGCGAAGTGGCTGTCGCCATCGAAGAGCAGGACGTGAAGACGCTCTCGGCCCTTCCCGGCATCGGCCCCGCGATGGCCGAACGCATCGTCGCCAAACTCCGCCGCAAGATGGCCAAGTTCGCCCTGCTGATCGCCCGCGAATTCCCGCAGTCCAGCGAACCGGCCAGCAGCGTCGTCAGCGACGCCCTCGAAGCCCTGATCGCCCTCGGCCACTCGGCCAGCGATGCCCGCGAACAGATCGAAAAGGTCATGAAGACCAAGGGCAAGTTCAAAGCGGTCGACGAGATCCTGCTGGAGGTCTACAACCAGAAGCGGGACAAGTGAGGAATGCCTACCGTGGGACGGGCACATTTGCCCGTCCGTCTGGTCGCTTCACGGACGGGCAAATGTGCCCGTCCCACGCTCGCTGTCTATTTGCCGCCGACGACCTTGATCAGCGCCCCCTGCTCGGCGGGAGCCTCCACTCGCAACGACAGTGGAGCGTTTCCGGCCACATCGCGATCCACGGCAATCGTGATCTTCTGCATCCCGGTAGTCCAGTCAATCGTCGGAGCGGCCGCCGGGTCGTACGGCGTTTGGTCGATCCAGACGCTGAGGCCAGCGGTCGGCTCGATGACGAGCTTCGCCTTCCCCGGTTGCAGCACGTCCAGGTTCGCCCGCAAGAAGCTGGCGCCCAAGTCGGTCGGTTGGAGGTTGTACCGCGTGTGCATGTGTGGTACTTCGGACAGGGGGAGTTTCCCGTTGACGCCGCTGTAGATCGACTGCCACTGGAACTCGGGGTGGTCCTCGGTGGCGGTCTTGATCGATGTCCGCTTGATCGCGAATGCAGCGGGCGGGCTCGCGGTCAGGAATTGCCACTTGCGGACGATGATCTGGTCGGACTGGATTGTGAACTCCGGCACCCGGCCCAGTGCCGCCAGGAACGCCACGAGGTCGCGGAACTCCGACTCGGTCAGCCGATCGGCCAGCCCCGTCGGCATCAGCGAGGCCCCGTTCGCCTGCTCGTCGATCTGAGCCAGCGGGATCGACAACTCCTTGTCCTCCGCATCCCGAATCAACAAATCGGTCCCGGTCTGCCGCAGCTTGATCCCGGAGAGAACCTTGCCTTCGGTCGTCTGCACGACGACGGTCTGGTAGCCCTCTTTGATGTTCTTGCCGGGGATGAGGAGTGAGTCGACGATGTAGTCGAGTGGTGCCGTCGCCCCGAGGCTGAGCATGTTTGGCCCCACGAGTCCGCCCGCATCGCCGATCGAGTGGCACTTCAGGCAGTTGAGTTCCGCTCGGCGGAAGATCGCCTCGCCACGGGCCGGGTCGCCGTGTTCCTTCACCGAGGCCACGATCTGGGCCATCTCTTGCGGAGAGAGTTGGCGTGGGCCGGTGGTGATCTTGGCAGCTGCGGCGAGAGCGGCAGCGAGGGCCTCTTGCGGTTGCCCGCTGGCGGCGATGGCCCGTTGGCCGATGACGGCGGCATCGACGCGAATCGTCTGGTCCTTGAGAGTGGCAGTGAGCAGCGCCGCTCCGTCTTTGCGTTGGAGGAAGGCCCCGATCAGCCCGGCCATCTGTGGCTCGTAAGTGTCGGCGGCGATCTCTTTGGCCTGCATCCATTTCACCGCGTGCGTGGCTGCGAGTGGCGGACGGCTACTGAGGATGCCGGTGATCGCCGCGCGGAACGCTGAGGCATCATCGGCATGTTCGATGAGCAGGTGCAGGGCCTCGTCGCCGCCATAGCTGGCGACCCCTTCGAGGCACGCATCGGTGGTCGCTCCGCCCTGCGCGAGGCGGGCCTTGAGGGCCTCCCACTGCGAGTCGACATGCCACGTTCCGATCGCCCTGGCCGCCAGTCCAGCCACGGTGACGCTCTCTGACGACAGCAACCCACCCAGATCATCCAGTGATCCGTTGGGTTGCAGGTTCCGCCGCTGCTTGGCGTTCAGGAGAGCTTGCAGACATCCCGCCTGAACACCCGGAGTCGCCCCTGATGCAGTCGCCACATCGAGCACAGCCTGCAGGTCTTCCCCCCGCCCGAACTCAGCGATGACATCGAGCACGGTCGGCTGATCCGCTTCTTTCACTTGTCGCTCACGCAGCATCTGGACGAGGACCGGCACCGCCTCGGGCGACCCCGCCGACTTGAGCGCGAACGCCACCCGCCTGGCCTGTCTGCCGAAGCTGATCTGCCCGGCGGTGAGGGCCGGTTGCCAATACGGTTGCAGCTCGCGGGCGGTCTGCCAGAGGGCGTAGTCGAGCCACTCATCGACCTCGTGATCGAGGGCCGTCATCGCCAACTCCGCAGCTTGCGGCGTCTGGATGAGGCTCAACACCCGCGCCGCTTCGAGCCGCACACGCGGGTGCTGGTCCTGCACGAGTACGGTCAGGTACTCGACCGCCTTGGGTTCGCGACTCAGCCAATGACCGAGCACGCGCGTGGCTGCGGCGCGAAGGTTGGCATCGCTCGAACGCAGGCACGCGGCCAGCAGTTCTGGCTCGACGACATCGAGAGCCTGGTACATCCACAACGCTTCCAGCCGCTGCCGGAAAAAGTGAGCCGCTGTGGGGTCGAGCGACCGGCACCATGTTCCGAGGGCGGCGAGGATCTCGTCCTTCTTCCCCTCATGCAGCGCCCGCTCCTTCAAGACCCGCTTGGCGAAATGGCGGTTGTAACGCTCGTTCGACTCCAGTTGCTTCACGAGGTCGGCAATGCTCGCTTCGACCAGCTTGGGGCGCAGGACGGTCGGGTTCGTCTTGTGCGAGACTCGCCAGATGCGTCCATGCACGCGGTCGCGGCGGGGGTCGTAGAAGTCGACCTCGCCGTGCTGGATGATCGGGTTGTACCAGTCGGCGATGTAGATCGCCCCGTCCGGGCCTTGCTTGATATCGATCGGTCGGAAGGCCGGGTGGTGGGAGCGGATGACATCGGGCTGTTCGATCGAGACATATCCGGAGCCTTGCTCCTTGACGACGAACCGCACGACACGATGGCCCCGGAAGTCGTTGGTCAGCAGGCTCCCCTGCCAGTCGGGGGGCAGGTGGCTGCCACCAACGATCTCCAGCCCGCAGTGCTTCGGGCTACCGGGGTTGAGGCCCCGCAGAATTCGCGGCGCTCCATATGCAGTGAGGTACGACGCTCCCGGCACGATGTAGTTGATCCCTTCGCCGCCCGCTCCATCGGTGGCGAATGTTGACCCGAACTCGTTGAAGTCGAGCCCCCACGAGTTCACCAACCCGCGATCGAACACCTCCAACTGCATCGTCTCGGGTCGGAACTGCCAGTGCCCGCCCGCGTTCAGCCGCTTCACCCCCCACGGCGTTTCGATGTGGCTGTGGATGTAGATCGACTGGTTCATATACAGAAACCCCTCCGGCCCCCAGCGGAGCGAGTGCAGGATGTGGTGCGTGTCCTCGGTGCCGAAGCCCGACAGCACGACGCGCTTGCTGTCCGATTTGCCGTCCCCGTCGGTGTCCTTCAGGTGCAACAACTCGGTACTCGCCCCGACGTAGACCCCGCCGTCCCCGATCTCGATCCCCGTCGGGATGAGCAGGTCGTTGGCAAAGACGGTCGTCTTGTCGGCCACGCCGTCTCCGTCGGCGTCCTCCAGCACGAGGATCTTGTCGGTCGCGGGCTTCCCAGGTTCGATCTGCGGGTAGACCTCACTACTCGCGATCCACAGCCGCCCCTGGGCATCGAAGTTCATATGGATCGGCTTGGCGATCTGCGGATCGCTCGCGAAGAGGTTGACCTCGAACCCTTCGGGGAGCACGAATGTGGCCCGCTCCAACTCCGGGTCGGGAGAGGGGATGTCTTTGAGGTCACGCTGGGCGAAGGCCGGGGAAATGAGGAAGAGCCAAGTGGCGAGAACGCCACAGTATCGGTGGTTTATCATCTGGAGGTTCCCATCTCAGGTCAAAGTCCGGCGGAACGGGATGTTTCAGTGGAACGAGGAACGGCATTCGCCCTCCTCGAAACGGCAGTATGAAGAATTCTTCCACAGGGAGGAAATGCGATTCGCACGACGAGCAATCCATCAGGCCCTCGCCTGCCTTCCCGGCCTGTTGATTGTATGGACCGTTATCTCACAAGTCATGGATTTCCCCTTTCCCCGGTGCGCGACGGGGCCTTTGGGGGGTGAGGGTGTGGTTCGCGGGTTGGGGGTCAGGGGGCGGCGATGAGGGGATCAGGCACTTGGCGCGGAGCGGGCAGTCGGCACAGGCTGTGGCCGGCGCGGCATAGTGGGTGCGGATTTGCGTGCCGGTCGCCAGCGTGTCGGTCGACTGGGCGCGGTACTTCAAAGCCTGGCCGCTGGGGCACCAATAGCAGTTGTTGGCCTTGTCATAGATGAAGGCGTCCTTCGTCAGTCGCGTCGTCTGCGTGCCATCCTTGTGCTTCGTGGTCTGGGTCGGCAGCTTGTCGCGCTGGTCTGCGGGGACGGGTTGTGAGAGGTCCGC
>JAYWFM010000338.1:0-21964 GCA_043778825.1 Planctomycetota bacterium | reverse complement strand
CCCCCGGAGCGCGCCGAGGTCGCCAACAACCTCCCGCCAAGCCCCGCTACACCCCGCTAACGAGGGTCACAGTGCAATTCTTGGACAAACTCCTAGGGCACGGCATCAGGTGAACCGCCGGGAAGTGAGTTCTCGACCCCGCTGGTGGTGCTCCCCCAGCCCGTGACCCATGTCCCCGGTCCAAACACCAAAGCGTCAGGGTGGGCTCCCGATCCGTGTGGGAGTCACCGGCGACTCAGCAGACCCGCCAAGACCGTCTCGAGATTGCTCACGATCGAATCTGGATTAAAAAAACGCTCGTAACTCTGTCGGGCCAACCCTCCCCACGAGGGCAAATTCGCGGATGAACTCGCCAGCTCCCTCACAGCGTCCGCCAGCGCCTCTGCGGATCCCGATGGAATGAATTGGATGCCAGTCTCCGTGAGCGACGATTTGAGGAGTTCCTTCGGATAAGCCTCCGAGATCCGAGTCACCACCACCCGGCCACAGGCCAGCGCCTGGTAGACCTTGTTGGGGATCACGCGACTGGCCTTCTGGGAACTGCCGAAGACACCCAGCAGAATATCCGCCTGGCCGATGTGAGACGGTAACTGTTCGTAGGGAATCCACGGAGTGAATGTCACATGCGAAAGGCCCTGGCACAAGGCCAGGCAGTGAGGTTTCAGCGGACCGTCCCCAATAAACCGCCACTCCACTTCCGTGACCTGCCCGGCGGCGGCGGCAATGACCTCGGGGCCTTGCAGTCCGATGAAGCTCCCGTAGAACAGGACGCGGACTCGACCGCGGGCGGGCTCCCACGGCTGCGGCGTGAACAGCCCCGGTTCGGCACCGACGGGGATCACGAACACTTTGTCCGGCTTCAAACCGAAGTGGCTGGAATAATAATCGGCATGGCAGTGTGTGTCGGCGATCACGGCATCGCAGCGTTGCAGCAGCGCGGCTTCCTGAGCCAGCAGGCGGCGCGCCGCGGGCGAGTCTGGCGGGACGCATTCTCGCTCGTACACGACTTTATCGTAAGCACTGATCAGCGGGTCAAACACGAGGGGAACCCGGCGAGCCTTCGCCCAGCGAGCGGCCGCTCCGGCATCTCGATTTCGAAAACAGGGAACCCACACCAGGTCGGGTGTCTCCACGCGTTGCAGCCAGGCTTGCCAGTCTCCGACCAGGCTGATGGCGGGCAAAAAATCCCGAATCTGCCAGCCCAGTTGCTCGAATGCCTGTCGCAGAATGCGGTCGCGCGAGTAGTCTCGCCCCGAGCGGCTCCACCACAACACGGTGCGTCCCCCACGGAGATTCTGCCCGTTCCGCATGATTCGGGGGCTCTCCTGGAGACCGATGCCAGCACTCACCCGCCCAGCCGTGTTACGCGGCGCGACGGAACTCACTCGGGAACAACTCGGGAGATCGCAGATTCAGCAGTTCTCTTCGCCGCGGAGCAAAGTCTTCGTAGGTCATCCTGGCAATCTGATCCAATGACAGTTTCAGCGTGCTGTCTGGTTTCCCCCGGCGGATGATCCCCAGCCCATGGTCACAATCCAGCACGCACGTACTCAGGTCGCTACGCTCGGCACGCAGTTGCATGACGGCCTTATACACATCGCCGGTCCATTCGCCCGTCCACTCCGGATGCCCCTGCAGGGCGGCCTCGTCGGGAGTGTAAGCAAACAGTGCCGCAGCTGCGGAGATGGGATTACAATCGTGCATCACGATCACCCCGTCGTGCTTGAGGTATTTCAGGACGTTGCAGACATCCCGGTGCGACTGCTCGTGCGTATGCAGACCATCGACGAAGGCGACATCAATTCCGCTGTTCACCACCTGGGCATGCTCGGCAAAGAACGCATCGCTGGTCATTTCGAAGTACTGGTTCGCGAAATTCGAGGGATTCTTGAAACAGCTGGTCCAGCGTCGCATGTGGGGGATGTGGAACTCTGGATCGACGGCAATCTTGCGCTGAGCCCGCAGCTTGAGCAGCGCCTTGCCCTTCTGAACTCCAATCTCCAGGTACGTCGCCCGCGGACGCTGATCGAGCAGTGCTTGCAGGACATCAATGCGATTCATCGGGGCAATTCCTGCATTCCGGACATTCCGAAGGGGATGGCTCAGAGCGGTCGATCCCTCGGAGGGAATCCCGCACATGGGCGAGGGATATTGGTCACTTCTGGAATGGAGGTCAATAGGTCATTGCGAGCGGCCATCGCTGGTCTCGTGCGTCTCACTTGACGCCGCGCTGTTGACCTCCGACTCTGTGACAGCGGAAACGTGCCGTACCGACCCGCCCGCCCTCGAACCGCCAGCCCCTGGACTCACCTGCCATGTCGCGCCCGCTTGTCGTTGTCACCGACTTCATTAACCCGCCGCTCACTCACGAAGAGCGAATTCTCGGTGACTTGGCGGATGTGGTGGCGCTGAATGCCTATGGCGAAGAGGATCTGATCGGGAAGATCGAAGAGGCCGACGCGGTGATGCTGTACCACTTCATCTCGATCACGCGCACGACGATCGAACGCCTCAACAAGTGCAAGCTGATCGTCCGCTGCGGAGTGGGGTTTGACAACGTCGACCGGGCGGCGGCGCGCGAGCGGGGGATCGCCGTGGCGAACGTCCCCGATTACGGCACCGAAGAGGTCGCCGACTCGGCCATCGCCATGTTGCTGACTCTCATGCGCGGCGTCCATTACATGAACAGCCGCCTGCAAGACAAACAAGGCCCGTGGATCTACGAACAGGTCCGCCCGCTGCACCGCCTGCGCGGTCAGACGATCGGGCTGATTGGCTTGGGCCGCATCGGCATTGCGACCGCCATGCGGGCCAAGGCTCTGGGCCTGAACGTGCTGTTCTATGACCCGTACGTTGTCGACGGCATGGACAAGGCCATCGGCGTCACCCGCTGCGACACGCTGGAAGAGATGCTCCCGCGCGTGACAGCCGTCAGCGTCCACTGCCCCCGCACCGCCGAGACGCAGCACATCCTCAACGCCAAGACGATCGCCATGTTGCCCAAGGGGGCGTACCTCGTGAACACCGCGCGGGGTGGCTGCGTCGATGTGTATGCGGTGCAGGCGGCGATTGAGTCGGAACACCTGCGCGGGGCGGCGATCGATGTGCTCGAAGTCGAACCGCCTGCTGAAGACGACCCGCTCATCACCGCCTGGCGGACCCCCGGCACGCTGGCCCACGACCGGATCATCCTCAACCCGCATTCGGCGTTCTACGCCGAAGAGGGCCTCGACGACATGCGGATCAAGGGGAGCCAGAACTGCCGCCGCGTGCTGCTCGGCAAGCCGCCGAGGAATGTCGTCAACTGACGACGCTGATCCCCGTGCCTCGTCAAGGCTTGATTTTGGGGTTCGCCTCCCTCGGGAGGGCGAGGCTCTTGCCGAGCCGCAGCCACCAGACAGCGCGTCCCCTGGCTCGCGGCTCAGCAGGAGCTTCGCCCCAGTACTGTGAACACGATGGCCGTCACTGAGTCCGCTGATTGTCGGCGATTTCTCCGAAATCGACCTCGTTGGCGATGTCGCTCCGCGACTCGCATTCCGCCAGAGAGCAGACCGACTCACGCCAGGGTGTCCCGAGGTCTGAACGGTGTCTGGCGGGCGGAATCTCAGTCGCGGAGCGACGTGAGCTACGGGCTACGGGCCACGGGCACCTCGGAAACGTGCCCCACGATGACCGCAATCGTATTCACAGCACTGAGGTAGTGCTCCTACGGAGCCGCGACATCGAGTGGGGCTCTCTTCGCCAATGGGATCTCCACAATACTGCGAATTCTCAGCAATCCTTCACCAATGGTTAACACGACTGTGTTACATTACCCTCATGATTCCGATGGCCACTGGGTGTGGCGAACGGACAGTGTTCAACTCGGAAGGAACAAGATCATGCGCAGCGTGTTGCGAAGTGCGATTGTCGTCGCGATGGGGATGGCCACTGGGATGGCCGGGAATGCGGGGGCCGAGGAGGACGAAGTCTCCGTCGCGGTCGACAAACTGCCCAAGGCAGTCGTCGAGGCCGTGCGGAAGCACTTCCCGGCTGCGGTGATCGAGAGCGCGACGACGGAGAAGGAGGACGACGAGGTTCTCTTCGAGGTGAAGTTCAAGGTCGAGGGCCAACTGACCGAAGTGACTTTGGAAGCAGACGGCGAGATTGAAGAGATCGAGCGGACGGTCGAGATGCAGGATGTTCCGCCCGCTGTGCTGGCCCTGGTGTCGAAGAAATTCCCGAAGTCCACCTCGAAGTCGGTCGAAGCGGTGTATGAGCTGGAAGACGGAGAAGAGGAGTTGGAATACTACGAAGTGCAGATCGAAACCGCCGACCAGAAGACCGTCGAAGTGAAGGTCAAGTACGAGGTCGAGATCCTCAATGATGCGGACGACGACGACGACGACGAATAGCGATCCAGGCCGGTTATGACTCCGTCCCAGCGGGGGGCTGAGCGAGGGGGCTCGGCCCGCTGGGAGCGTCCTCGGCCAAGTCTTTGCGTCCCAGAAACTCGGCCAAGGCCCGCCGGGTGACTTGCGTGACACTCAAATGGTGTGTTTTGGCATACGCCAGCAGTACGTCATGCAACTTCGGCGAAATGGCTTGACTGAAGCCGATGAACTGGAAGAAGTCATACTCTTCCGCCTTGGGAGCCTCAGTTGGTCGGAACAGGGATGCCGGGCTGTGTGAGGAGTCTCCGGTGAAGTGGTAAGTCTTGTCGTCGTCACTGGCGTGGCTGGGACTCCCTGCCAAGGCCATGGTGTCGGAGCGCTGCACCGGAGGCGGGGTAGCTGGTGCGACCACTGGTTTCACCGGTGCGGGCGGTGCCGGGAACAGCCCCTTGACTCGCTCGGCGAACTGCCACTTCCCCTCCGGACCGGAACGGACCCGCGTGTCGGGCTGGATCTGCCCGCGCTGGGCCTTCTCAATCAGATCGGCGGAGCTGATCGGTCCGAGTTCCGATCCCATGACTTCGTAGTACCAGGCTTTCGACATGCCGATCTCCCTCTTCTTGCGCTGAGGTACTGTGGTAACCTGAGTTCTGGATAAGCACTTTGATTGTCACCACGAAACACACGAAATACACGAAAAAGCAGAAGGACTCTCGCCGATTCCTCGGGACTTCCGCCGGAACGACTGCTGACAACAGCCGAACCCTCATCAGGTTTGCCAAGGAATCCTCTTGTTTTCGTGTATTTTGTGCCTTTCGTGGTTCCACTCTGGCGTGATTGGACTCGTCCATCAACAGAATTCAGGTTGGGACGACGCTCCGCGTCGTCACTCACGACGCGGAACGTCGTACCGCAATCTACACCCGAATCCCACGTGCCGCCAGATGGCCGAGCAAATCCGCCGGGCCGGTGAAGACCTCGGCCTGGAATCCGTACTCGCGGCCTTTCTCGACGTACTCCGGAATGTCGTCGGTGTAAAACGCCTCGCCGGGGTCGCAGTGGATCGAGGCCAGTGCGGCCTCGAAAATCGGCGGATCGGGCTTCATGGCCCCGGCCTCGAACGACACGACGCAGTGATCGAACGGCACCAGAAAGTCGTACCGCCCCTGGATCCAGTCGAAGTGCGACACTGTCGTGTTGGACAACAGCACCAGCCGATAGCCCTGCTCCTTGAGGCTCCACAGAATCGGCTTCATCTCCACGATCGGATCGAAAATGTCCGATGAGGCCCGCCGCAACTCCATCAGGTTCAGCGGCCTCCCGACCAACTCCGAGAACTGATCCCGGAACTCCGCCTCCGTAATTCGTCCCCGCTCGAACTCCCATTGCAGGCCCGAATCGATCAGCAGCCTGAAGGTCGCCTCGCCACTCAACCCGCACAGCTGGCCGATCTGCTGGCACATCGTGTCGTGCGAGAACCGGGTGAGGACATTGCCCATGTCGAACAGAAACGTGCGGATCATGATGGTCTTCTGGCGAGCCGGGCGGCGTCAGCCCCCGGAGTCTGGCGGTCTCATTCGGAAACTCAGTTTGAACCCGGATTCTCCATGCCGTACACTGCGTGCCGGAAGTTCCGAGACTCGAACGGCGAGCGGTCAGTGAAAACTGACCGTGGGATCGGCTTCCAGCCTGTCGTCCTTGGAGAAGAATGACAGGCTGGAAGCCTATCCCACGGGTCAGACAAGCTGACTGATCGCCTGACGGCGATGAGGGTGTGCCCCGGTGATGCTGCCCAGCATTGAGCCACCCAACCTCGCGAGTGCGGACGCTACCACGGATTCCTCGGGAGGGGAACGGATGCCAGCGGATTTCGGCGATGACGAAGACGACAACATCACTCTCGAACCGCAGACCATGCGGGGCCAGGAGTGGCCCTGCCTGCATCAGTTCTGCGTCTTCATGGAGAATCGTGTCGGCAAGCTGCACGAGTTGCTGCGGAAGCTGGAGCGGCACGATCTGCGGGTGGCGAGCCTGAGCATGGTCGATTCGGTCGACTTCGCGGTGGCCCGGCTGGTGGTCGATCAGGTCGATCACGCGAGGGAGATTCTGAATCTGGGTGGCCATACTTTCACCGAAGCCGAGATCATCGGGGTCCAACTGCCGCAAACGAGCCAGCCGTTTACGGAAGTCCTGCAAGCCCTGATGAGTGCCGAAATCAACGTGCATTACATCTACAGCATCCCGCAGGTCCGCAGCGGGGGGCGCGCCGCCGCCATTCATGCGGACAACCTCGATCAGGCGATTACTGTTTTGAAGCAGAAGGGGTTTGCGCTGCTCACGGAAGATGATCTCCAGTTCGATGGAGACTTTTTCTAGTGACGCGATCGCTGCCCGGTCGTGATGGTTTCGGAGGCTCGGCCCGCCTCCAGTTCTCGACCCAGGGACCGGCATGACTGACACCCCGGATTCGGGAGCGGCCCGCCCTCGGTCGTCGAATTGGCGCGAACGCTGGGCGGCCTTTCCCCCCGCCTTCCAGGGCCTGCTCCTCGGCAGCTTTGCCTCCCTGTGTTACAGCCTCACGAACGTGGGGCTGCGGCAGGTGGCGGTGCGGACTGACCTCGATTGGGCCATGTGGGTCGCCTCGTGGAAGGTGATGCCGACGGCGGTTGCGGGCTGGTTTCTGATGGCCGGTCTGGCACGACGAGGAGTCCGCATCGTCCCGCCGCGCGACATTCTGCTGTCACTGATCGCCAACGGGTTGCTGATGCAGTTCTGCGGCAACGTGCTGTTTCAGTACGGACTGAGTCGGGCGGGGCTGGCTCTGTCAGTGCCGCTCTGCTTCGCGTCGCTGATCACCACGAGTGCGATCCTCGGGCGGATCGTCCTGCACGATCCGATTCGGCCCCGCATGCTGATCGCGATGGGGCTGCTGATGCTGGCCGTCGTGCTGCTCAGTCTGGGGACGCGGGCCGCTTCAGCGTCCTCGTTGATGAGCTGGCAGGACGCCGCCCTCGGAGCCGCAGCGGCGTTCGGGAGCGGGATCGGTTTTGCGTTCTCAGGGGTCGTGATCCGGCGGTCGATCCGCCTGGGCATTCCCATCTCGGTCGTACTCGGGTATTCGGCGACCGTCGGGATGTGCCCGATGCTGATCGCCATCGCCCACCGGGGTTGGGGGCCGCTGACACTCGTGTTGGATCGCGGCGGGTACGCCTCCTTGCTGACAGCGGGAATCTTGAACGCCATCGGGTTCTTTGCGGTGTCCGAGGCACTGCGGCATCTCCCCGTCGTGCGGGTGAACCTCATCAATGCCAGCCAGGCGGCGATGGGAGGGCTGATGGGAGTCCTCATGTTCCACGAGGCCCCGACCTGGTGGCTGCTGGCCGGAACGCTGACGACAATTTCGAGCCTTGTCGTCCTCGGCACCGAAGAGCCGTAGGCCATCGTCGCCGATTTCTCCGAAATCGGTGGTTCGATGGAGTGACTGAATCAGATGTCCAAGCCCGCGTGAACGTGTCTGAAGTCGCGTTCTGCAATTCGATCGTTATCACGCATTGCGAACGCCGCCCCAGCGACTTCGGAGAAGTCGCCGACATTGCCTCCGCCCGCCAGACCGGTGTACCGTATTTTCACTGTCACGAGGTTTCCGGAGTCAAACACCGATGCACATCACCTGCCCCGAGTGCCGCGCCACGTTGGAACCGGACGAGATCGACCGCGATCTGCGCGAGTGCCCGCTCTGTTCGGCTTCGCTGTCCGAAGTCGACCTCTCCGCAATAGAAGCTCAACTGGGGAGTGACGACGAGGCCATCGCCGGGAACCCGTTGCCTGCGGACTCGCATGGTCACGACGACACGACGACGGGAGACCCGACCCGGCAGGTCGAGATCATCGAACGGACAGCCGAGCGGTTGGTGGTGCATCTGCCTCCCAATGCCAGCGGGTCGGGGGGGCTGGGGTTCTTTGCGCTCCTGTGGAACGGGTTCATGGTCGTGTTTTCGACGATCATGTATTTCGGCATGTTGAAGGAGAAGGGGCGGATCGAGATATTCCCCGTCGTGTTCGTCGCGGTGTTCTGGATGATCGGGATCGGTCTGGTGATCGGCTGGGTCCGGATGCGGTTCACGCGGTTGTATCTGTTGTTGGAGAAGGACCGGCTGGTCACTCAACGCAAATTGTTCCGCACGACCAATCGCGAGCTGCTGCTCGGCCCGGCGTCCAAGGCAGTCTTGACAGAGAGCTATTCCGTCAATGAGGTGCCAGTGCATGCGGTCACGGTGCATGGGGAAGGACGCCAGGAGTCGTTCGGCACCGGGCTGCTGCCTGCGGACAAGGAGTATCTGACCCGGACGATCAACGACTTTCTGGGTGTCGAGACGGAGTCCCTGTTCCCCTCGGCGAGTGACACCGTCTGCTCCGGTTGCGGAGTGAGCGTGACCGCAGGGCAGGGGGGCACAACCGATGATCGGGTGCTGTGCGAGACCTGCCGCAACCAGTGGGAGCACTCGGGTTCAGGGTCGCTCTGGCCCCCACTGCGGGCGGGCGGATCGGAAGAGCTGCCCGAGGGATTGGAGGTTGACGAGTCCGACCCCACGCGGGTCCGCATCCGTTATCCGCTGTTCCCTCCGAGCCGGTTCATCGGGATCGTCCGTACGCTGGGGTTGGTGTTCTTCGCGGTGTGGGCGGGCGGGGTGATCTTCTTTGTCGGCCAGTCTCTGCTGCGGGGGCCGGTCGGTTTCGACACCGTCAAGGTGATCTTTGTGGCTCTCCTGTTGCTGTTCCCCGTGCTGTTCATCGGGAGTGTTGTGATGGCCTTGGCGAAGGGAAAAGTTTCGATCTCACTGGCGACGGATCTCGTGACCATGCGCTGGGGCTGGGGACCGGTGGCAATCCAGAAGCAGTTTCTCCCCGAGACGATCACTGACTGCCGAATGTTCCGTGGCCTCTCCACGGCATCGACCGCCCGCGGAGCGAGTCGCCCCGTGAACAGTCCGAAACCCTTCGCCGCGATCCAGGCGGGCGGCACACCGTACCCGTTGATGACATTCCACAGCGTCGAGTACGGCCAGAAAGTGATCCGTGTGGTGCGGACCTCCCTGGAACAGGTCACGGGCCGCAGGCTGCCGGATTGAAGGCACCCGTAGCAGAGGTCGTCAGACTTCTGCCTGCTGATATTTATGGTGTGCGTGTTCAGCAGAATTCTTACGAATTCTGCGACCCCCTCTCGTCGGCGATTCCCTGCGATCCAATGTGTGGTACACTCTGTTCGCGCTCAGTTCACCTCGGATATCGAAAGTCCAACAGTCATGCTGATTCGCATTGGGTATGAGGTCGTGTTTCTGTTCGAGAAGCCGACACCTCTTCTGGTCATGGGGTCGATACATCCCAGCGTGGTGCCTGGCGTGAGGCGGCCCGAGTGTCTGACGGTGGTACCGCAAGTTCCCATCTCGGAATATCTGGATGGGTACGGCAATCGGTGTTCGCGGATGGTCGTGCCCGCGGGCCGGGTCGTGTTCCAGAACGATGCGATTGTCGAGAATTCTGGACAACCCGATGTGCAGGACTGGAACGCCCACCAACACGCCGTGGAGGAACTGCCGAACGATGTCCTGCTCTTCCTGCTGGCGAGTCGCTACTGCGAGGTCGACAGCGATCTGAAAGATTTCGCCTGGAGCCAGTTCGGCAGTCTGCCCGCCGGTTGGCCACTGGTCCAAGCGGTCTGCAATTTCGTCCACCACCATATTCGCTTCGACTATCAACAGGCGCGGGCCAATCGCACGGCCCACGAAGCCTTTCGGGAGCGCGTCGGGGTGTGCCGGGATTTCATGCATCTGGCGATCACATTGTGTCGCAGCTTGAACATCCCGGCCCGCTACTGCACCGGCTATATGGGTGACATCGGTGTGCCGCCAGTGGCGAGTCCCATGGATTTCTGCGCCTGGTTCGAGGTGTATTTGGGCGGCACCTGGTACACCTTCGACGCGAGGAACAACATTCCTCGCATCGGACGGATCCTCATGGCCCGAGGCCGCGATGCCGCCGACGTGGCCCTCACCACGACATTCGGCAGAAATCAACTCCAAACCTTCCAGGTCTGGGCCGAACCCATTTTGGGGTGATCACGGGGGCACCCCGCCGCAGGCTGTATTGGCCTCGGTTCCAAGCTCTGCTTCGCCCGCGTGCCAACCCACTCCGACATCCAGCTCGATAGCGAGCGTTGGACGTAAGTCCAACGTGCTGTGCGATGCTCAAGCACCGATTCGTCTCCGTGTGGTGTGTTCTCGTCGCGCTGGCACGGGGGACTTACGTCCCCCGCTCGCTGTCGTTTGGCACTTCGGAGGGGCACTCTTGCCCATCCGACTTGCCATTTTCCCCGGAAACTCTGGCGTCTGGTCCGGCGGGGACATAACCTTGGATGTTTGGTTCCGCGCTCCCGGTGCGCGCGGAGCTGACTGCCAGGGAATCGTCATGCCGCATCGATCTGCCACTGTTCATACCGCGACCGCACGAGTGGCGGTCCCACTCGGGCTCGCGCTCCTGGCGGCCTGTCTGTTCGCCGTGGCGCAGTCCGGCCTGCGCGGGGACGACCTGCCTCCGGAGACGGATCATCCGACCGGATTTCGGCCGCGTGTCGTGGCGATTCAGGGGGCCAAGCTCGTCACCGCTCCCGGCCAAATCATCGACGGCGGGACGCTGGTCATCCGCGATGGGATGATCGTCGCGGTCGGAAAGGACATCGCCATCCCGGTGGGGGCGGAGATCATCCCCGGCAAAGACTTGGTGGTCTATCCCGGTTTCATCGATGCGATGTGTGAGGCCAAGCTCAAGCCGAGCGTGCCGGGGCCGGATGCCGGGCGAGTGGTCAACTCCGACGAGAACTTATTGGCCGCCACCCGACCGGATAATCGGCGAGGGATGACTCCGGAGCTGCGAGTCGGCGAGCATGCGATTCGCGATGCGGAGTTCCAAGCGGCGCGTCGTAAGGCCGGGATCACCGATGTGCATCTGGTGAACTTCGCCCCCGTCGTGGGAGGCCAGACGGCACTGGTGTCGCTGTCGGGATTGCCCGCGCGCGAGTCGGTCCTGTGGTCGGGCCGCATGTGTTCCTTCATGCTGGCCCATCCGCCGGAGCAGGGCCCCGCGCACACGACTTACCCGTCGACTCTCATGGGAGCCACAGCTCATCTGCGGCAGGCCCTCCTCGACGCAGCCCACTACCGCGAGCAGCTGACGCTGGCCAAGAAGTTTCCGGCCACGATCTCGCCGCCGCATGAAGATCCGGTACTGAGAGCGTTGTCGCAGGTGCAGACCAAGGAGATCACCCCGCTGTTCCTCGTGCCGCACTATGCCGGGCGCGATGAACTCGACCGGGCACTGGACTTCAGCCAGGAGTTCCAGCTCGATCCAGTCCTTTGTATCGGCACCGAGCCGATCGCCGCTCTCGAACGCATCGCAGCTGCGAAGTGCGACGTGATCGTGTCGCTCGATCTGGGAGAGAAGCCGAAGTTCTCGCTGAAGGACAAGCACAAAGACAAGGACCACGAACTGAAGGTCTCGGCGGTCGATGGCCTGCGCGTCGAAGTCGAACCACCACAGCGCTACCAGGACGACCGGCTGGCCCACTGGAAGCAGCGAGCCTCGCTCCCGGGGCAGTTGGCGGCGAAGCGGGTCCGCATCGCGTTTTCCTCGAAGGGGCTCAAGCAACCCGGCGACTGGCTGGAGCATGTGCGGCTGCATATGGAACACGGGTTGACCGAGGACCAGGCGGTCGCGGCTCTCACTCGAGACGCGGCCGTGATTCTGGGGGTCGAGTCGCAACTCGGCACGTTGGAATCCGGCAAGCGGGGGCATGTGGTCGTCCTCAGTGGACCGCTGTCGGACAAGGGGGCCAAGGTCCGCTACGTGCTGCTAGACGGTCTGACCTACGAGTTCAACAAGCCCAAGGCCAAGGACGACAAGGACGCCGCCCCGCCCGCCGCTCAACTCACCGGGCACTGGGACATGAAGATTGAGTCCGGCAAGGAGCCGACCGAGGCCACGCTCGACCTGGCCCAGGATGGCAACCGCCTGACTGGCACACTGAGCAGCGAATCAGGCGAAGGCCGCATCGCCAGCGGTTCGATCAGCGGCAAGGATGTGAAGTTCACCGTCGAGATCGGGGCCGGGGACAAGACGATTGAACTCCAGTTCGTCGGCACCGTCGACGAGAAGACCCAGCTGAGCGGGACGCTGGAGTCGGCCTTCGGGGCACCGGCGAAGTGGTCGGCAACTCGTGTGGGAGCTGTGGAGGAGAAGCCGAAGTCGGATGCTGCCGCGCCGGGTGAGAAGCCTCCGGAAGCCGCCGCTGTCATCCAGTTGAAGCTCGATGAGACCGAAACGGATCCCCAGCCTGAGAAGCCGATGGAGGTTGCTGGCCCGAAGACGGACGATCAGGCCAAGACCGATCCGATCCAGGAGGACGACGAGTCGAAGACCACCCCCAAGGCCGGGTCGGACGACAAAGACAAGTACGGCAAGGATCGCGGCAAGATCGTTCCGGAATATCCGACCGAGTTGGAGAGCGACCGCCTGCCGAAAGTGGACACGACCGGTGGCAACGTCCTCATCCGTGGCGGCACGATTTTCACCGGCACCGGCGAGGTGTTGGAGAACGCTTCGGTCCTCATCGAGAACGGGAAGATCAAAGCGTTCGGCGCTGACCTCTCAGCTCCCGAAGGTGTCCGCGTCATCGAAGCAAAAGGCCGGTTCGTGATCCCCGGTATGATCGACACGCATAGCCACATCATGATCGAGGGCGGCGTCAACGAGCACTCGCAATCGGTGGTGTGCGAAGTGCGGATCAAGGACACGGTCCGTTCCAACGATGTCCAGGAGTACCGCGCACTCGCAGGCGGCGTGACCACCGCGCGGCTGTTGCATGGGTCGGCCAATACGATCGGCGGCCAGGACGCGGTCGTGAAGCTGAAGGTCGGGCTGACCGCACGCGAGCACCTCTTCGAGGCCGGTCCGCAGGGGGTCAAGTTCGCCCTCGGCGAGAACGTCAAGCGGAAGGGCGGGCGGTTCCCGAGTACGCGGCTCGGTGTCGAAGCGGTCCTGCAACGGGCGTTCTATGAGGCCCTCGACTATCGCCGCCGCTGGATGGAGTACGACCGCGAAAAGAAGGCCAAAGGGGACCAGGCGGGCGTTCTGCCTCCTCGTCGCGACCTGCGTCTCGAAGAGCTGGTCGACATCATCGAACACCGGACCCTGATCCACAGTCACTGCTACCGAGCCGATGAAATCCTCATGCTGCTGCGGACAGCTGAGGGGCTCGGCATCCGCGTGCAGTCGCTCCAGCATGTCCTGGAGGGGTACAAGATCGCTCCCGAGATCGCCAAGCACGGGGCGAGTTGCAGCACGTTCGCCGACTGGTGGGCGTATAAGATCGAAGCCTACGACGCGACGCCGTTTAATACGTCGATGCTGCACGATGCCGGGATCAATACGGTCGTGAAGAGCGATGACGCGGAGCTGATCCGGCAGATGAACCTCGAAGCGGCCAAGTCGCTCAAGTACGGCAACATGCCGGTGCAAGACGCCTTGCAAATGGTCACGCGGAACCCAGCTCGCGAGCTGGGGATTCAGAGCCGCGTCGGGACGCTGGAAGTCGGCAAGGACGGCGATGTCGCGATCTACAACGGCCACCCGTTCAGCCCGTTCGCGCGCGTCGAGATGACGCTCATCGAAGGGGAGATTCGGTTCCAGCGCGACCAGCAGCCGACCGCGATGACCGCCAAGGGACTGGAGCGGACCGCCAAGGTGGCTCCGCTTGTACTGGCCGCTCCCGAGGTCCGCGCGAAGAAGCTGGAGATCCCGGAAGGATCAAGATTTCTCCCCTACGCGATCATGGGAGCCACGATCCACCCGGTCGATAAACCCGACATTGTCGGTGGTACTGTTGTCGTGCGCGATGGCAAGATTGAATCGGTCATGGACGGGCCAGGGGCTCCGGCAGAAGCGCAGATCATCAACGCCACCGGATTGCATCTGTACCCCGGACTGATCGACGCGGGCACGACGCTCGGCATCGCGGAGATCGAACAGGTCGATGCGACGCAAGACGCCGCCGAGATCGGCAGGTTCCAACCCGACCTCCGCGCCGGGATCGCGGTTAACGTCGAGAGCGAACTCGTCGAAGTCGCCCGGGCCGGGGGGATCACGACCGCATTTCTGAGACCGCACGGAGGGATCATCGGCGGGCAATGCTCGCTGATCCAGACCGCAGGCTGGACCCCCGAAGAGATGGTCCGCAACTACACCGCGGGCCTGTCGCTTACCTGGCCCGAGGACGACGAAAGCCAACAGCGCCTCGCCCGGTTTCTCAAGGAGTGCCGCCTGTACGATGCCGCTCGCTCGAACAAAGTGACCGCGAACACCGTCCTCCGCGACCCCCGCTATGAGGCCATGCGGCTCTACGTCACCGGCAAGAAACGCATATTCATCGAAGCCCACAGCCGCCAGCAAATCGCCGGGGCGCTCATCTGGGCTGAGGAGGAGAAGCTCAAGATTGTCATCACCGGCGGGACCGAAGCCTGGAAGCTGGGGCGCGCCCTCAAGGCCCGCAACGTGCCGGTCATCATCGGCCCGGTGATGCGGGCTCCGATCGAGAGTTGGGATCCCTACGACGCCCCGTATGCCAATCCCGGTCGCCTGTTCGAGGCTGGCGTCCCGTTCTGCATCCGCTCCGACAACGCGAGCAACAGCCGCAACGCCCCCCTCGAAGCCGCGCGAGCTGTGGCGTTTGGGTTGCCGGAGTCTGAGGCTCTGAAGTCAGTCACTCTCCACGCCGCCCGCATTCTGGGGATCGACAAAGAGTGCGGCTCGATCACCGTGGGCAAGCGCGCCGACCTGATCATCACCGACGGCTCGCCGCTCCAGACGACGACCCAGATCAAAGGCGTCTTCGTCGGCGGGCAACCGTTCGCCCCCGAGAGTCGCCAGACGAGGCTCTACGAAAAGTACCGGGCCAGGCTGACGCCGCAGGAGTGACTGCCCCGTAGCCACCTTCGCCAGAAGGTGGGGGAATTGGTGTTGAGGTGACTTCGACGAAAGCCCCCTGCATGGGCTGTCGTCTTCGCTTGGAGCCGTGTGCAGGCCACCCGCGTTCTGGCGAACGCAGCTACGCGGCGCGGGACAACTCGGCGTGACTCAGCGGGTGCAGGCCGTCGCGGTGGCCGTCGACTTGTTGGCGGCTGAGGCGGTCGAGGCCCTCGGCGATCATCGGCATCGCCACGCACAGGGCCTTGCGAATCTTCTTGGTCTGGAGCGAACTCTCTCCGGCACCAAATCCGGCGGGGCGTTCGGAGAGCGTCGTCTCGCGCCGCAGGGCCAGCCACGGCAGGTCGAACTGGTCGGCCAGACGCTGGGCGAACGTCATCGGGCTGACCCGCTCGGCTCCGGCCACGTGGTAGATGCCGGTCAGTTCCTCCGAGACGGCCCGCTCGATGATGTCGGCCAGGTCACTGGCCAGGATCGGCGTCGCGTGGCGGATGTGGTCCTCTTCCACGACGCGGTGCCCCTCGATCTGCTGGAACAGCGTCTCGATCAACCCCTCGCCGGTGGGGGACCAGCCGAAGGCGTTGGTCCGGATGATGAGGGCCTGCGGATGGGCGACCTGCACCTGGCGTTCGCTCTTGAGGATCGTCCTCGCTGCGGCACTTTCACACAGCGTCTGGCTCTCCTCATCGTGGAACAACCACGGGGCCGTGAAGACCGCATCCGACGAGATCATCACGAATCCGGCTCCGGCTGCACGAGCCGCAGCCGCCCAACTGGCGGCGAGGTCGCTTCCGGCTTTGGCAACGCGCGGTCCGCTCGCAGCATCCCAACTCGAGCACGACTCGGGGCCGCAGTAGAGGACGCAGTCGGGTTGGAACTCGCCAATCTGCTCGGCGATGCCGGTCCCGTGTCCGGCGGGCTCCCCGTGACAGCCTTCGATGTCGACCTCCTGGTCGAGCCACACACCGGCCACCGTATGGCGCTGGGCCGCGTGGACCGCTGTATTGGCACCGACCACCGAGTCAATTCCGACGATGAACAGTCGTTCCACGAGACGCCTCCCTGCGTGATGAGCCTGGTTTGCTTTCGCCAATTGAGACGGCACCGTGAGGGGGGCTGTCTCTTGGAATGCGACTCGAACGGCCATCCAGAGCTGTGAAGTCATTCCCGATCTCGGCGAAGCGAGGCGACTATACCCATGCGGAAAACGACCGACCAAGGGCAATCCGCAATTATTGCCGGAGTGCGCGGGGGGGATTGCAAATCCTACATGGGGGGGAGGGTTGATGGTTGATCGAGAGGGAGAAGAGCGGGGCGGCGAAGTAGGCGATGTCGCTCCGCGACTCGCATTTACCCTCGGTCCCAAGCTCCGCTTGGGACCGCATATCCCCGAAGCTCCGCTTCGCCCGCGTGCCAGCCCCCGTTCTCCCCAGCCGACTGCTCCCCAGGAGCCCCCAGTCGAAGACACTCGCTCCCGTACCAGGTGGCAATCCTCCGATGTCCGAGTCGCTTGGTATGCGACGAAGCAGAGCTTCGGGGATATTCCGTCCCAAGCAGAGCTTGGGACGGAGTAGACATCATCCGCCGCTCGCTGCCGCACAGGTGAATTCCGTCCCCGTTTCTGACATCATCTCGGCTCTTGGAACCACCCCCATCGGCAGGAGGCCCTCGCCTTGCTCGCTCTCAATACGATTCACAAGCTCGACTGCGTCCAGGCGATGCAGCAGCTCGACGCGGGCAGCGTCGACCTCGTCTTCGCCGACCCGCCGTTCAACATCGGCTACAAGTACGATGTCTACGAGGACCGCAAGGACGCCCCGTCGTACCTCAGCTGGTCGAAGGAGTGGATCACCGGGGTGCATCGCGCCCTTAAGCCCAACGGCACCTTCTGGTTGGCCATCGGCGACGACTACGCTGCGGAACTCAAGCTCCTCTCGCAGCAGGTCGGGTTCCACTGCCGCAGCTGGGTCATCTGGTACTACACGTTCGGCGTGAACTGCAAATACAAGTTCAGCCGCTCGCATACGCACATCTTTCATTTCGTGAAGGACAAGAAGACCTGCACGTTCAACCGGGAGGCGATTCTCGTCCCCTCGGCCCGGCAGATGGTCTACGCCGACAAACGCGGGGCCAAGGAAGGCCGCCTGCCGGATGATACCTGGGTACTCAGGCCGCAAGACCTTACCGAGGGATTCCAACCCGACGACAGCACCTGGTACTTCCCCCGCGTGGCTGGCACCTTCAAAGAGCGCGAGGGGTTCCACGGCTGCCAGATGCCGGAACAACTGCTGGGCCGGATCATCAAGGTCAGCTCGAACCCCGGCGACCTCGTCCTCGACCCCTTCAGCGGCAGCTCGACGACCGTCGCCGTCGCCAAGAAACTCGGCCGCCAGTTCGTGGCCTTCGACATCAGCGAAGAGTACATCGACCGCGGGATGAAGCGTCTGGGGATGATCGAGGTCGGGGACAAACTGGATGGGGCCGAAGACCCCAAGGTCAGCGTGCCGAGCACGAAGAACGGGAAGCGACAGAAGGGCCTTGAGGCCGAGAAACCTGCGGTTGAGGCCAAACAACCAAAGGCGCGCAAGCCACGCAAGAAGAAAGAAAACCTGCTCTTTCCAGCGTGAGGTGCCGAGTGCCAGGAGCGGCACGGCGTGCCCAGATCGACAGCGAGCGGGCGGACATCAGTCCCCCGTGCCAGGGCGACGTGACCGACCCATCGAGACTGTCTTGGCATGCGGTGAGGCAAGGCTTCTGGGGATAGGCGTTGCAGCAACGGTCCGAGCTTCGAGTGCGACTGGCAATGGCTGTGACTCGCCAGTGCATAAGCCCCTCGATAGAGGTTTCTCGTCGCATCACGCGCGAAGACACTGGCGGTCGAGAGCGACCTCCAGTGGCACCCGGCGCCGTTAACCCTATTCCGTAGCGATGCCAATTTGGAGTGATTTGGCTGGCTGGACTTGTCAGGCGATGCGCTGAGCGAGCCCTTGGCCAGCGGTTGGCGGGGGCAAGGGCTGGCCGTCACTGTGGAGCGTGTCGATCCATTCCTCGACGATCTGGCACAGCTGGGCATAGACCTCGGCTTCGTCATCTCCGTGGCAGCACGGACCGATGATCCCCGGGCATTGGCCCACGAAGCACTGATCCTCATCGGACCATTCCACCAGCTTGATGTATCGGGCACTTTCGTTCATGACTGGGACTCCTCAATCACTCGCTGGACTTCTCGTTCTTGATAGGGCAGGCAATCGTCGCCCCACTGTCCGGACAATGTCACCCGCACTCCACTGGGGTGCCTGAAATTCCGATGGCTCCCTTTGCCGCCTCGATCCTGAAACCCAGCTCGCTCCAGATCGCGGATGAGTTCTCGAAGTTTTCTTGGCATGCGGTCACTAGCCCAAGCATTCCCTAGGTTTTGCAGTCACATCGGCTTCCCACATTCTGACTGGTACGATCCATGAAGGATAGGGGCTGATTCGGAATGAGACCAAATGGATGTCGCGGACTGGCCCGGCCCATCAATCCCCCTTGCCGGGAAACGGCACGCGGCCATTGCTGCTGGAGCCGCCGGGTGGTTTGTTGCGGTTACTCCCGCGGCCTCGGGGGCTGCCGCGTTTGCTGGTTTGGCCTTTGCCTCCGCTGGAGGTGGAACCGGTGCGGTCGGTGGGGAGAGCGCTGCCGGACATGTCGCGTTGCAGCTGGGCGATCTTGTCGCGGATTTGGGCGGCGCGTTCGAATTCGAGGTCTTGGGCGGCGGTGAGCATCTCGGCTTCGAGTTCCTGGAGGTACTCCTGTGTGATGTACTGGGTGTCGTCTTTGACACCGGCGACCTGCTGCACGATCTTGCGGGCTTGGATTTCTTCTTCGATGCCTCGGCGGATGGCCTTTTTAATCGTTTCCGGGGTGATGTTATGTTTCTCGTTATATGCGATCTGGACGACGCGGCGGCGGTTGGTTTCGTCGATCGCTTGTTGCATGCTGTTCGTGACACGGTCGGCGTATAAAAACACCTCGGCGTTGACGTTGCGGGCGGAGCGGCCGATGGTTTGGATCAGGCTGGTCGCGCTGCGGAGGAACCCCTCCTTGTCGGCGTCGAGGATGCACACCAGCGACACCTCAGGCAGGTCCAGCCCCTCGCGGAGCAGGTTCACCCCGATCACCGCATCGAACACCCCCTCACGCAGTTCGCGCAAGACCTCGACTCGCTCGATCGCGTTGAGTTCCGAGTGCAGCCACTCGCAGCGGATGCCCTCCTCTTTGAGATACCCGACGAGGTCTTCCGAGAGCCGTTTCGTCAGGGCTGTGACGAGCGTGCGTTCGCCGCGCTCGGCCCGCTTCTTGATCTGTTCGATGAGGTGCGGCACCTGGCCCCGCGCGGGGTGAATGTGAATCACCGGGTCCACCAACCCGGTCGGGCGGATGATCTGCTCGACGATTTCCCCCTCGGCCTGGTCGAGTTCCCAGTCGGCGGGGGTGGCTGTGACGAAGACCGTCTGGCCCCGGCGGGCGTCCCACTCGTCGAACTTCAGCGGTCGGTTGTCGAGGGCCATCGGCAGCCGGAACCCGTGCTCGACCAGCGTCCCCTTGCGGGCCTGGTCGCCGTTATACATGGCCCGAATCTGCGGCACCGTGGCGTGCGACTCGTCGACGAATAATAAGAAGTCCTCGGGGAAGAAGTCATACAACGTGGCTGGGGCCTCGCCCTTCTTGCGATTCGCCAAGGCCCGCGAGTAGTTCTCGATCCCCGGGCAGAACCCGATCTCGCGCAGTAGTTCGAGGTCGTGCCGCGTGCGAGCTGCCAGACGCTGAGCCTCGAGCAGCTTCCCCTCGGCCTGGAACTTGGCGAGTTGTTGGTTCAGTTCGAGTTCGATCTCTTCGAGAGCGGCGTCGATGCGGCTTTGAGGCAAGACGAAATGCTTGGCCGGGTAGATGTAGACATCAGTCAGCGGCTTTGAACTCTCCCCACTGATCGGGTTAATAATCGACAGTTTCTCGATCTCGTCGCCCCAGAGTTCAATGCGGTAGCAAAACTCCTCATAGGCGGGCCAGACCTCGATCACATCCCCCCGTACGCGGAACTTGCCGCGTGCCAGATCGAAGTCATTCCGCTCATAATGAATGTCGACGAACTTACGCAGGATCTCGTCCCGGTTCACCTCAGTCCCGACATGCAGCGGGACCATCATCTCCAGATAGTCCTTCGGCGATCCCAATCCATAAATGCACGACACACTGGCCACGACGATGACATCCCGACGCGACACCAGAGCACTCGTCGCCAAAAGCCGCAGCCGGTCAATCTCCTCGTTAATCGAGGAGTCCTTCTCGATGTAGATATCGCGCTGGGGGATGTAGGCTTCGGGCTGGTAGTAGTCGTAGTAGCTGACAAAGTAGCTGACGGCGTTGTTCGGGAAGAACTCTTTGAACTCGCTGTAGAGCTGGGCCGCGAGGGTCTTGTTGTGGCAGAGAACCAAGGCTGGTCTCTGACACTGCTGGATGACATTGGCCATCGTGAAGGTCTTGCCGGTGCCGGTGGCTCCGAGGAGGACTTGAGACTTCTTCCCCTCCTTGATGCCGCGCATAAGTGCAGCAATTGCGGTCGGTTGGTCGCCCGCCGGGGCGAATTCGGAGGTGAGATCGAACTGGGCCATGATGGGCGGATCATACCGCATCCCCGAGCGACGCACAGAGCGCTCCGCTTCGAAGACTTCGCGTCGCGGCTAAACGGTCGCGGCGCTCGGGAACGGAATGAATTCCGTTCTACGGGAGGATCGGGCCGCTTTGGGATTGGGAGCGGAAGTTTTCGCCTCGGTTGCGAAGGCCCTGCTCATCGAGTTCCTGGAGCGGGTCGCGCGGGGTCAGGGTGTAGGTATAGTCGCGGTGGTCGCGGACCCGGAATGGGAGGAAGTTGTCGGTGATGAAATCGAGCGGGGGGATTTGGTACCAAGGGGCGGGGGTCGGCTGCTGGACGACCATTGTCTCGTAGCCGGGCAGGGAGAGCTTGAACTCGTTGTCGCCGTAGTAGGTGAAGTTCTTCGAGACCGGGGAGAGGCCGAGCCGTTCGCCGTTCCTCTCGACGAGAGCGCCGGGCGGCTGGGTGCGCACGGTGACGCGGCGGCTCATACACCCCAATTGAGTCAGGGCGACCAGGGCGACGAGCAGAAATGAGGGGACAAACCGCTTCACGGGAAGGGACTGCCACGGAAGGAAAGACGGAACGAGTCCCTGCCGAAGCTGGGACTGACGGGGCGGACGATATCGGGAATCGGCGGATCGACCAAGAGGAATCTTTGGAGAGGGGGGGGAGGGTTGATGGTGGATGGTTTATGGTTGATCGACAGGAGGATATGCTCGCGGGGCGGGGGATGCGCAGTGCAAAATGCAAAGTACGAAATGCAAAGTGAATGAGCGGAAGCACTTTTCATTTTGTACTTTGCACTTTTCAATTGGCATTGACCCTCCCCATGCTCAAGGAGTCGGGGGGCGGGAGCAAGAGGCCCGGCTCAACCCTCAACCCTCAACCCTCAACCCTCAACCCTCAACCCTCAACCCTCAAC
>JAYWFM010000337.1:0-22000 GCA_043778825.1 Planctomycetota bacterium | reverse complement strand
AGTCCCGCCTTGAGGCTGCTCCGGAGCAGGCTCAAGGCGGGACTCCAACACCCATTCTGACAAACTGTCCACTGGGAGTGATCGCTGGCTGTTACTCTCTGACGGAGCGGGAGTTGCGATCTGTGGAGGCGGGTTCTCGTGGAGAGGTCAGGCCGGTGCCCATAGAATGCAGCGTGACGCCTCCACGACCGACGAGGGAGCGGCCCGTGCGCGTGGGATTCTGAGTACTCCCCCGTCTGAAAGGGCAATGCCATGAAACGTCTGCTTGTTCTCGCTGTGGTGGCCACTGCGGGTGTGCTGTTTGCGAGTACGAACGCCGAGGCTCATTTCCGATTCCGCGGCGGATTTGGTCGTGGTGTCTCTAGCTACGGCAACTACGGCAACTACGGTTACAGTCCGTACTCCAACTACAGCTACCGTCCCTACTACGGCTCTAGCTACGGCTATCAGCCGTACTACAACAGCTATCAGCCGAACTACAACAGCTATCAGCCGAACTACAACGGCTATCAGCCGTACTACAACTACGGGTACAGCCCGTACAACTACGGGTACGGCGGTGGCTACACGACCTACAGCCCCGGCTTCCAGTTCTACTACCAGCGCTAAGCGGAGGCCAGAGAGACTTCCACGCGGTGGGAGAGGAGATCGAGTTGGTACTCCCGACCAGGGTGGACTGGCACTGAAGTGGCCGGGTTCACACTGCTGGGAGTCTGTTTGTCATTTCTCAACGTTTCCACAAGACCTTCTCGATAGTGTATCGACCTCCCGCAGCCAGTGGGATGCGTCTTTGGGAGGAAGAAGGTTGCGTCCCGTGCGTTATCTCTGTTCAGGGGGATCGCAACAGACGACTGTAATGATGGGACTGTGTCTAACAAACGATGGCGCGTTGTCGCGAATGTGATTCTTGCGACAGCCTCTGGCCCAGGATTGTTTAGATTCTTTAATCCTGTCATGTCAATGAGTTGTGACGTAGTTCCGGTGGAGAGTCCCGAGTGGCATATCGAGTGCAAATCTCTTTCTCAGTAACGCCTCCACAACCGACGAGGGTTTGCGGCCTGTGTGCGTTGGCAACTCTCTCTCCCCTTGAAAGGGCACTCACATGAAACGCTTTCTTGCTCTCGCGGTGGTGGCCAGCGTTGGCCTTCTGGCAATCGGTTCAGCTGTCCAGGCCGATCACTTCCATTCGGGCGGTCATTCTCACGGTGGAGGTGGCTACGGAGGTGGCTACGGAGGTGGCTACTCTCATTCCAACTCGTATGGCGGCGGGTACGGCGGCGGGTACGGCAGTAACTACGGTGGCGGATACGGCGGTGGTTGCAACAGCTACTCCAACAACGGCCCAAGATATGGATACGCAGGTCCGGCCTACCCCATCGGTGTCCCGTCCTACGGGTATGGGGCACCGAACTACGGCAGCGGCTTCTCGGTCCGCTCGCCCGGTGTGAACTTCAGCTACTGCCGGTAGTCGAAGTCTCGCGAGGTGATACGAACCAGAAGTGACACCCCCAGGGGGCGGAGTCGATGACTTCGCCCCCTGTTGCGTTGTTGTTGGAGGAGCATTGAGGGGGAGCGATGAGGGTTGAGCGGCCAGACTTCGGAAGGAGTGAGGTCGCCATTCTACGCAAAATCCCCTGGGTTTCGGGCGACTCTTCCACCCCGCAGGGGTCGCAGCCCATAGCCGGTGGTCGAGCGCAGCGAACACCACCGGTTCACGTTCCAGCAGGCTCCCGTATCCCGAAGGGATTCCAGCCGACGTGCGGGAGTCAACGACACATAGGGCTGCAATCCCTTCGGGATAGGGCGTCTCGGGGGGCCGCGAACCGGTGGTGACGCTGCGCTCACCACCGGCTATTGGCTGAAATCCCTTCGGGATAGATCGGGCTGATGAACGGAGCGACGGGAGGCAGTCTGCGGAGGCTTGAAGTCTTTCGAGCGGGGCTGAGGACTGGAACCTTGCGTAGAATGGCGACCACACTCCTTCCGAAGTCTTCGGAAGACTTCGGAAGTCTTTGGGTACGCGAAGTCTGGCCGCTCGCCTAATGATCTCGGAGTGCCTGTCCCGTGACACGAGGAACAGCGTTCCTCACGACGACGAAGTCGGTACTCATCAACTCTCCCGATTCTGGGTTGACAGCCGATCCGGCACGTGTGAAGATCGTGACAAGGCAGTTCACTGGGCAATGGGCACTCCACCCGCGCTCAAACTCTCCACTCCAGGGCGATCGATATCTATCTTTCGCCAGCACGATTCTTTCGGGATTTCCATCATGGCGGCCCCAGCCGGTCAGCGTCGCTTGGACATTGAAGAAGTCGGCGATGTCACCGTCGCTCGCTTCGTCGACAAGAAGATCCTGGATGAAAACAACATCCAGATGATCGGGAACCAGTTGTTTGGACTGATCGATCAGGACAAGCGGAAGAAGATCGTTCTCGACTTCTCGAACGTCGAGTACCTGTCGAGTGCCGCACTCGGCAAACTCATCACCATGAATAACAAGGTGAAGACTGCCGGCGGCAAGCTGCGGCTGTGCTCCATTCGCCCGGACATCTACGAAGTCTTCGCCATCACCAAGCTTAACAAGCTGTTTGACATCAAGGATGATCAGGCCGCCGCCCTGGCTGGGATCTAGTGCTCGAGACGTCAATGAGTGACGCGGTTCGGCTGGATGTTCGATTTGCCAATGACCCCGCAGAGGCTCTGCTGGTTCAAGCTCAGATCGTCGACTGGCTGAAGGAACGTCAGTACCCGCCCCGCGATCTGTTTGGCGTGCGGCTCGCCCTCGAAGAGGGGCTGATGAACGCCATCAAGCACGGGAACCGGCGCGACCCGACGAAAACCGTGCGCGTGTTCTGCGAGGTCCACGACACGCACACCTATATTGAGATCGAGGACCAGGGGGCCGGGTTTGTCCCCGCAGAGGTGCCCGACCCGCTGGCGGAAGAGAACCTCGACAAAGCCAGCGGCCGGGGCCTGTTCCTGATGCGGCAATTCATGACCCGCGTGGAGTATCGGGACAACGGTCGACTGCTCGTGCTGGAGAAGCGCCGGACCTTGGAGTAGCAGTCGCCGCCGAATTTTCTGATGCACACGCTCAGCCCTCCCATTCCCGTCGCTCGATAGCCTCCGGGAAATGCGTCGCCTGCCGAACCCCAGCGAGCGGCGGACGTCAGTCCGCCGTGTCAGGGCGAAGTGACCGAACTGCACACGGTCGAAAGGCACTGGAGAGCCGAGCCACACGGTGGACTTACGTCCGCCGCTCGCTGCCATACTGTCATCGGCGTCCCTCCCATTCCCGACGAACGATAGCCACAATGGACTCGCCATGCAGTGACCGCCCCATCGAGTTGAGTCCCCGAGGATCCCCATGAAATTCACCGCACTCATCCTCAGCCTGCTGGCACTCCCCGCGCTGGCGTGGGCCGAGCTGCCTTCGCCGCGTCTGGACCGGATGTCGGTCCTCGGCGTGAATCAGGGGGGCGAGGTCGAACTCGAAGTCGTCGGGGCTGACCTGGATGCGCTCACCGGGCTGGTGTTCGATCATCCCGGTTTGTCGGCCACACCCGTCGCAGGCAAGGAACGCTGGTTCAAGATCAAGGCCACAGCCGACATGCCGCCAGGGACGTATGACGTGCGGACGCTGGGTCGGTTCGGGGTGAGCAGTTCGCGGCTGTTCGCAGTCAGTCGCGGGCTGAAGGACATCGCCGATAACGGCAAGAACCGCTCCGTGGCCGAGGCCCAGATCATCGAAATCAACACCGCCATCAACGGCACAATGGATGGCAATGCCGAGGACATGTACAAGCTGATCGGCGCGAAAGGCCAGCGAATCTGGGTCGACTGCCAGGCTCAACGCCTCGACACCGAACTCGATGGTCAGTTGAGCGTCCTCGACTCGCAGGGGCGAACCCTGGCCAGCAATGGCGATTCGTATGGTGTCGATCCATTTGTCGATGTGACGCTTCCGGAAGACGGCGAGTACCTGGTCGTGCTCAACGATCTCTCCTATCGTGGCGGGTATCCGTACCGGCTCGTGGTGTCGAATCTGCCGCATGTGGAGTTGATCTATCCCGCTGCGGTGCAGGCCGGGACAACCGCGACACTGACCGCGTTCGGGACCAACCTCGGTCCGGGTTCGAAGCCGTCAACGCGGACGGTGCAGGATCAACGACTGGATGAGTTCCCGTTCACTGCCCCGATCAGGACTGAGGAACTCACCAGCGGGGCCTATCGCTTCCTGAGCCACCCCACCCATCACTCCGTCCTGCCCACAGCCGCGACCGCGACGCTGCTCGGTCGACAGATCACCGCCGAGCCGCTCGACAACACGTTCAACGCTCAACCGCTGTTGATCACCGATCAGCCGGTCAGCCTCGAAGCGGAGCCGAACGACCAGCGCGACAAGGCCCAGCCGATCACGTTGCCCGCTGTCGTGGCCGGGCGGTTTGATGCCCCGCGCGATGCCGACTGGTTCGAGATCACCGCCGACGCTGACGAGGACTTCTACTTCGATGTCTACTGCGAGCGCATCGCTGGCCGGGCGGACCCCTATCTGGTGGTGTTCGACGAGAAGGACAGCCGCGTCGCCGAACTCGACGATTACGGCCACCGCATGAGTGCCTTCGATGGCCACCTGCGCGACCCGTCGGGGCAGGCGGTGAGGCTCTCCAAGGACAAGAAGTACCGCGTCCTGGTCCAGGACCGCTACCGGCGCGGCGGCGGGCGATACCAGTACGTCCTCGAAATCCGCAAGCCCCAGCCCGACCTGTTCGCCGCTGTGATCCACGGCAGCAACCCGGCCCCCAGCGGGTTCAACTTCTACAAGGGGACTGCCAACTTCCTCGATGTCGTGATCCACCACTGGGAGGGACACACCGGGCCGATGACGGTCACTGCCGAGGGGCTGCCGCCGGGGATGCACGCGGCACCGTTGCGGATCGCGTCGAACACGCGCGGGACGTTCGTCGTCTGGACCGATGAGGACGCCCCCGATTGGAACGGGAGCCTCAAACTCTTCATCGAGGGAGAACGCAACGGGGAGAAGTTCAAACGCGAGGTCCGGCCTTATACCCGCGTGAGCAACTCGCTGAGTTCCAGTCGACCGACGCGCGAGCTGGCCGCGTCGATCCGCGAACTCGGCCCGTACTCGGTGACCTGCGACCCGAGCGAGCTGTCGATCGAGGCGGGTAAAGAGGCTCAAATCAAAGTCACCGTGAAGCGCCTCTGGCCCGACTTCAAGGACAAGGTCGCCCTGCAACCCCTCAACTGGCCGGGCAACATCCAGTTGAGTAATTTCGACATCGCGGGTGACAAGGCCGAGGCCACTGTCACAATCAAGATCCAAGCCAACTCGCCACCGGGAGGACATACCGTGACGCTGCTGGGGCAGGGGCAGGTGCCGTTTCACAAGGATGCGATGTCCAAGGAACGGCCCAACACGCTCGTCTCCTTCCCCAGTCGCCCGGTGACGATCACGATCACCGCTCCGCCGAAGCCGTGAGCGGCACGGCGCTAGCCGCCGGTTCTTCTGAACGTCGCACTGCCACGAACCACGATTGTACTCCACGCGGTCCCGAGTGAGTCGTAGCTGCCCCTCGCCAGAGGACGGTGTGTGCATCAGAAAAGTCGGCAGAGATTCACCACGGAGGCACGGAGTAATGCAGCACTCGGATAACTTTCCCCACTGGGCCGGAGGACGAGGAAGATTTGACAGGATGAACAGGATCCACAGGATGCCGACACGCTGTACCAGAAGTGGAATTTATCCTGTGGATCCTGTTCATCCTGTCAAATCTTCCGATCGTTGCGGCAGACAGCGATCTCGAACGTCTGGAGTTCTCCGTGCCTCCGTGGTGAATTTCCGACCGCTGCCTACTTTTGTGACGCACTCACGAGAGGGCGGGTACGCATGCCAAGTCACCCACGTTCTGGCGAAACGTGGCTACGATGGAATGTCTCACTTTCGCCTGTGTGGTATATAGAAGAACCGGCGGCTAGCGCCGTGCCGCTCACTTTCAACACATGTCCTCACGATGGTTCCCCACGCCCCACCCCAGATCGTCCTCGGCTCGCGCTCGCCGCGTCGATTGGAACTGCTGTCGCTGCTCGTCGCTCCCGAGCGGATCGTCGTGCTCCCACCAACCGATCCCGACGAACCGGGGTTTGAGGGGCAGCGCGAGGAGACGGCCATTCGGGATCAGCTGTTGCGAATCGCCCGACTGAAGAATGAGGACGTGCGCGCCCGCGCCGAATGCCCGCGCGCGGCCCTCGTCCTGACTGCCGACACCGTGATCGTGGTCGGTTTGCCCGGTGAATTCGCAGTTCTCGGGCAACCGCCGTCCGGCGATCAGTGGCAGGCGACCGTGCAACACTGGTTCCGCACCCACTACTTCGGCCAGACCCACCGGGCAATGACAGCTGTGGTGCTGTCGGATACGGATGGGCGGAGACTGGAGCGCATCGTGGAGTCGGGCGTCACGATGGGGCCGGAGAATACGGCCTTACTGGAGTGGTATCTCAACACCGGGGAACCCCTCGGCAAAGCGGGCGGCTATGCCCTGCAAGGGGCCGGGAGCGTGTTCATCACCCACGTCGCGGGGAGCCTGAGCAACGTGGTCGGGCTACCGCTGGAGGCGGTGCGGGCGATGCTCGAAGAGATCGGGATGTAGTCTGATTCAGGTCGCTGCACTCGCCAGAGTGCGGGCTCTCCGCGTTCTGGCGAACGCAGCTACCCCACAACTTCAACTTGGTGGACCACTCGCCCTCCGGAGCAAAGTCGCCGGAGTTTGATCGCCGTGCAGGCCTAGCCATCCACTCGACCCCGCCGAGCGACCTCTGGCTCGCCTCGTTCTCGGGGAACGAATCGATACCGGACTCCCCTCGATTGGCGAATGTCCCCGCGCGGTCCTTATACTCCGTCGCATGAGCCAGGGATTTCTCGGATTCGATTCGTCGTTGATGCTGGATGTGGTGGTCTGTACCCTCGTCCTCGTCGTGCCCGTCATCATCTACAGCTTGTACTTGGTCAAAGTGCGGCGGCACTACGCGCTGCACGCGGCGATCCAGACCACGCTGGCCGTGGTACTGCTGCTGGTCGTGATCGCCTTTGAGGTCGACATGCGGCTGCATGGCGGTTGGGAGAACATCGTCAACAAGCACCCGGAGGCCCCGCGCGTCACCGGCGCGGCACTGTCGCAGGTCCGCACGATGCTGTGGGTCCACTTGGTGTTTGCCGTGTCGACGCCGCTGCTGTGGACCACCACGCTGACCCTGGCCTGGAAGCGTTTTGCCAAACCGCCTCAGCCGGGCCCGCACAGCGGGACGCACAAGACCCTCGGCTGGCTGGCCACGCTCGACCTGGTGCTGACCTCGGTGACGGGTCTGGGGTTTTACTATCTGGCGTTTGTGCGGTGAATCGTTGTAGTAGAAGTCGTAAAACTTCTCCTGACTATTTCTACTGTCCGGTTTAGGTTCTGCGTTGGTTCCTTAGTGGCGGCAGGAGGTTACGGGATTTGTAGCGGCAGGCTCGGGCGAGTTCATTACGTTGCAGCCAGCGCTGGGCGGTCGCGGCGATGAGTGAAAGTGTTTGGTGGTGCTGCCACCCGATCCAGTTTCGCACCTGATAGTCCCCGAGGCCCGCCTCGCTCTTCGCTCGCTGAAAACATTCTTCGATGCGGTGTTCCGCCTTGGCCACGCGGGCGAACTCGATAATCGGTGTTTCGGGTTCGGCGTATGAGAGATAATAGTCGTGTTTGTAAGTCCCGTCCGTCTGCTGGCGCGTGGGACCGAAACAGAAGCCGCGCGTCTTCGACGTGCATCAGGAAATATCCGACGTGCGCCGCGTGGGCGTGGTGCTACTGATTTTTTCGACAACGAAACAGATCGTGAAGTCAGCGACTCCCGACGACGTGAAAATCTGGATGACGAACGCCATTCGGATGAGTCCCCGCGAGGTGGTCGAGCTCGATTCGCTGCGTTGGCAGATCGAGCTGTTCTGGAAAGAACGGAAGTCGACGCTGGGCTTCGCGCAGTACCGCTTCCAAAAGTTCGAAGCGGTCGAGGCGTGGGCCGGGATCACGCGGGCGACGGTCCTGTTCCTGGAACACGAGCGAGCCCAACACCTGTCCGACCGCCGCCTCAGCGAGGAACGACGGAAGTGGTGGAAGGCTCAACGCCTGCACGGCCTCTGCGCCGCCTTCCGGCAGGAGTGCGCCGCTCGCGAACTGAAAGACCTCTCCGATCGCCTGAACACCCCCGGAGGCATCACCAAACTCCAACGCCTGCTTCACGCTGCTTTACCCAAGGAATACCGCAGCGCCGATTGATCCCCAACGAGTACTGCGCAACTTCAAAACGCGTCCGCGAGGGCCGAGCGCAGCGAGGGGAGGAGGCAGCCAGGAAGCGTCCGGCACTGGCCGATGGACCGGGGCTGGGGGCCGAGCTCTCGCAAAACATCGAGAGACGTACGCCCTCGCTGACGCGTCGGGTGACGGGTTCCGGTCGCGAGCGAGGTCGCTCACATGCACTCCCCAGACAGCGGCTCTGTACCGCCCATGGGCGAATGCACTCGTGGCCTCGAGGCGGGATCGCCCTACGGCTTGATGCGCTTCACCGCGTTGATCAACTCATCGAGCTTGGACAGGAACTTCGAGACATCTCGACCCGCCATCGGTCTTGGCCCGCCGGTGATGGCTCCGGTTTGGCGGAGGCCGTCGAACAGGTCGCGCATCGCCAGCGTCTCGCCGATGTCGGCATCGGTGAACACCCGCCCCTTCGGATCGAGCACGCGGGCTTGCTTCGCCACACACCGCGCGGCCAGCGGAATGTCCGAGGTCACCACGATGTCCCCCAACCCCGACTGTTCCGCGATCCAGTCGTCGACGATGTTCAGGCCCACCTCGCTGCGGACCACCAGCTCGATGAGTGGACTCTTGGGCACCCGCATCCAGTTGTTGGCCACCACCTTGACCGGCATCTTGTAACGCAGGGCCACGCGGTAGATCTCGTCCTTCACCGGGCACGCATCGGCATCAATGTAAATCGTCAGCATCAGCCTTCCCCAATTCCACCAGATGCACCACAGCTCGCCCGCTGATCGTCTCGCAGCGGAGCAGTTCGGCTGCAATCAATTCGACGGCCCGCCAGTTTTCGGGTTGAGCCAGGAGATGTTCGACCTTGGCCAGGAGCCGCTTCTGCAACCGCTCGGCCTGGCGTTCTCCGGCCCGCTGGATGGCGAGTCGTCGCACGCTCTGCAAATCCCGCGCTGCCCCGTCCCAGGCATACTCTCCCGAATGCTTCGCCTCCGCAGCCAGTCCCGCCAGCGAGATCAGGATGTCGCGCTCCAACCAATCGGAGGAAGAGATCCCTCGCCCCTTCTGAAACTCGCAACGCCCCAACGATTCCAGCTTGGGCAGGATGCTCAGACGCTGAATCGATCGCCCCAGCAAGAGCGCAATCACCGCGTGACCGGCTTCGTGGTAGGCTGTGGCTTCGGGGTTCATTAAGGACATCGACTTCCAGGGAGAGCGAAGCGGTGTTTCGGGAGATCCGCACTCGGGGACATCTGATCTGGGCGAGATGTTCGGCAGTGCCCGTAGCACCGGTGGGTGGTGTTGTTCCTTCGGGTCGTGCACATGATAAAGTGTTCCCGACCCGAATGGCACTGCCATTTGTGTCGTCAGGGGGGATGTGTGTGCATCAGAAACGCAGGCAGATCGTCCCTGCAGTGCCTCGCACCGCAACGGGGGGGAGCCGCAGAGGAACACCGCTTAACGCAGATTAGAGCAGTTCTAGCAGCCCGTCATCAGGGTGCGGAAATAGTTCTCCACCAGCCAGCGGGCCACGTGATAATCAGTCATCGTCGAACATCGCCACTTTTACAGAGATGTCCCTTAAAAAGTAGCGATGTCCAACTCGGCGTGTGGTCGGAAATATCTTCTCCGTAAGACGGCCTTTCCAGGCCGGTAAGCTATCTGTGTCCGCTCGCCTTACGTGAAATCCTCAATCCGCTCGGCCCCGACTGCCGCTTGCAACACCTCACGCGGCAGGCCCGGCACCAGCCTAAGCTGGGGCACGTCGACCAGCGTGTGCATGATCGTCGAGAGCAGGTTGGGGATGCCGATGGGAGTGGTCTGCGGTTCGGCGGCCTGGCGATTGGACTGGCCGATGACTTGGCCGGAAGGGAAGCCGCCGCCGGAGAGCAACAGCGGGGCGAGGTTGCCCCAGTGGTCGCGGCCTCCGTGGGAGTTGATCCGCGGAGTGCGGCCCATCTCGCCGCAGACCACCAGCAGAATCTTGTCGCTCAGCCCGCGCGCATGCACATCCTCGATGAACGCCGACACCGCATAATCGAGCGGGGTTCCCATATACCGCATCCCCTCCTCGACCCCCGCGTTGTTCGAATCGGCGTGCATGTCCCACACGAACGCGGTCGTCACCGTCACAAACCCGGCACCGCGCTCGCACAACCTTCGAGCCAGCAGCAGCAGCTTGCCGAGTGATTTCGAGTTGTCGACATAGTGGTTGTAGTTGTTCCACTTGCGGCTGATCTGATCGGGACGCACGAGCGGGCCAGTGTCGTAACGGGCGATCGTGGCCGGGTCTTCCTTGCGGAAGTCGAACGACTCTGACACACCGCCGAGCAGGGTGTCGAACGCCTGCTGCCGGACCGCGTCGATCCCCCCACCCAGGCCCGACTTGTCGAGCCCACTCCGCAACTGGTCCAACCCGGTCAGCAACGTCCGGCGGTCGTCGAGCCGATCCAGCGGCAGCTGGAGCTTGAGGTTGTCCTGCATCGCTCCGGCGGTACTCGGAGTAAACGGAGCGTACCCGCTGCCCAGTCCACCCGCCGACTGAAAGTCGCCGAACGATTTCTCTCCGGCCTCCGCCTCAGGAACGGCGGCCTGCGGAAAGAGCATCACATTGGTCGGCATGCCACTCTGAGGCCGATTCTGGCCGGCAATTCGCGAGTAGAGCGACCCCAGATTGGCCCCTCCCGACGCCTTCCCCACGATCGGCTTGATGTCGTGATTCGCATCCCCGGTATGGAACGAGCGGACGACCGAGAAGCGATCCGCCAGCGAGGCCAGCCGCGTGAACGTGCTGCCAAACGTCACGCCCGGCAGCTTGGTCGCGACCTCGCCGGTGACGCTGCAAATCCCGCCGGGAGCTGTCATCTTGGGATCGAAGGTCTCGATCTGACTCGGGCCGCCGTGCAGGAACAGAAACACGACCGAGCGCCCGGTGAGCAGGTGGGTCAGGTCGCTTCCCAGGGCCATTTGCGACCCCAGCCACGGCACCAAAGCGCCGCCGAGTCCCCACGTGCCCGCCTTCAGGAACTCGCGTCGCGATCTCCCTTGACCGTCGAACAATGTCAGCATGGGGCACCTCCGGTTACTGGAATCACCGATATATAAATACCATCTGATGGGATCGATGGGAAGCCGATATCGGGAATAGTAGCGTGGGCTTTAGCCCACGCGGGAGCGTACTCTTCGAAAACACGTGGGCTAAAGCCCACGCTACGTCGACGTGAGTCGGTCTCGCCATCCTTCCCGGCACCCGCGTTTGTTGCCCTCCCACGCCCGAACCGCCTACAGTGGAGCCTCTGGCTCGGCCTCTTTTCGGGAAACGGTTCGTGATGAATTCGACTCTGCGTGCTTGCGTGATGATGGCCTGGGTGGGGTTCGCTCTGTGCGGTGCAGCCCCGGCGGCGGAGGAGTACACCCCACCGATTGCTGCGGCATCGCAGGAAGGCCAGCTCGCCATCGGCAGCTTCAAGGTGCCCGAGGGCGTCGAGACGAAGCTCTTCGCCGCCGAGCCGCTGCTGGCCAACCCGGTCGTGTTCGGCATCGACAATACCGGGAAGGTCTACGTCTGCGAGACCTTTCGCCAGCAAAAGGGGGTCGAGGACAACCGGGGGCATATGAACTGGCTGCTGGATGATCTCTCGTTGCAAACGGTCGACGAGCGGGTGGCGATGTTCCGCAAGCACCTCGGGGATCAGGCCAACGACTACACCAAGGAGCAGGACCGGCTGCGGCTGATCGAGGACACGAACGGCGATGGCGTGGCTGACACCGCGACCGTCTTCGCCGATGGCTTCAACGACATCGCCGATGGCACCGGGGCCGGGGTGCTGATTCACAACGGCGATGTGTTCTATACGTGCATCCCGAAGCTGTGGAAGCTGCGAGATACGAACGGCGATGGGAAGGCCGACGCCAAGGAGTCCCTGGCCAACGGGTTCGGGGTGCGGGTCGCCTTTCGCGGGCACGACATGCACGGGCTGCAACTGGGGCCGGACGGGCGGATCTACTTCAGCATCGGCGATCGCGGCTACCATGTGATGAACAAGGAGGGCAAACTCCTGCATCGGCCAGACACTGGGGCAGTGTTCCGGTGCGACCTGGATGGGAGCAATCTGGAGGTGTTCGCGTTCGGCCTCCGCAATCCGCAGGAGCTGGCGTTCGACGACTTCGGCAATCTGTTCACGGGCGACAACAACTCCGATGGCGGCGACAAGGCCCGTTGGGTGTATGTCGTCGAGGGTGGCGACACCGGCTGGCGGATGTACTACCAGTACGCCGACAATCGCGGGCCGTGGAACCGCGAGCACATCTGGCATCCCTACCGCGAGGACGCAGCCACGACAGCTGTGCAACCGGCCTGCACCATTCCGCCGATCCTGAACGTGGCGGATGGTCCCTCGGGGCTGGTGTATTACCCCGGCACCGGCCTGCCCGAGCGGTACAAAGGGCACTTCTTCCTGGCCGACTTCCGGGGGCAGGCGGCCAACAGCGGAGTCCGGTCGTTTGCCGTCGAGCCGAATGGGGCCAGCTTCAAGCTGGTTGATTCGCACTGGTATCTGGAGCATATTCTGGCCACCGATGTCGACTTCACCCCCGATGGCCGGATGATGGTCAGCGACTGGGTCGACGGCTGGAACGGAGCGAACAAGGGGCGTCTCTACACGTTCACGGATAAGGCTTCCGCTGGGGAGGCGACGCAGCGAGTTGCGAAGTTGCTTCAAAACGGCCTAAACGAAAAGCATCCGGCTGACGTGGCTGAATTGCTTAGCCATCCTGATAAACGAATTCGCCAGCTTGCCCAGTTCCAGCTTGTGAAGCGGAATGAAGTCGCCACGCTGATCCAGACGTTGAATCCCGAGCAGTCGCAACTGGCCCAGATTCACGCCGTGTGGGGACTGTGGCAGTTGGGTCGCGCGGGATCGGTCGTGACACCGGCGATCGTGACCGCCCTCACGGCGAAGGACGCGGAAGTCCGCGCACAAGCGGCCAAGGTCGCGGGCGAACTGAAACTCAAAGAGGCCGCAGTCCCCCTCATCAGCATGGTTAAAACCGGGTCCGCTCGCGAGCAGTTCTTTGCCGCGATCGCGCTGGGGCATTTGCAATCCAACGACGCCATCCCCGCGCTGGTTGACCTGCTCGCCAAGAACCAGGACAACGACCCGATGCTGCGGCACGCGGCGGTGATGGGCTTGGCGGGTGCGGCGGATCACGCGGTTGTCAAGCAGCACGCCACGCACGGTTCGCGGTCGGTGCGGCTCGGTGTGCTACTGGCGATGCGGCGGTGGTCGGACCCGAAGATTGCTCGGTTCCTGACCGATGGGGATCTCGACATCGTCGTCGAGGCGGCGCGCGCGATTCACGACCTGCCGATCGCCGAGGCCCTGCCCGCACTCGCCCAACTGGCCGATCAACCGCTCGATTCCGAACCGCTACTCCGACGGGTGATGAATGCCAACTACCGACTCGGCCAGGTCGAGGGAGCGACACGGATCGCCAAGCTGGCTGCGTCAACTCGGACCTCCGAAGCGTTGCGACTGGAGGCCATCGCCGAACTGATGGAGTGGGCCCAGCCGCCGGTCCTCGACCGCGTGACCAACGAGCATCGCCCGCTCGCCGCTCGCGACGCCACTCCAGTGCGGGGAGCAGTGCAGTCGGCCCTGGGATCGCTGCTCGCGGGGAGCGAGAAGGTCCGCACCGAGGGGGTGAAGCTCGCGGCCAAGTACGGCATCACTGAGGTCGGCCCGGAGTTGGCCAAGCTGCTGGCGGACAAGGAGCAATCCTCGAAGGTCCGCGTGGAAAGCCTCAAGGCACTCGGGGCACTGAAGAGTCCGCTGCTCCCGTCTGCCGTCGATACGGGGCTGAAGGACAACGACCCGCCCCTGCGATCCGAGGCCCGCCGACTGCTCTCGACCACCGATCCCGATCGGGCCGTCGTGGAGTTCGAGGCGGTCTTGATTCAAGGCACCCCGAGTGAGCAGCAGTCGGCGGTGCGCGTGCTCGCGGGTCTGAAGTCTGCGGATGCGGAAGCCGTCCTCGCCACGCAACTGAAGACCCTCGCGGCGGGCAAGCTCGCCCCCGAGGTGGAACTCGATCTGCTGGAGGCGGTCGAGGCCCGTCAGTCGCAGGCTCTGAGCGCCTCTCTCGCGAGCTATCTGAAGACCCGACCGCAGGCGGATATCCTCGCGGCTCACCAGGAGTGTCTATCCGGCGGCGATGCCGAACGCGGCCGCGAGGTCTTCTTCGGCAACGCTGCGGCCTCGTGCCGCCGTTGCCACAAGGTCGGCGACCAGGGCGGCACCGCGGGCCCGGACCTGTCGGCGGTGGCCCTCAATCCCGATGGGAAGAGCAAGCCGCGACTGGAGCTGCTGGAGTCGATCCTGCTGCCGAATGCCAAGATCGCGAAGGGGTTCGACACGGTGGTTCTCGTCACCGATGACGGACTGGCCTATACCGGCGTGCTCAGGGAAGAAACCGCCGAGGTGGTCAAACTGATGACCTCGACCGGGGAGGTGATCTCCGTGCCGACAAAGAAGATCGAAGACCGCGCCCGAGGCAAATCGGGGATGCCGGAAGATGTGTCGAAGGGCCTGACCAAGCGCGATCTGCGTGATCTCGTCGAGTTCCTCTCGCAACAGGTGACACCCGCCGATCCGGCGAAGCACTGAACGCCCGAGGCGATTGCGATCGACGGTTGGAGTTCAGGCTTTAGCCTGCTCCGGAGCAGCCTGAAGGCTGGACTCCAACTCCCTCCTACTGCACCCCCACCGCCCCGACTCCGAACTGGCACCCGGCCTGCACCGGGTTGGTCCCGTCGAAATCAATCTCCAGCAGCTTCTCGCTCTGCACCGCCCGGCCCTCTTCGTCGGTCAATGTCGTGATGATCTGGCGGGTCTTCACGTCGATGACCTCGCCGGTCGAGGGATAGGCCAGCGTGCCGTCGATGCTGAATGTGACCCAGCCTGGCTCGTCGCGGAGCTGGATGCTGGCGACTTGTTTCGGTGGCAGTGCGGTCAGGTCGAAGAGGTGCAGATGCTGGTTCGCGGCGTCGCAGACCCAGATCTCTTTCTCATCCGGAGTGAGGCCGATCCCGTGGCTCGGGCAGCCGTGGCGCTTGACCGGGCCTTGGGCGAACCCGGCGACTTCGACGCGGTGCAGCATCTTTCCGGTCTTGAGATCGCCGATCTCGAACCCGAGCAACTGGTTGATCGTCACGAAGCACAAGGTCTGCGACCCGTTGACCGTGAACGGACGAATCGCGGCACTGAACGGGCCGATGGTTCGAGCTGCGGAGTGCGAGGCGGTGTCGGCCACGGTTAGCAGCGGCGAGCCGAGGCCGGCGAGGTAGCACGCCTTTCCATTCGGGCCGAAGACCGTGTTGTGGGCCTTGGAGTTCGGCGCGATCTGGACCAGGATCGTCCCGGTCGACCCGTCGACGACGTTCCAGAACTCCTTCTCGAACGACGGCAGGTAGATCACCTTTCCATCCGGCGAGATCGCCATGCGGTCGCAACCGCCCCGGTACTCCCGGTCCCAGAGCACCTGGTCGGTCCGCAGGTCGACGCACTGCATGGTGCGAGTCGTACTAATATAGAGCCGTCCGGTCTGTGTACTGGCACAGACCCCCTTCACATTGTCGGGGACGCCGTGGGCCCCGAAGCCCATCGTCGGGATGCGGCGGACGAACTTGTGGCCGTGGTCGATGTCGAACACGAGTAGGCCGTGCCCGCCGTACTCGAGCAGGTTCCGGACTCCGGGAACGGCCACATAGAGCAGTCGCTTCGGCGGCTCAGCAGCCCGGGCGACCGAGGCGGCCCAGAATGCCGCCAGAAGTCCCAGCGCCGCCAGAGATCGGATGTGCAGTGACATTGGTGATTCCTGATGGATTAAGCGAGGTGACCCGTAAACATCCGACCAGATGTAGCTGCGTTCGCCAGAACGCGGGCGGTCGGAACCGGCGTTCAAATACAGGATTCGACTGCCGACATCTCTCGGCATCCCCGACTGCCGAAAGCATTCGCCCGCGTTCTGGCGAACGCAGCTACGACGGGGGGAGAGACTTCCGCGCGGGCGAACGCTGGTCCCGATTTCCCGCGTTCTGGCGAACGCAGCTACGCCTATTTGGACAGATTTACACAAATCTGGAACGGGATGCGATGCCATCGCAGAAGTTCTTGACCTGAGCCTCCAGCGTGTGTTACTAAGAGGTATCGACGGAATTCGGCGGATTCGGCCTGTCCTGGGCTGGAACCGTGTGGGGGTTACAACCCGCAGGTTTTCCCCCAAGTTCCATCGCTCGCATCTCTCCTTCACCTCCCATTCACCCACTCGCCTTAGAATCTGAACGGACAGAGCGGCAACCTGTCTATTCATTGTCCTTCCGCGAACTGAGAGTCTCCCCATGTGTGGAATCGTCGGCTATGTGGGTTACCGCGATGTCACGGAATTCCTGTTGGAAGGTCTGCACCGACTGGAATATCGCGGCTATGACAGCGCGGGGATTGCCGTCATCGGCAAGGAGGGTGTCTCCGTCCGGAAACGCATGGGTAAGGTTATCGAGCTGAGCAATCTGCTCGACGCCTCACCGGTCTCGGGTAAGACCGGCATCGGCCACACGCGCTGGGCGACCCACGGCGAGCCTTCCGACCTCAATTCCCACCCGCACACCGGCGGCAACGGGGAAGTCCTCGTCGTCCATAACGGCGTCATCGAGAACTACCAGACGCTGAAGAATCAGTTGATGGAGTTGGGGTATGCCTTCCGCTCGGCGACCGATACCGAAGTCATCGCCCATCTGATCGCCCACCACTACGAAGAACAGGTGACGCTGGGCGAAGACCCTGCCGATGTCCGGACCTGCCTGAAGGCCATTGAAGTCTCGCTCCGCAAGCTCAAGGGCACGTACGGCCTGGGCGTGATGTTCCGCGACCATCCGAATCTGTTAATCGGTGCCCGCAACGGCAGCCCGCTGGTGGTCGGTGTCGGCAAGGGAGAATACTTCCTGGCCAGTGATGCCAGTCCGCTCGTGGGCTACACCACCGAGGTGATTTACCTCTCCGATCACGAGATCGCGGTCATGACCCCGGACCGCATTGACCTGCTGCACCGCGATACCGGTCGCATGTCCCCCTCGATTCAGACGCTCAACCATGTGTCCGCCGACCTCGACAAGAACGGCTACGAGCACTACATGCTCAAGGAGATCTTCGAACAGCCGCAAACCATTGAGAACGCCATCCGGGGCCGCCTCGACGATGATGAGGCCACTGCACGCTTTGGCGGCTTGAACCTCACTTCAAAAGAGCTACGGCGGATCGACCGCATTGTGTTGACGGCCTGCGGAACGAGTTGGCACGCCGGGATGGTCGGCGAGTACCTGATCGAGGAGTTCGCACGCCTGCCGGTCGAGGTCGAGTACGCCAGCGAGCTGCGGTATCGCAACCCGCCGATGTCCGACCGCACGATGGTCTTCGCGATCACGCAGTCGGGCGAGACGGCCGACACGCTGGCGGCGATGCGGGAATGCAAGCGCAAGGGGCTGCCGACGCTGGCGATCTGCAACACGGTCGGTTCGTCGATCGCCCGCGAGGCGGACGGCGGGATTTATCTCCACGCCGGTCCGGAGATCGGCGTCGCCTCGACCAAGGCGTTCACCTCGCAGGTCACGGTGATGACTTTGCTCGCACTGTTCCTGGGTCGGATGCGGAACCTGTCGTACTCGGCAGGCAAGCGGATCATCGACAACCTCCGCCGCATGCCCGAACTGGCAGCCAAAGCCCTCGAATGCAACGACGCGGTGCAGGCCATCGCCGAGAAGTATTACCAGCGCGAGAACTTCCTCTACATGGGTCGCCTCTACAACTTCCCCGTCGCCCTGGAAGGAGCACTGAAGCTCAAGGAGATCAGCTACATCCACGCCGAGGGCTACCCCGCCGCCGAGATGAAGCACGGACCGATCGCCCTCATTTCGCCCGAGACCCCCAGCGTCTTCGTGGTGCCGAAATGTGCCATCTACCCGAAGGTCATCAGCAACATCGAAGAGGTCAAGGCCCGCAAGGGTCCGATCATCGCCATCGCCTGCCAGAGCGACGAGACGATCGCCGATCTCGCCGACGACGTGATCTACGTCCCCGATGTCGACGAGTACCTCCAACCCATCCTGACCGCCATCCCGCTCCAGCTCCTGGCCTACCACATCGCCGTCCTGCGCGGTTGCAACGTGGACCGACCGAGGAACTTGGCCAAGAGCGTGACGGTGGAGTAGCGTGGGCTTTAGCCCACGTTCGCCCGACTCGAGTACGTGTGGGCTAAAGCCCACACTACCACTCCCCTTCCTCCTCTCCCCCCCTCCTCTTTGCCCCCCTCCATCCACCTCCCCGTTCTCCTCCACGAAGTCCTCGATCATCTCGATCTGCGGCCCAGCCTGACCGTCGTCGATGGGACGGTCGGAGCCGGGGGTCACAGTTCCCGAATCGCCGCGAAGATCGCCCCGGATGGCAAGCTCATTGGTCTCGATCGCGACCCGATGATGCTCGCCTTCGCGGGTCAGAGGCTGGCCGAGCAGAACGTCGTGCTGGTCCAGTCCAGCTACGCCGACCTGCCCGAGATCCTCAAGTCCCACGGACTGACCCAGATCGACCGCCTGCTGGTCGACCTCGGTCTCTCCTCCGATCAACTGGCCGACCGCGAACGAGGCTTCGGCTTCGCAGCCGGTGGCCCCCTCGACATGCGGTTTGACACACGATCGGGGATCTCGGCAGCCGAGTTCCTCCGCACTGCCAGTGCCGATGAGATCACCCGCGTCTTTCGGGACTGGGGTGAAGAACCCGCAGCGGCCCCGCTGGCTCAGGCCATCGTCGGCAGTCGCAAGTTCGAACCGGTGGAGACCGCCGCCGATCTGGTGGCGGTCGTGGAACGTGTCCTCAAGGTCCGCAGTGGGGCCGACATTCCTGTCGGCCAACGGACACAAGGAAGCCACCCGGCGACCCGCGTGTTTCAGGCCCTGCGGATTCATGTGAACCACGAGCTGGACCAACTGACGAGATTCCTCGACACGGTCCTGCCCAGTGTCCTGCGTCCCGGCGGTCGAGCGGTGGTCATCACCTTTCACTCTCTGGAAGACCGGATCGTCAAACAGGCGTTCCGCGATTCCGAGGTGTGGGAGATCGTGACCAAGAAGCCGGTCGTCGCCAGTCCCACCGAAGTCCGCCTCAACCCCCGTTGTCGCACCGCCAAGCTGCGGTGTGTGATCAAGAAGTAGCTGCGTTCGCCAGAACGCGGGCTGCCTGGAACAGACTTCCGAAGTCTTCGGAGACTTCGGAAGTCTCGCAATTCACTCGAACCCCTCCACCGGAGATCGTCATGAACGGATTCATGTCCCCCCGCACTCATCGAGCCGGAAGCGTCAGCGCCCGGAGTTTTCTGGCCCTGGCCCTCGCGAGTTGGCTCGGCCTGAACACCGCGTCAGCCCAAGAGGCTGAGGCTCCCGCAGCACCGCCCGCTCTACTCAGCGAGGACGCTCCCACCGAGTTGCTCCCCATCGAGGAAGCCCCACCGGCCAAGTCCGTGGTGGTCCGTCCCGTGAGGCCGGTCGCCAGCAAGACCGGCAAGAGTCCAGCGAGTCTTCGCCCCGCCCGCCCGCTCCCCGTGACGCGCCGCCCCGCCCCGGTCGCCTCCGTCTGGGCTGAGCCGGAAGAGGCGGACCTCGAGGCCCCACCCGCCCGCTCGATTCACCAAGTCCAAGCCCTCGTGCCGAACGAGGGACTCGAGGTCGACCCGATCGAAGGCACGGAGCCGCTGGCCCCACTCGATGCAGCGGCCCCCTACGAACCGGGGCAGGCCCCGGAACTCGGAGAAGTTCCACGGCTCGATGAACCCGCTCCGGGACAGCCCAGCTTCGAAGTCGGCCCCGATGAACCGGCTCCCTTGATTCAAGAACAGGAAGCCGAACCCGCTCCGCTCAACAATCGTGTCGGCAATCCGCAACGAGTCCCGGCCAACTCCCGCGTCCAACGCACCGCAGCTGTGGAATCGGCTCCCTACAACGAGGGCGAAGCGGGAACGCCAGCGGGACAGTTCGGTGCCAAAGATGCCGTCCACACGGTGGCTGCGGGCGAGTCGTTCTGGTCGATCTCCAAGAAGCACTACGGGCTGGGCCGCTACAGCGCCGCCCTGGCCGAGTACAACAAGAGCCGCATTCCCAAGCCCGACAAGATCAAGCCGGGGATGAAGGTCATCGTGCCGACGGTGGAGACCCTCGAACAGAAGTACGAACGCCTGATCTTCGGGGCCTCGGCAACCCTCTCGAAAGAAGAGGCCGCCGCTCCCGTGAAGTCCGGCTTCTTTATCGACGCCGCTGGCCAGCCGATGTACCGTGTGGGCGAGGGGGACACCCTCAGCACCATTGCCCAAGACCACCTCGGCCGGTCCTCGCGCTGGCCTCGGATTGTGGAACTCAACCGCGAGTCGCTCAAGAATCCGGACGACATGAAGCTGGGCATGATCCTGCGATTGCCCGCGGATGCGAGCGGGAAGTAGAACGGAATTCATTCCGTTCCAGCGGCCCACAGAGAATGGAATAAATTCCGTTCGACTTCAGGGACACCCCATGCCTCCGGTGCCAGCCCCGCTCCCCGTGACGATCGTGTACACGGTGTTCGTACTGGTGTTGGTGGTCAAGTATCGGCCGATCTACGGGCCGCTAAACTTTCTGTACTTCTGTGACATCGCGCTGCTGACGACGCTGGTCGCGCTGTGGGGCACGCTGCCGCTGTTGGCCAGTATGGGCGCGGTCGGTATTCTGCTCCCCCAGGCATTGTGGATGTTCGACTTTCTGGTGCGGCTGATGACCGGAAAGCATGTGGTGGCGGGGCTGACAGAGTATATGTTCGATCCCCGAAAGGATCTGTTCCTGCGGTGTCTGTCGTTGTTCCACTTCTGGTTGCCGATCATGCTGTTCTGGCTGGTCTGTCGCTGGGGGTACGATCCTCGTGCGTTTGTTTATCAGTCTATGCTGGCCTGCGTGGTGCTGGTGGCATCCTACCTGCTGACCAGCAGCCCGACCGGGCCCGCGGAGAACGTCAACAAGGTCTTCGGTCCCGGAACGGGGACGCTCCCGCTGGCCCAGCGGGGGCCGGTGCTGAGGTTCCTGCTGACCTACCGGTTGTTGTGGATCCTAGTGCTGGTGGCGTTTCACTGTTTTCTGATCATCGGGCCGACACATCTGATCCTGAAATGGCTGGTCCGCCCGGTGGACGGCTCAGGTTCATCCGACGCCGAGTCCTCGGGGGTGTTCTCCGTCGAGGGGAGGTTCTCAGGTAATGCCGATGGGCTCGAATTCGGCAACGGCCCCCCGCCCAGAGGATCGTGAGTCTACGAATATCGACGCGCCTGAGACCAATGCCGATCACCAGCGAATGATGAGTCGCGTGGCAGTACCACTTTGCTGCGTTGAGGTGCTGGCGGATGATGTCGCCTTTCGCGAGTCACTTTCACAATCCGCGCGGGCCGATGTGGTGGGACACTAGGACCATCATCGACAAGCCGCGAAGATGCTGGCCGTTTTCGCAGGACTCACCCCACCGTGGGATAGGCTTCCAGCCTCAGTCTTACCCACATTTCTGCATCATCGCATCCGCACCGCGGGCCATCAAGAGGAGCGTTTCATCGCCGCGCCAGATGGTCTGCCAGCCGG
>JAYWFM010000336.1:0-3813 GCA_043778825.1 Planctomycetota bacterium | reverse complement strand
ACCCACCCGCAGTCCCCTCCCCCACACAGCCGGGCCGCATGGGGTCGAGCAGTGTAAAACCACCGCCACCTCGTGTCAACGATCCGAAGACTGTTTTTCCTCAGATGTCCAGAAGTTGTGTTCTCGGTGAACTCAGGCCGCTTTGCGTTCCCTATCTCCCGATACTGATAATGGTTGTGTTGCAATATCCTGGAGCGGCTGTGGCACTGGCCCCCCGCAGTCCCGGTAGATGTGCCAGAGTTCGAGCGGGGCTTTCAAGAAATCGGAGGGCTTCAACCGCGACCCCGCGACCTCAGTCCACACCTCCAGTGGCCTCTCGTAGAGGCACGTTCTCAGATCGGATGCCCCGCACTCCCGGAGTTGCCGCCAGCGGGCCAGCAACTCGACATCGAAGATCCACCGCGAGAGAAATGGGCGGTGGAGAGCGGCTGCGAGGATGGGGGATGGCCGAAACATTTTCGCGCCGCACTGAGTGTCCTGGAGCCGGATGCCGAGTGCGAATGAGGCGGCCCAGGCAAAGCAGCGGCCCAGGAAGCCTCGTTTGGCGTTTCGCTCCACGGCATGTCCCAGCAGCGGAAGTCGTGTCCCTACAACGATATCGATCTTGGCGTTGCGGTCAAACACTCTCACGAAATCGTCAATGGCCTCCAAAGGGGTCGCCAGGTCGGCGTCCCAGAATCCAATCAACTCGGCCCTGCTCCGTAGAGCCTGCTGCATCCCCTGACGGACGGCTTCGGCCTTGCCGCCGTTCTGGGGCAGGTCGACAACCTCGATCAGCCCCGGCTCGCACGCGGACTGCAAGCGATGCAGCACCTCCAACGTCCCATCGCGGCTCCCGTCATTCACGAAGACGAACCGGCAACGCAGTGAATCGGCGAGAAACCGGCGGAACGCAAACGGGTTCAGCCGCTGCTCCTCGTTGAAACAGGGGACGACGATGGCGACGGGGCGCATGGGTTTCTCCAGGGTTCACGCGGCTTGTGCGGGCTGCGGGTTGTCGGCCAGGGGGACGGCCGGTTCGACCTCTTCGCCGCGCGCCAGGCGATCGGCCTGCGATTGCAACTCATCCATCGCCCGCTGCACCAACTCTCGAAAGGGAGCGAGTTGCTGAGGCGACAGCCCCTCGGGAATGCGGATCGGTGCTCCGCCCAAGACCACCACGCGGCTGAACGGCAGCGGAATCACCATGTCGGTCCACCGCCCGCGAGGTCTCCAGTCCCACGAGCACGCGATTGCCGTCAGGACGATGGGCCGACCGGATTGCGAGGCCAGATACACGATTCCGTCCTTCACGACGCGGCGCGGACCCCGGGGACCATCGGTCGCAATCACCAGATGCTTTCGTTCCGCCAAGGCAAACATCTGGCGAATCGCCGCTGCGCCCCCTCGGCTGCTGGAGCCACGCACCGGTTGAATCCCCACCGCATCCAGCACATCGGCGATCACAGTCCCGTCGTAGTTCTGACTGACCAGCGCAGCCACGTTGACGGTCTTCCCGCAGAAGATGGCCACGAGAATGGCATCGTGCCAGACGCAGAAGAGTGACCGGTGTTCTGCATCGGGTTCGCAATGGGGAGAAAACCCTGGTTCAGCGGCAATGACTCGAGTGCGAACCGTCAGGAACAGGCAGCGGCAAAACAACGCCATCCAGCGGGCGAGCGTGCGAATCAGGGTGCGGCTGCGGAGTTTCACGGCGTCCATTCCGTGGAGGTGGGTTGATCGGGGAGAGTTCTCGACGAGAAGCCGAGGGGCGGGAGGATAGCTGGGACTGGAGCAGCGCCCAAGACCAAATTGGGTTTGGGCGGCTGTCTCGAGTGCGAGACACACTTTGCAGACCGGGATCACGAACGGTCTCGGATGCCCGCAGTACGGCATGGCAACTTGAAAGGCTCCTCATGATTTTGTGGTTCATGATTTTGTGATGCCTGATCCGGAGCACGTCTCATGTTGCGGGAGGGCGGAAGAGGTTTACAAAATCATGGTTACAAAATCATGAAGAGGGGAGCTGCGAATGAGCGTCAATTCGCAGGGGACACCGCGTCGCCCGGCGCGTTGCTCTTCATCCGCGGTCCGGCTTTGCCATCCGTGGTCAGCGGATTTCTGACTGCGGATGGCAAGGCCGGGCTGCGGATGAAGAAGATGGTCCGTGGGGACACCGACGCTTCATGTGGAGAGGATGAGGCATTTCGGAGGACGGATGTCCTCGTCCGTCCGTGGGGAAGACCTCGGGGGGCGACGGACTCGGAAGTCTGTCGGACCTCTCAGGCTGGCCCGCGTGGAGTGTCATCCGGAAGAAGCGGATCGTGGGGGGGGCGGGGGGCAATCACAAAGTGTGTCGCACACTCGGCAGTCTCACGACTTCTGTGCGGAAAGTTGACAGAATCCCCCTACCCCGGCAGTGACTGGGGTTCGTGATGGAGGAGTGGATCGGATGTCTTGGCTGAATCTGGGGTTGCTGCTGATGTTGATCGCGGGCCATGCGGAGGTGTGGGTGGCCTTGATTAACCGGCTGCATGCGAAGCCCATCTCGCCCGACCTGTTGCAACGGCTCCGGCATATTCATGACCTGCTCATTCCCGGTTTTGCATTGGCCGTTCTCGTCTGTTTGGGACTCACGGGGCCACGGTTGCTGTTCGGCGGAGCGTGGAGTGAGGTCGGCTGGGGCTGGTTTCCGTTTCTCATCGCCTCCGCAGGGGGCGTGGTGGGCGGGCTGTACGGCATCGCCCGGTTTCAGGGGACGCGGAGCTGCCCGATTCAGGTGGGTGAGAAGAGCCAAGTCTCGGTCATCCGTCATCCGGATGGCTCGCTCCCGGTGGCTCGCGGGCCGTTTGAACGGATGGCGAGGCTCCCGTTCAATGAACAACCGACGGTCGATCTAAATCGGAAACTGTTCGCGCATCCGGGGTTGCCGCAAGAGTTCTCGGGGCTGCGGATTCTGCACCTGAGCGACTGGCACCTCGAGGGCACGATCACTCGCGAATACTTCGAGCAGGTCACCCAGATCGCAGCCCGCGAGATCGTTGACCTGGTGGTGTTCACGGGGGATTTGCTGGATCAGCAGGCGTGTCTGGAATGGCTGCCGACGACGCTGGGGCAGTTTTCTGCTCCACTGGGGTGCTGGTTTATTTTGGGAAACCATGATTGGTATCTCGATGCGGACGAAGCCCGCCGCAGACTGGAAGGGATGGGGTGGAAGGATGCGACCTCGAGCATCCAGTCGGTCGCTTATCGCGGTGGTCAACTACTGATCGCCGGAGACGAGACACCCTGGATGAGACAGGCTCCCGCGTTCCCGAAGCGGCCCGAGAGGCAACCAAATGCCGCCCCCGAGTTCCGCATTCTGCTCAGCCACACGCCCGACAACATCGAGCGGGCCAGGCAGCAGGGAGTCGACCTGATGCTCTCGGGACACACTCACGGGGGGCAGGTGGTCCTGCCACTGATCGGCCCCGTGTACTCCCCCAGCCGCTTCGGATGCCGCTTTGCCGGAGGAGCGTTCTGGCAGACGCCCACGCTGTTGCATGTGTCGCGCGGGCTCTCGGGCCGCCACCCTCTACGCTGGCGCTGCCGCCCGGAGGTCTCGGTGTTGGAGTTCGTGACACCGGGAGAACTCACGAATCCGGTGCCGGTGGTGCTTCCCCTTCCCGCCTGAGTTGGCCTGCTCCCCCACACCTGCCCCCACGCATCGACGCGGGTCAGCTTGAGGGACTAAATGGTTATCGCGGTAGGGACGGTCATTGCTGACCGCCCCCCGCACAGATCCGTACGTGCGGAATTACCGCATACGGCTCCTACCTCGGATGATGACTTGCG
>JAYWFM010000335.1:0-9011 GCA_043778825.1 Planctomycetota bacterium | reverse complement strand
GACTTCGTAGGAGGCTGGCAGACCACGCCAGATTGAGCCCTCGCATTCACAAACTCGACAGCCGCCAAAACCCCGTTTCACCAGGCCAGGGTCGGGGTAAGGGGGCCAGATCGCTCGCTCCAGCCCCCTCACCCCGGCCCTCTCCCCCACAGTGGAGTCCGCACCGAAAGCGTTGCCGATTGTGGGGGAGAGGGAGCAGAGACGATAGAGGACCACCAATTGGCGAATGCACCAGCATGGGGCTGCCCGCCAGACCTCTTGCTTGCGCAGCGGGCTGCGGCTGGTTACAATCCTACCCCTCACAATCGTTCACTCCTCCCACGGTCGCTGTGCCGACCAGAAAGTTGCATCATGGCCTTGAAAGGGAACATCAATCACTCGGTCGTCTTCTGGTGCTTCAATATCGCGGGCGAGCTGTGGAGCATCGAGAAGATGTGTACCGTCGCCCAGGGCCTGGGATGCAAGTCGGTGGAGATCACTGGCCCGGAAGAGTGGGCCACGATGAAGAAGCATGGGCTGACCTGTGCTCTGGCGGCGAACGGAATGCCGGGGGCTCCGTTCATGAAGGGGCTCAATAATCTGGCCTACCATCCGGAAGTCATCGCCACGACGATGAAGCGGATCGAGGAATGTGCCGCAGCCAAGGTGCCGAGCGTGATTGCCTTCACCGGGTACAAGTGGAAGAACGCCGAAGACCCGACCAGCGGGGAGATCTCCCTGAAGGAGGGAGCGGACAACTGCGTCGCGGGGTTGAAGCGGCTGGCCGTGCATGCCGAGAAGCATGGCGTCAACATCTGCCTGGAGCACCTCAACACGCGCGATGGTTCGCATCCGATGAAGGGGCACCCCGGCTATCAGGGGGACGATATCGACTACGTGGCCAACATCGTCCGCCGCGTCGGCTCCCCGCGCGTGCGGTTGCTGTTTGACTTCTACCATGTGCAGGTCATGAACGGCGACCTGCTGCGGCGCCTCGAAGAGAACATTGATGTCATCGGCCACATCCACACGGCAGGCAACCCCGGTCGCGCCGAACTCGATGACACCCAGGAAATCAACTATCCGCCTCTGATGCGGAAGCTGGTCCAACTGGGGTACAAGGGCTACGTCGGGCACGAGTTCATTCCGACCCGCAACCCGCTGGCGGGGTTGCAGGAAGCGGTTGCACTCTGCGACGTGTAGTCGGCCAGTCGGACGGCCTTTCCAGGCCGTCCTCAAACAAGCTGGACTGAAGTGAGGCCCGCGATGGATTATGTCGTGGTGATTGAACAGGCCGAGGACGGGTCATTCTCGGCCTCTGTCCCGGATCTGCCCGGTTGTGTGACGAGTGGTGACTCTGCGGAGGAAGTCCGGAGACTCATCGAAGAGGCCGTGGCGCTGCACCTCAATTCATTACGGAGTCACGGAGAAACCGTGCCCGCTCCTGCGACGACTGTGCATGTCGTCCACGCCGCGTAAGCGGTCGTGCGGCATGGACCGATGCGACTGGGTGGCCCAGACTGTGTCAGTGGGGGTTGAGCGAGGACCGTGAGGGTCGATGCCCGGAGGGGACGGGCAGGATTGCCCATCCGACGGCGGCCGGACGGGCCAAAGGGGCCCGTCCTACGGCTCATCTCACGGCCAGTTCGACGCCGGTCACTTCCATGATGAACCGCCCGATCAGGCGGGCGGCGATGTCCCAGTTCTCTTCGCGGGTGCGTTTGGATTCCTTGGGGGGTTGGAAGCTGTGGTCGCCCTCTTTCATCCATTTGAGTTGGACTTGGGGAGAGAGGGTGTAGCTCTGGACCTCGCCCTTGTCGCCGAAGATGTCCCATTCTCCCTGCATGAGGAGGGTCGGCGTCTGGATCCCATCGAGGGGTGTCACGTCGTACTGGTCGGGCTTGGCGGTCGGGTGAAACGGGAACCCCAGGCAGACGACCCCGCCCACCCCGCACTCGTCCGCCACCGCCGCAGCTGTCCGGCCCCCCTGTGACTTGCCACCGATGAAGAGTTTGTCGGCCCCAAGTTGAGTGATGACCTGCCGCCAGGTGTCGTGCAGGACGGGTTCGCCATCGGGAGCCCGCCGCCGTCCGGTGGTGTCACGATCGGACATATACGGGAAGTTGAAGCGGGCCACACGGAGGCCCACTTTGCCCAGGGCCTCCGCGAAGTAGGCCATGAACTCGACCTTGAGGCTCTGCCCCGAAGCCGGGGCCAGCGCGATGGTCAGCGGGGCCTTCTTGGGGCCATTGAATTCAAACTTGATGTCAGGCATGCGGAGCTGGGTCTTGGCGAGGGGTGAGTCCAGGGCGACTCCGTCCAGGCCACCCCAGTCGCCAGTTTAGCAGCCGGAGGAATAATATGGCATCGGCCTGTCCCCGTAGCCCCCTTCGCCAGAAGGTGGGCTGCCCGCTCAGAGTGTCGTCTTTCGCTCCGCGAAAGAACGTCCTTTCGCGGAGCGAAAGGCGACACTCGGCCCCCCGCGTTCTGGCGAACGCAGCTACGACACTGGCGAGTCACTATGCGGCCTGATAATCCAAGAGCTCTTCCGCGATCGACAGCACGAGTTCCGCGTCGATCTCTGACCGGTGTTCGGCGTTCGCGGCGAGCATTACGGCGCGGCACAGGCGGTTGATCTGCCGGGGCACTCCGTTGGTGATCCGGGCGAGTAATTGGACTGCGTCGCGCGTGAAGTCCGTCGTCGAGACCAGGCCTCGATCGAGGGCATGCTCGACGTACCACTGCGTTTCGGCAACGGAGAGGGCGGGCAACTCGATGCGCAGGCTGGTGTGTTCACTCAGGGCCTTGAGCAGCGGCGTCTTCCCCTCGTGGCGACTCGCGAACAGCATCACGACGCCGCGTGAATAGGGCGTGTGCAGCAACTGCTCCAGCAGCGACAGCGCCCCCGGCCGGAGCCGGTCCGCGTGATCGAACAGCAACACCCACGGTTGCTGGACTCGCGCGGCAGCGGCGAGGATCAATTCCAGTTGGTCCCACAAGTCGTGCGGGTCCGCGTCCGAAGCGGGGTTGGCCCCCAGTTCCGCAGCCAGCCGGTGAAGCAGCGCGGCGTGATCCACACCCGCCAGATCGATGCGGCGGGACTTCCAGCCGGAGCGGCGCAGCTGCTGATGCAGGCGGATCAGGACGGTCGATTTGCCGGTCCCCGCCGCGCCGGTCAGGAGGCCGCAGCGGTCCTGTTCCTCGACGAGAAACAGCATCCGGGCGAGGGCCTCTTCGTGGGCCTCGCTGGGAAAATACATGTCCGCCGTGGCTTCCTCGGCGAACGGGAGATGAGCCTGGCTGGAAGCCCGCATCCCTGCGGTACTGAGCGGGCGAACAGTCACGGACATCGAGAGTTCCTTCTCGTGATGCAGACTTCCGAAGTCTCGGAAGACTTCGGAAGTCTTGTACGATTCCCTCGCGAACCGACTTCTGAGACAGTTCGTGAGGAATCGCCGTTGGGATCGATCGGTGCGTCTTGCATCGGACGGCCACCGGGGTGTCCCGCAGGGTTCGGATTTCCCGGCAGAGAACTTGAAACAAGAATGTCCGTCCCTCATGGATCGATTCTTTCATCCGGCAGGACTCTCACGACCGACGCTTTCGCTCGATGAGGCAGAATCGCACCACGCAGCGCGGGTTCTCCGAAAACAGGCGGGAGACCGCGTCGAGCTCTTTGACGGGCGCGGGCAATCTGCTATTGGCGAAATCACACTGGTCAAGAAGGACCGCGTCGAGGTTCGCATCGTCGAGTTGCGAGAACTGCTGGTCGCTCCCCCGCCCGCGATCCGTCTGGCCGTGGCCCCACCCAAGGGGGACCGGTTCCGCTGGCTGGTCGAGAAGGCCACCGAACTCGGCATCGATCAGTTGATTCCCCTGTTGACCGAGCGGACGGTCGTCGAGCCGGGGGCCGGGAAGCTCGACAAGTTGCAGGCGGCTGTGGTGGCCGCATGCAAGCAGTCGGGGCGGGATCTGGTGATGCAGGTGGTGGAGAACACGCCGTTGGGGGACTTGATCGTTCCTCCGGTGTCAGTGCCTCGCACCCTGCTCCTCGGTGACCCGCACGGGGAGATGTTCCAGCCAGAGCTGATCCCGCAGGGGACGGGCGAGGTGCTACTGCTCATCGGTCCCGAGGGCGGCTGGAGCGAGGCGGAGTTGGAACGCGCCACCCAGGCGGGTGCCCGGCGGGTGCGGATCGCGGATCAGATCCTGCGGACGGAGACAGCGGCGCTGCAACTCGCGGGGTTGTGTGTCTGGGCGAGGAGTCTGCACTCCCGCTCGCCGTGAATGATTTTGTCAGCGCTGGTTCCACGTCGCCCGCGTTCTGGCGAGTGTAGCCACCTTCGCCAGAAGGTGGGTGACTGGTTGTTGGCGTTCGAGGTGGCCAGCAGACTTCCGAAGTCTTCTGAGACTTCGGAAGTCTTTCTTGGCGCTTGGACGCTGGTTCCAAATCGCCCGCGTTCTGGCGAACGCAGCTACGGTCCGATATCCATGTTTGAGATCCTCATGTCCCATCGCATCTCGCTTCATGTCCTGTTCCTCGTGCTGCTCCTCGTCGCGGGGTGTGGAGAGCCCGCGCCTCCGGAGCCGACGGTGCAGCCCGCCGCTTCCGAGTCCTCTACCGACACTGATCGCCCGTTGACGGCCTCGCAGCTGCGGGAGAAACTGGGGGCGAACTCGAAGGCCCGGTTCGAGAAGGTGGCCGGGAAGTTCGTTGGAGCGGACCTGGCTGAGTCGGGGGTGAGCGACATTTCTCCACTGCGCGAACTGCCACTGAAGCGGCTGAATCTGTTTGCGAATCCCGTGGCCGATCTGAAGCCCGTGGAGGGGATGCCGCTGGAGGCCCTGCAACTCAAGCGGACCAAGGTCGCCAGTTTGTCCCCGCTGAAAGGGATGCCGCTCCAAGAACTCGACATCAGCGAGACGCCCGTGGCCGATCTGGCCCCGCTGGCCGGGATGAAGCTGAAGCAGCTGGACTTGTCGCAGACACAGGTGACGAGCCTCGCCGCCCTGGAGGGCATGCCGCTGGAGCGGTTGTGGTTTGAGAAGGCCCCGGTGGAGAGCTTGGCCCCGCTGACGGGGATGTCGCTCACAATACTCTGGTGCCGCGAGTCGAAGGTCAGCGACCTCAGCCCGCTCGTCGGGATGCCGCTGGGGGAACTGAACTTGTGTCAAACGGGCGTGTCCGACCTGACACCATTGAAGGGGAGTCCGCTGTTGACGCTGTGGCTGCGCGATACGCAGGTGACGGACCTCAGCCCGCTCATGGAGATGAAGCTGGTGAGTCTCGACATCCAGGGGACGGGCATCGCGGATCTGGAAGTGATCGCGCTGCTCCCCACGCTGAAGCGGCTCAACATCGCGGGCACGCCCATCACCGACCTGCGACCGTTGGAGGGGATGCGGTTGGAGCGGCTGATCTTCACACCCGCGCGGATCACCGAGGGGCTGGACATCGTGCGGGCACTCCCGGCCCTGCGCGAACTCGACATCGAGTTTGAAGGCACCGCCCGCACCCCCGCGAGCTTCTGGGCGGCGTATGATGCCGGGGAGTTCGCTGCCCAGAAGACGCCGTCACCGTGATTCGCTCCCAGCCCACTCAGTTGAATTTGAAATGTCGCTGCATTCGCCAGAACGCGGGGAGCCCGCATTCTGGCGAATGCAGCTACGCGACGGGTGGGTCCAGGCTTTGATCTAGTAGTCCCAACTGCTGGTTGACCACATGCAACTGGTCTGCCGAGAGTGGTTGATCGCCGAAGCGGACGGCGTAGAAGGACTCGACGAGTGCGAGGGTGGTGCCGGTGATGCCCGCCGTGTGGAATCGGGATTGGAACTGCTCTTCCGCGCGGAGGGCGAACTCGCGAGGAGTCAGAGTCTGTATCTCGGTCAGGCCGAAACGCTGCAGCAGGTGCAGCAACCGCGCATAGAACTCGACGGTGATGGCCCGCCGCTGGGCCAGCTCGCGGTCGCGGGTCCAGCCTTTCCAGCGCTGGTGCAGGGCTCGTACCGCGTACACAGCCCCGACGATCACCAGCAACAGAATGGCAGCCACCGCGCCACCCGTCCCGCTGAACCAGCGGTGGGGGGAGGATGCCAGCCCCTTGAGCTGGTCCAGCAGGGGGAATTGCCCCTGCATCAATCCGGCGAAGTTCAGCCGGACGATGTCGACGGCCTGTCGCAGGGGGGCGTAGACCAGGGCCTCCTGTTGCGATTTGGAGTAGTTCATCCCCTGGAACCAGAAAGAGCGGGTCTGGCCGACGAGATCGGGAGCGTCCCCACCGGCCTTGGTGGCCACCTCCGAATCGCGCTGGCCGGGGGTGGGGTCGAACGTGACCCAGCCTCCATCGACGAACGCCTCGACCCACGCATGGGCGTGCAGGGCCCGCACCTCCAACTTGCCGGTTGTGTCGTTGTACTCGGCTCCCTTGAACCCGCTGATGAGTCGCGACGGGATGCCCACACCCCGCAGCATCAACGCCAGAGCCGTCGCGAAATACTCGCAGTGCCCCTGCTTGCGGTTGAAGACAAAGTCCTCGACCGGATCGATCGTGGGATCCTGGACCGAGAGATCGAGCGTGTAGCGGAACTCATTCGAGTCGCGGAGGTACGCCTCCAGCACGCGGGCGGTGGCCTCGCTGTCGGGATCCCCATCCTCGGTCGATCGATCGAGAACCTGCTGGGCGAGTTTGGCCAGGCGCTCCGGAGGGGGGTTGCGCAGGTTCTGCATCCACGGCGAAAATCCATTCAATCGAATGGTGTTCTTGATATACAGACGCTCGGCGGACTCCGTGAAAGAGAACGTGCCCGGCGGCTCGGTCGCCACGGAATAGGCATAGGGGCTGTCCACATCCGAGTCGTCACCCCGCTGCAGAGCTTGGGTAAACCTGTGAAAATACAGCTCATCCGGCTCCGTCATGCCATACGCCCCCCGGATCGTGCCTGGATAAAAGAGGACGAACGAATGCAGGGGTTGCATGGTGATATTCAGTCGGATCTGGCCATATGCATTGTCGTACGGAGACATATTGTCGCGAGACTTGTTCTTGTTCCAACTTCCCTCTTCGTATTGGTCCAGCACCGCCCCGCGAAACAGCGGCTCAGCACCCAACGCAGCGGCCAGTTCTTCGGGGGCCAGCGGTTGATCGGTATCGCCGTGGAGAACCTCGACCTCCATCACCAGTTCGTGGCTCTCCATGATCTGACCAATGTCGCCCAGCTTGACGTTCTCCGTAAAGCCGGTGGCCCCGCCGCGAGCGCGCAGCGGACTGTTGCCAAAGACGTTCAGAGGGCCAATCCAGACACGCGGAGTCAACACGAAAAACGACATGCCCACGAGGAGCACCAGAACAAAGGTCAGCACTCCGCCGCCCAGGTATCGAGGGGAAATCCAGCGCCCCTGTTCATCGGTGCAGACCCCGTTGCGAGCCAGGCTGTGACGAGGCCGTGCCGTGTTCACCTCCGCCACGGCGGGGGGCGGCTCCGGCTCCGAGGACAACAGTCGGGGATCGGCCAGCAGGGCGGCCCGCGTGAGGCTGAGCAGCGACATCGTCGAGACTGTGGACGCCGTATAGACCAACAGGGCCGCCCCGTACCAGGGCTGGTTGGTGAGTACTGATCCGATGGCGACCTGCAACACGGACAGGGCGAACATCCACCACATCCGCCGCAGGTCTTTCTGTTGCCACAGAAACGTCCACGTCAAATACACGACCAGGTGCCCCCCGGCCAGGAGCTGGTTCAGGCGACTTTCCAAGGGGTCTGTCTGGCGGGACTCGTACATCGCGTATCCCAGCGCCACCAGCCCGGCCAGATTCAGCAGCAACCGGGGTGGCTTGACCCACCCGCTCCAATCAATGACCACCAGCGACAGCAGCGCCAGCGGGAGCGTGAGCAAGGCCAGCGGTGCCTCTTCGGCGGCTGCAAAGATCGCCGCCGCGAGGCAGACTTGCAGAGTCAAGCTGACGTACAGCGTGTTACGAAGCGTTCTCACCGCGCGGTTCCCCCCGGATGAGGATAACCGTTGCGGAGGGGGGGAGTCGAGAGTAGGGAGTAGGGAGTAGGGAGTAGGGAGTAGGGAGTAGGGAGTAGGGAGTAGGGAGTAGGGCTTGCTCCCGACTCCCGACTCCCGACTCAGTTCGCCCAGGGAATCGTGTCTCCGTTGTAGCTCTCGTAGAACATCCAGCCGATTTTTTCGCTCAGCCGGGAGATGTACTCGCGCTTAAAGGGGAGCAACTCCTGCTCGGTCGACGATCTTGCCACGCGGATGGGGAAGTGGAAGTCGAGATCCTTGGAATAGATCCGGTCTCCGTTCCCGCTCTCGTCCATCTCGGTCACGTGGATTTCGGCCTCGGTTCGTCCGCGATAGAGCGTCGTGCTGGTCCCCTCGAACAAACTGAAGGTCGACAGCTCGACTTCGATCACGTAGTCGGCCTTGAACTCGCGACCGATCTCATCGGCGAGTTCCCATTTCGGGTGCGACTCGACCCAGGCCCGTACGTAGTCCGGCTTGACGATGGCGATCTTGTTCTCGCCTAGGCGGTAACTCACCTGGGCGGCGATCTCGTGATCGATGTGAGGGAATTCGAGGAGCATCTCCCGGGGGGCGAAGCAGACCACAGCGACGGTCTTCTTCTTGTCCTTCAGAGAAATGCCGGTCTCCTTGTCGAAGTCCGGCTCAATCGAGGGCGGCCCCCCGATGAGGTAGCTGAGGATCACGAACTGCTGGCAACCGGCCATCAGGACCAGCGACAGACAGGCCCCCGCCAGTCCCAGCCAGCGGCGGCGAGTCGAGGGGAGGGCGGGCTGGTTTGTCGTCTTTCGCTCCGCGAAAGAACGTCCTTTCGCGGAGCGAAAGGCGACACTGGATGACGCGACAGTCTTCGAGGAGGCTTCCAGCATCGTGTGATCCGTGTTCGCAGGAGTGTGTTCGAATCGGGCCATCTCAGAACAGCTCCTTGGACGTGACATCGTAGAACATGTTGCCCAGACGCAGCGTCAGCTCGTGGACGAACTTCTTGCGAAAGGAGGACTCG
>JAYWFM010000334.1:0-50750 GCA_043778825.1 Planctomycetota bacterium | reverse complement strand
ATACACGAAAAAGCAGGGTGTCGTGGTGGAGAACAGCTTTGGGAGTGGGGTGTCGCACCCGTTCCATGAGGCTTCGGATGCCTTTCCTTGGTCATCTTTTTCGTGTGTTTCGTGACTTTCGTGGTTCCACTCCGAGGGTTTGGAAAGTCTGACCCAGAGTACCGACGATTGGGACGCGCACACGTGGAGGGAGTCTCATTGGGCACCAAAAACAACAACACTCCGGCCCCATCCATGACAGGGCCGGAGTGTTTGTGGACACGAAGGCGGGCGGGCGACTACGGAATCTCCACGAGATTACCATCGTTGTGGAGGATCAGATTCCCGAGGGTGGCGGCGTCGATCGTCTTCGGCAGGCGGCGGACCGATCCGTCGATGAGCCCCACGTCGAAGAAGTCGCCGATATTGCCCAGGGCGGCGAGGGGGTTCTCCTTGTCGAAGGTCAATCCACCGGGCTTGGTCCAGATGTCAGCGGTGTCATCGCCCGCCTTCACGTACATGATGGTGTTGGATGTCCCGTCGGTGATGTCTTGCATCTTGATCGGCTTTTCGCCGAACGGGGTGCCTTCCCCGACGAAGACATGAATCGAGGTCTTCCCTTCGGCACTGGTTCCGTAGATCTTCGGCATCCGGGGAATGAGGGCCTTGTTGTGCTCGCTGTCCCACGGCTCGTCCAGGTGGAACTCACCGTAGAGTTTGTACTCATCGAGATACGGAAGGATGTGGACCCGCCAGCTCAGCCCCACCGCCTCGGTGATCCCCCGATCATTCGCAGGGAAGTGCGAATATGAATCATGGAAGTTGTGCATGGCCAACCCAATTTGGCGCAGATTGTTCCGCGCTGCCGCTTCTCCCTTTTTCTTCACCGCGTCCAGGATCGCCGGTCGGGCCAGTGTGGGCAGCTCCTCCAACCCCGCCGGTCGGGCGACCACGAGTGACAACAGATCTCCCGTTTGCGTCAGCTGGGTGCCATCGAGCATCTTCTCGCCCAGCGGCAGTAAGGGGCTCGCCTCGGCAGGCAGCAGGCCCGGTGCGTCCTTGGCGGCCTTCGCCTTGGCGATCCCATCCGTCAGCAGCGGGTTCAGCATGCTATGCAACTGCTTCGCACCGGCTTCGTCGGCAGCGACCAGATTCACCTGCAACAGGTGGCCGCCGTTGATATCAGCTGCCAGTGACAGGAAACGGCACTTCAACAAGGGGGCCGCGAAGATTTGCACCATGAAGGGCAATTCCAACTGACCCGACTTGGACATGGCATCGATGGGTGACAGGTCGACGGCGACCGCGAAGTCGCGATCCACGAGTGTCTGCAACTGGGTCGAGAGCGGAGACGCCTCGGCGGTGCCCTTGCGGTCGATGGTGGCTTTGACGACCGCCTCGGGGGCATACAGGATCGTCTGGGAATTCAGGAAGCAGAACCGATCCTGGGCTTCACCCATCTGGTACAGGGTCAATCCGCCATGCTCCGAGCGATGGACTTGGGACGCCTTCTCCATGCTCTGGCGAATCTCCTCCTCCTGCTGCTTCTTCATCTCTGCCAGGGATTCTTTGTCGATGCCCTCAATGCTCGGCTTGAAATCGAACATCTTGTCCAACTTCGCCTTTTCCTTGGCATACATCGCGTCCACCCACGCCGCCCCATCAATCGGGGTCAGCAACCGCACGAGCACGGCGGGTGACGGCGGCGGCGCGAAGGAGCCCTCTGCGGCAAGAGGAGGGGCAGCCGACTCCGCCGGAGTGGCCGGTTCCTCCGCAGCCGCAGCTGCGGGCTCATCGGCACAGGGGGCCTTTTCCGGATTCGGATCGGCGGGCGGCAGCTCGGTGCCGGGGACTTTCGGCGGAGCTTCCGATGCCTCCGGAGTGTCGGTTGCTTCCCTCGGGGGAGGCCCGAAGCCGGGCTGCGGGCCTGATTTCGGAGCCACAGCGGCGAGGGTCTTCGGGGAGACCGACACGACGACGTATTCGACCTGCTTCGGGTCGAGCTGGATTTCGTCCTGAATCTTCCTCAGCTCGTCGGCAAACTTGAATGCGGGGTCAGCCGCTTCGTACTCCTGGATCAGCCCCGTGACAATCGGGTTGTTCATCGCCCGCGAAGGGCGCGCGATGACCAGGGCCACATCGCCTGGTGTATGGTGAATGAACGGCGAGAGTTCCACGACCAGAGCGGGCGGTGTCGGCTTCTTGCCGTCTGGACCCGGCCCCGCTTTGTCTCCACCGCCGCATCCGACGACACCCAGCAGAAGGCTGGCCAGTAACATCCACACACAGGGCCTGATCATGGAAATTCCTTTCGAATTCACCCGAGGGATAGGAAAGAGGTTGGTTCGGTTCTGAGTCTACCCCAGCGGGGGCGACTGTCAATCAGGCTGTGCCGATGGCCACGGCAATGCACTGTTTTACACGGGGTGAGTTTTCAGTCGTCAGTTTTCAGTAGGGAGCCAAGTCCCCAGTGTGAAGAAGTGCCTTGCCGAGGCCGATGGCGGGGCGATCGTTGGGTCCACCTGCCTCAAGGGGTGTATCTACCAAAGACGTATCCGACACATGTCGAAGTAGCGTGGGCTTTAGCCCACGTTTCTCTGAAGATCACACTCTCGCGTGGGCTAAAGCCCACGCTACCAGGACTTTTGTCGGAAACGTGACCAATGGGTGAAACTCTACGGAATGCGAGTCACGGAGCGGCAGCGCCAGCCTGTTCTCCCCCCTCAACGCTTGATCGCTCCCAGACAGATGACGAGGTAGGACGGCCTTTCCTGGCCGTCCAGTGGCGACTCTCGCCAGGAGACGGCCTGGAAAGGCCGTCCTACGGGGAACCACTTTCCGACCACTCGCCCTTACGGTTTGAGACTCGTCGGCTCCGGAGACGGCGGAGGAGATTGGGGGCGAAGGACGACGATCGCTCGCTGGCGATTGCGGAATCCGTGGGCGTTGTAGTTGTTCCCGTATTGCAGGCCATCGCCATTCAGGTTCCCATTGGCGGGTGGTGCCTGTCCTTTGGAGAAGATCGACTCCACGGACTCCGTCTTTTGGCCGGGCGGAGTAAAGGGTTGGTTGTCGATGTTCTGTCCCAGACTCTGCTTGCTGGGGGAGTTGCCTCGACCGCTCTTGCCTTGAGAGATGCCGTGAGGCAACTGCACCTGGCGCTGCTGGATTTCGGTATACAACTCATCTCCGTTTTCGATGACGAGCGAGTTGCCGTTGACGATCTGCCCGAGTTTGGACTTCTCACCGGGCGCATCGACAATTTTCTGGTCGACCCGATTGGTCACGTCCGCCTGGTCCCCCAGCTGTCCCCGAGACTTGGCTTGATCGTTTGGTGGACCGCCTTTGCCAGCAACGCCTTCTGACGCATCGCCCTGGGCACCCGCCGGTGGACTCGCTCCCGCAGACGCCACAGCGGAGGGCTTGGCGGGGAAGGCGGGGGCGGGTGACTCCGCTGCGGGCTTCTGGTGGGCGGTCCGCGAGGCCATTTGGGCCTCGTCCTCACCGTAGCCGAGAGGCTCGACATTCAGGGCCACGACTTCTTTCAGATTCTGACATTGAATGAGGGCCGTATTGAGCGAGGTCGATTCGGCGTCGACGAGATACACCCGCATCTCCGAGTCGGTGGACTTCCGGGAGGACTTCCCGCCAAATCCCGATTTGTCTTTCTCGGCTATCGGGTTCAGGGGCACGATGCCATGCTCCTGGAGCAGGAACTCGACATGATTGGCGGTGCGCAGGACATCGACCACGGTGTAATCGGCGATCATGGGGACATCGCCGCCCTCGATCAGACGGCTCACAATGTCGCCCGGTTTGAGATCGCGCCGCCGTTCCAGACTGGCGAGGAACTCGCTGGGGCCGGTGCCGTCGCTGTGGGCCCCATCCGCTCCCATGCCTCCGACACCACTTGGGGAATTCTCCGATATTTCCGCAGGCTCCATCGTCAGCGGGGAATCGTGTGCGGCAAATTCATCTCCCGCGAGGCTCTTGCTCAGCGAGGGAGCAGCCATCCCGGATTCATACGAATGCGCCGGATCTCCGCTCATCCGGTCTGTGAATCCCCGATCTGGTTTTTCATTGTTGGCCACCAGGTCAGCCCGGTCCGCCCGGTCCGACAGGGGCAGCAACGGCCACACCGCCGCGACCAGAAGCGTCAGCGCACAAACCGTCAGCAACAGCGGCATCCACCGTCGCCGCGGGGGCAACACACCAGCCACACCGGAGGCCACAAGAGGCCGTGTTGGGGCCGGGCGAGCGGCGACGATCCGCTGCATCACTCGCGACCGCAGATCGACCTCGGGCAGATCATCCGCCAGATCACTCAGCCGCTGACTCAGCCCCGCCAGCTCGCCCAACTCCGCCCGCAGATCGGTCCGCTCAGTCATCAGACGTTCAACATCCGCCCGTTCGACGCCGGAGAGTTCTCCGTCGTAAAACGCCGAAAGTCGTTCATCGGGACCGTGAGAGTTCATGAGGGTTGAGGGTTGAGGGTTGAGGGTTGAGGGTTGAGGGTTGAGGGTTGAGAGTTGAGAGTTGAGAGTTGAGGGTTGAGAGTTGGGAGTTGAGAGTTGGGAGTTGGGAGTTGAGAGTTGAGAGTTGAGAGTTGAGAGTTGAGTTCTTTCGCTCAACGCTCAACGGTCCCTCATCGCTCAACGGCTTTCATCGTTCGATCGAGCTTGGCTCGCAGTTCTTGTCGGGCCCGGTGGATTCGGCTGCGGACGGTGCCAATGGGGCTGTCGGTCAGGAGGGCGATCTCCTCGTAGGGCAATCCCTCGATCTCCTTGAGAATGAGGGCCGTCCGGTAGTCCTCCCCCAACTCGTCGAGGGCCTTCCGCAGCTGTTGTCGGTCTTCGGCGGATTGCAACGGTTGGGAGGGGTCCGAGGAGGGATGCAGGTCACTGGGTTCCGCCCCGTTTTGCTCGTGCATCGCGTCCAGCGAAGCATGAGCCCGCACCCGCTGTTTCCGGCGGAGTGTCGCCGCGGCATTCCAGGCGATCCGAAACAACCAGGAGTAGAACGCGGACTCCCCGCGGAATGACTCCAGTTTCAGAAACGCTTGCAGGAACGCATCTTGCGACACATCGAGTGCATCGTGCCCGTTCCCCAGAAGCGTCCCCAGAGTGCGTACCAGCCGACGCTGATACTTCGTGACGAGATCACCAAACGCTTCCGGATGACCGGAGCGGCAACGCTCGATCAGGAGTTGGTCGTCGGTGATCAAGGGGGAGGCATCCGCCAATTCGACGGGTGATGGGGCGAAAGAGTTCCCGAATTCCGGGGGAATTGCAGTGACGACAGTATGACGGTCGGGAATCGGGTGTCGAGGGCAGAGGGTCGGGGGTCGGGAGTAAGCCAGCCGGGGGGAGATTCTTTTCGCCCGCCTGCCAAATGGAGTCGCTCCCGACTCCCGACTCACCGTGTGTGCAACACAAAAGTAGGCAGAGTCTCACCACAGATCCCAGACACCGGAGGAACACGGGGTCTGGAAATCCGCGGCACAGGAGAGCGCTCGATCCAGCGCCACGGAAACTGGAAACGCAGAGGGCGCTGAGGACGCAGAGAAAGCCAGCGCTTCTGATCTCTGCGTCCTCAGCGCCCTCTGCGTTTCCATTCCTCTCGTCACTGGCGTTCGAATGTTCACCTCCAGATGCCGCGAACCAATGGGGGAAGAGGCGACTGGTTGTTGGGCTGCCTACTTTCCTGATGCCAACCCCCGACTCCCCAGACTTTCTTTTTTCCCTCAATTCAGGTGCAAGTCGTCGCGGCCTTGGCTATAGTCCCGGAAGTTGTGGATCACTTCCCACGGAGAGGGCGGCGAGTTCTTGATTGGCGGCGGGGTCACCCGACTCCGCCACCCGACAGTCCAACAAACCCAGGAACTGATGGTGTAACGCTTTGCGTCAACTATCGACCGTATTCCGCAAGTCTTCGTCCCCTCCACTTGGCAGTGATTTCATTTTCTTGATGGGCCCACAAGGTAGATCCGAATGCAGTTTGAACTGAATCGTTTGCTCTCGAAACTGACTGAAAAGTTGGTCCGTGACTCTCAGGAGGACATGGAACTCAAGTCCGAATTGCGGGCCTTGGCCGCTTGCCTTCTCGAAGTCACCAAGGGGGGACCGCCGATTCGCGGGACGGTCATCACCCGGACTGAGCCTCGGGAATCCGAGGTCGCCCCGCCCGCCCCGCGTCCGCGCGAGTTCACCCGCGACGAGTCGGATGTCCCGTCGACCGGGGGACGCACCCCCGGACGCAGCGGGTCGATGCCGATCACCGACGAAGATCTGCCGATGATCGAAACTCGGTGCCGCCTCAAGCGCGAGTCACTGCTGTGGTCGATCGATCGCCAGGGGCTGTTGGCCAAGCGGGCCGACTACCAGACCGAAATCTCGCCGGTCGATCGCGAATTGATCCGCCGGGCCAAGGAACTGCCCGACTGCTATCTGTGGATGCTGTCGTCCCAGTGGCGTCCGCCAGAGAATACGCGGCTGCTGGAAGACCTCGCCGAGTGCTTCGAGAACATGGCGACGGCCACATCGCTCGCTCGTCGACTGTTGGCGGATGAAGGCCGCGACCGCATCGTCTTCGAACAGGCCCTGGACCTCCTGGCCGAGGCACAATCCGCCGTCCGCATGGGTGTCTCACAGGTCAACGACTACTGGGACTTCGACCAGAACGCCGTCTTCCGCTGGCTGCGCGGCGTGGCCGCACGCGAGCACATCCTCATCAAGCGGCACATGCGGCTGGACGACCCAGCCGACCCGTCTCGGTGGGCCGATTTGCAGTCCCGCATTGGTGGCCTGGAGTCCGAGAGCCTCAACAGTGAGGAACGGAACCAGGAGCGGGCTCGTCTGTTTGTGAAGCTGCACGGACACATCACCGAGATCAAGAATCTCGAAAACGAGGACGAGGGAGACGAGCAGTGGCGGGAAGTCGCCGAGAGCGTCGAAAGCCTGCTCAAGCTCGGCGTCTCACCGACCAGCCGCGAGTTGTACAACCTGTTCGAGGGGGTTCTCGACTCCGCTCCCATTATCGAAGACCATCCCGGCTTCGAGCGCGTCCTGGAAGAGATCGAACGCCGATCGGATGCCGGTGGCTTCACCGAGGAAGAGGCTGCGAAGACTGACTCCAAGAGCGACGACGCTGCGGATGACACGGAAGACGACCTCGACGAGGATCTCTCGCCCGACGATGATGACGATGATGACGACGACGACGATGATGACGATGAGCCCGAAGCCGAAGTGGCTCCACCGGCTCGGACGACTCGTCGCGCCGCTGCGGCCACGACCACCACTCGTCGCCGGGCCGCCGTCGTCGAGCCTGAGCCGGAAGATGACGATGATGCCGACTTCGGCGACGCGGATGAAGAGTCCGCAGCCGATGACGAGTCGTGGCCCGAGCCGGATGTCCTGGAAGTGCGCAAGCTCCTCAAGGGACGCCAGGTCGTCTTCGCGGGCGGTGAACGCCGGGCCGATGTCGCCGAAGCTCTGATCGAGGGCTTCGGACTGAAGGAATTGACCTGGGTCGCGATGCGGGATGACGAGTCGCTCGACCGCCTGGAAGAGGAGCTGGAGGAAACCGATCCCGCCATCGTCCTAGTCGGTGTGCGGGGCGTCAGCGTTCCGATCAAGAGCGTGCAGCGGCTGTGTACCATCGCCCAAAAGCCGATGGTCAAGCTGCCGACCGGGTACAGCCCGGCGCACGTCGCCTCGCAGATCCTGTCGCAAGCCGGTGACGAACTGCGGGACGAGTAACCCTCCACCGTAGCCACGTTCGCCAGAACGTGGGTCGCATACGCACACAGCCGGGACAAGTTGTCCCGGCTGTGTGTCATTGAGGTGCCCCCGGAGTGAGAGGCCGGAGGTGAGGGTTGGAGTCCAGCCTTTAGGCTGCTCCGGAGCAGCCTAAAGCCTGAACTCCAACCCCCAGGTCATGCATTGACGGGCCACTAGCCAGCCGCACGCACACATCCGGAGGACGCCTCCATGCCGCAGATCGAACTGCTGGGCCTCGCCCGTCGCTATGCGGTGGCGGAGAGCATCCACAGCGCGGGGACGACTCTGGAACACATCCTCCGCGACCTGGGAACACAGTGCCCGCGGTTCGCAGCCCGCTGTGCCCCCGGTGAACTTTTGCCCCCCGGCCTGATCGTCTGCGTCAACGAACGCCGGTTCACGATCGATCTCGCCGAGCCGATCCGCCCCACCGACCGGGTGCTGATCCTCTCCGCAGATGTGGGGGGATAGCCGACAGACTCACGCCGGAGTGCGTGGATTGCAGTTCGACAGCGAGCGTGGGACGTAAGTCCCCCGTGCTGCTCAACGCTCAAGTACCGACCAGCCCCCGTGTCGTTCGGTCACGTCACACGGGCACCGGGGACTCACGTCCGCCCGCTCGCTGTCGGTTCCGCTTACTTCCGCTTCGGCCGGTACATGTGTGTCGCCTGCGAGAATGACGCCTCAGCCGCTTCCATCAGGGTCTCGGAGAGGGTCGGGTGGGCGTGGATGCTCTCGGCGAGATCGCGGGCCACGGCTGCGGTTTCGACGGCGAGAACCCCTTCGGCAATCAGTTCCCCCGCTCCGGGGCCGACGATGCCGACGCCGAGGATGCGTTCGGTCTTCGGCTCGATGATCATCTTGGTCAGCCCCTCGGTGCGGCCAATCGTCTGAGCGCGTCCACTGGCCGCCCACGGGAAGCGGGTGACGATCACTTCGCGACCGGCAGCCTTGGCCTCCGCTTCGGTGATTCCGCACCAGGCGATCTCCGGATCGGTGAAGACCACAGCTGGGATGGCCACGTTGTCGAACAGCGCGGGGTGACCGAGCAGCGTTTCGACGGCGACCTTGGCCTCGCGCGTCGCCTTGTGGGCCAGCATCGGTTCCCCGGCCACATCGCCGATGGCCATGATCTTCGGGTCCGCGGTGCGCATGTTGCGGTCGACTTCGATGTAGCCGCGATCAGTGACGACCGCCTTGGTATTTTCCAGGCCGACTCCCTTCCCATTCGGGGAGCGACCGACTGAAACGAGGACGCGGTCGAACACCTGCGGAGAGGTGACTCCCTCCCCGCTGAGTTCCGCGACGATCCCTTCCGGCGTGGCCTTGAGGCTCATCACCCTCGTATTCACATGGATGGCTGCGAACAGGCCGCTCAGCCGCTTCTGGAGCGGGTTCACAAGGTCGCGATCGGCTGCGGCGAGAATGGTCGGCAGCGCCTCGACCACCGTGACTTTCGATCCCAGTGCCGCATACACCGATCCCATCTCCAGGCCGATGTACCCCCCGCCGATGACCAGCAGCTTCCCCGGAATGTCGGCCAGAGCGAGCGCCCCGGTCGAGTCCATCACACGCGGGTCACCGATGTTGAACACCGGCGGCATCGCGGGCCGCGACCCGACCGCCACGATGCACTTGTCGAACGTCAGTTGGCTCTGCGACCCATCGGGTGCGGTCAGTTGCAGCGCCCCCGAGTTCACGAACGTCCCGCGAGCCTGCACCAGCTTCACCCCCCGCGCCTCGCACAACTGACGAATCCCCCCGGTCAGCTTGGTCACGACTCCGTTCTTAAACGACCGCAGCTTGTCGAGGTCGATCGTCGGCTCGGCGAACGTCACGCCCCAGTGCGCCGACTCGCGGGCCTCCTGAATCAGCTTGGCGACATGCAGCAGCGCCTTCGACGGGATGCAGCCACGATTGAGACAAACCCCACCCGGCTGGGCGTCCTGGTCGACCAGCACGACCTGCATCCCATGATCGGCGGCCTCAAACGCCGCCGGATACCCACCGGGCCCGCCGCCGAGGACAACGAGTTGAGCATGAGTCGGGGCAGCGGCCATGAGGGCAATCCTGGGAGGGGTGGTCAATCTGGCCGGATGATAAGGGATGCAAGCGGTCACGCAAATCGCGACGCCAAATGCCCCGATCGACTTGTGCGCTACCGTAACGCACCAAATTGACAAATCCACCCCACGCAACCAAACTGCAATACGATTCAAATCCACTTCGGCGGTCGAATACCTGTTGCGAGTGAAGTTTATGGCTGACTGGTCGCTACTCATCGACACACTCAAGATTCACGGTGTCGCGTTCTCTGAACCGTTGTCTGAGCGTGAGACCGTTGCCGTCGAAAATATGTTCGGTTTCAGCTTTCCTTCCGACCTCCGTGCGTTTCTCCAAACGGCGTTGCCGACTGGGAAGCACTTTCCAGATTGGCGCGTATGCGATGAAACGCTCATCGGAGATTGGCTCAACCGTCCACGCGAGGGCGTGCTGTTCGACGTTGCACACAACAACTTCTGGCTCAGCGAGTGGGGTGATCGTCCAACTGAACTTGTTGATGCAAACGCGATCGTCAACAAATTGATCGACGATGCACCAAAGCTCATCCCGATTTTCGAGCATCGGATGATGCCTTCAGAACCTTTAGATGCCGGTAACCCAGTTTTTTCTGTTCACCAGACGGACATCATCGCGTATGGAAGAGACCTCGCCGACTATCTCATCCACGAGTTTACGTTTACCGAATCCGAGCAATTCGATTGGACGGTGCCTGAAAACGTACGATCTATTCGATTTTGGGACATTGTTCGGTTTCAAGAGACTCGGTGGGGAGACGATGGCTCATGCGTGTTTGATAACAGACGTGGTATCCTGCCCTAACGCGATTACGCATGACGATACTTTGCACGCGGATCCGCTGCCGAAGGATAGCTCGGATGTGTCGGTGATGAATGCACCTGATGTGTGTTGCATTGATGCCGGGATGAACACTCGGTTATTAGACCGTAGGGTGGGGCAAGCTCGCTTGGGAGTGTCAGCACACTAAGAGCGACTTGTTCCCTCAGCATTGTGTGCTGGCACCCAATGCAGCTTGTCCCAACCTGCTCCGCTCACTGCGGATCGATCAGCGACCGCGCCCAGTCGCGCAGCCCACTCGTCAGTTGCTGGGCCAGCGTGCGTCGACCGCTCAGCGGGGCGGCACTGGCTTGTTGACCGGCGAACACGGTGGACGATGCGGCGGCGTCCAGTTTCGCGCGCAGCAGGAAACGCGGCTCGCTGAGTTTCACCCCGTCGTCGTCTGAGTCGGATGAACTGGCCACGACATCCACCTCACCACCATGCACTGCCGACAGCGCGGGGTGTGGCAGCCGCGTGGAGGCGCGGGGTTCGAGGGCCAAGCTCGCCGAGGCGGCTGGGCCGTTGCCGCGAATTCGAAGGTCCGCAGAGTCGATCTCGGCGACCGAGAACGCTTCCAGGTCGCGTTGATCGACGCTGGCCAGCACCTCTTTGCGAGCGTCGTCGCCAATCACCAGCAGTTCGGTCCCCTCCTTCAGATAGTTGCCGATCTGCTGATCGAGTCGGCGGGCCAGCACTCGCCCGGCGATGGGGGCCTTGATCGTCAGCGCAGTGGTCCGCAACCTCGCTTCGGTGAGTTGCTCGCGGAGGGCCTGCTGATTGCGGAGTTCGATCTGGGCCAGGGCCAGCTCCTTGCGGTTGATCTGGCCGATGCGTTTGGCTTCGGATTGCTCGATGGCCAGTTCGAGGTCGGTGACGCGGGCGTCGAGTTCCTCATTGTGCAGCACAACCAGTGCGTCACCGGCCTCCACAGTCTGTCCGTTGGTCACGCAAATCTCTTGGACAAATCCGGCGGAGGAGACTCGCACCACCTCCAGATCCGCGAAGTCGACGATCCCCGGCGCGTGCCGCTGAAACGGACTCGGCAGCAGGAACACCAGCGCTCCCACCAGAGCCGCAGTGACGCTGCCCAGCAGCACCGCGCGAGTCGCACTCCACCGGTCGCGCCGCCAGCGCGTGACCAGCGAACCGATCCCCTCAATCACCGGCTTCACGTACCACAGCAACATCGCCCCGATCGCGATCGCCAACCCGGCCCCTCGAAACATCACAGCTGCCCCGGCCAACAGCGAGGCCGAAACCGTGAGTCGCCAGATCGAAGAGAGCAGGGCATAGCTGCGGATGACGTGGCCCGTAAGTCCCGAGGGGACGGGGACGGTACGCTGCTCCCCGTAGAAGAATCGGGCGAGTCGGGACTGGAGCCAGCGGCTGGCTGTGGTGCCCAGGTTGGGGATGTCGAGCAGGTCTTCGAGGATGAAGTAGCCATCGAACCGCATCAGCGGATTGATGTTGAAGATCAGCGTGGTCAGGCTCGCGCTGACCACGATGTTGTGCAGCAGGTGCCGCGCGAACGGAGTGGTCGCCTGGGTCCAGCACAGGGCCGCGAGAGCCGCCATCGTCAACTCGACCAGCACTCCCCCCGCTGCCACGTGCATCCGCTTCCATCGCGAGCGGAAGCCCCACGACGAGGTCACATCGACATACGCCATCGGCGCGAACAGCACGAAGACCACGCCCATCTCCGTGACGCGACCCCCGTGATAGCGGCAGGCCAGCCCATGACCGAACTCGTGCAGCACCTTGAGCACCACCCACACGATCACCAGCAGCAGCCAATTATTGGACGAGAACACCTGCCGCGAATCGGCCCAGAATTCCTCCGTATGGCCGGTCAGCACCACACCGGCTGCGATCCAGAGGGCGACTGTCGCGAGGATCGCCGGACCGGTGAAGAACCAGCGCGTCCAGGGGAGCAGCAGGTCGAGCAGTCGCTCGGGCCGGAGCAGGGGCAGCTTCATCCAGAACGGGTTGAACAACGAACTGAGCGTGGCGGGCTTCGCGGTCGAAGCCTCGAACGAGCCTTCGGTCGGAGTGGCCAGTCCCGTCTCGACGAGCCACAGACAAATACTCGTGGCCTCCTGCTCCGAAAACGCTTCGTGGCCCAGTGTCCGCGACGAGACGGTCACGGCTTCCGCCAGCGAGGTCCGGCCATCGAGCAGCGAGATCAGGACGTACTCGGCCCGCCCGACACGATAGAACCGCACCGCTTGCGGGTCTTCGAGTTGGTACGACACCCCATCCGCTGTCGGCACGGGGCGGACGATCACATCGTCCCGGAGTTTGAGCCGGGTCCGATCGAGTTCGCGCGTGCTGAGGTTGAGTTGCATGGGGGGTTGTCGAGGGAAGGACGGGCCACGGGCCCGTCCCACGGCGTGTCACCAGCCGATCCAGAATCGCACTTGATCGACCGCCTTGTGGAACAGGTTCCAGCCCAGCGGATGAGCGGCGGTCTGGACCTTGGCCCGGCCCTTCATGCCGGGCCGCAGCAGACCGTGTTCATTCGCGAACTTCACCTCCGCCACGAAGACGTAGTCCTGGTCGACGAGTTCGGAGCGCGGGTGGATGCGTTCGATCGAGCCGGTCCAAGTCCGGTCGGGCAGGGCGTGGAGGACCGCTTCCACCGACTGACCGATCACGACATGCCCGATGTCCTCTTCGGGGATGCCGATTTCGAGGACCATCTCCTCCAGGGGAGCGATCTCGAAAAGTGTCTGACCAGTCGAGAGCGGTGCCCCTTCGGCCTTGCGGAGGTCGCCGCTGATGACCACTCCAGCGACCGGGCTGCGGATTTCGAGTTGTTCGCTGCGCTGGCGGAGGACGGTGGCCTTGGCCGTCATGCGGGCCATTTCGAGGCGCGACACCTGGGCGGCGTTGATCTCCTTGTCGGCCAAGTGTCCGTCACGCTCTTTCGCCGCGCGGTCGACTTCTGCGGTGGCTCCGGAGAGTTCCCAGCGAATCTCCTCGCCATCGAGCCGGGCCAGGACTTGCCCCGCCTGGACCTCATCACCGGGTTCGACTTCCGCGTGCAGCAGTCGGGCGTCGAAAGGGGCAGCAACGTACCGCAGCGTCACCGGATGGACCTCGCAGCCCCCGCGCACCGCATAGGGCAGCGGGACGCACAACCCAGCGGCGAGCAACACGACACTCAACGTGACCAGTTGACCCTTGCGATGCCGCAGCGAGTCTGTGAATCGATCCCAGGCGCGGGCCATACGTCCTCGCTCGCCGCGCTGCAACGTCCGCAGTGCGGCTCCCATGAGTGGAGCCGCCGCTTGCATGAAGCCAGCGGTCGCGAGGGCTTGATCTGGGTGACGAGCGATGGCGATCCACGCTCCGACCGTCTCTCCTGCATGAGTTCGCAGCGGCACTGACACCACCGACTCGGCGTTCCAGCGGAGGGCCAGTTGCTTGTGCGTGGCCAGAGAGTGTCGCGCCGCTCCGGGAGGTGGCGGCCAGATCCCGACCTCACCACGCAACAGACACTCGTCGAGAGCGGCTTCGAGGAACGACTCCCGCTTCTCGGGAGATACGCTGCCCTCGCTACGACTGACGGCGGTGAGACGGCACCCCGGCTGGCCAGGCCGAGTCAGCGCGATGGCCATTTGCAGCACACCCAGATGGCGGGCCCCTTCATCGCACAGAGTCTGTGCGGCAGCTGTCGTGTTCGCCGCCGACTGCACTCGGGCGGCGAGGTCGACGAGCGCCGCAGTCGCAGCGACCTCGCGATCGAGGGCGACCGCCCCCGCTCGCAGGTCATGCAAAGCCAGCGTCGAGACCGCGAGTTCGACCACCGTCGTCAGCACATCGGGCGGGGCCGACGGAGAGAGAAAGAGGGCGAGCAACACCTCCGGCGAACTCGCCGTCGTGATCGGCACGCTGACCAACAACTGGGTTGGCGGACGACCAATCCGGCCAGCCCGCGTCTGCCGGTCCTGGCACGCGGCCAGTGCATACTCGCGAAAGCTCTTCGTGGTCAGCTCGGGCAACCCGGCAATGGGATGCAGGACGCCCTCCAGAGCGACCTGCCCCTGCGCAGCGGGCCGCCCCACAACCAAGATGTCCGCACGGGCCGCATCGGTCAGAACCCGTGCCACCCGCGCGATGAGGTCCGCGCGGTCCGTAGCCTGCGCGGCCGCTTCACCGAACCGGGCTTGCAGTGTCCGCAGTCGTTCCGCGTCCGGGCGGCGCTGCACGACAGCGACCTCGGGCGGTGTACTCGGAGACACGGGAGTGACCGGAGTCGACTGACTCATCGCACCTTCCCGACTTCCAGTTGGCTGGTCTTCAAGGGCAGCTTGGTGGCGGGAGTGGGGGCGGTGCCAGACTTGGGCTGGGCCGCAGTCTCGGCCTTGGGCAGTTGTCCGCTCACCACCAGCAGGCACTTCTCCCCGCTGCGATAGATGTGCTTCGGATTCGGAACCCGCACCTTAATCAGAATGGTCCCGCTTTGGGCATCGATCACCGGGGCGATGTAGTCGACGACCCCCTTGGCGGGCAGGCGGGCGTCTCCGACCAGCATGTTGACCTCGACGTGGGGCTTGATCTCTTTGCTGAGCAGTGACGGCACCGAATACGTTGCAATCAGCGGGTCGAGCTGGACTACCGTGGCGATCACCGGATCATTGACCGAGACAAACTCACCGACATCGCGATGCAGCTTGATCACGACTCCATCGATCGGCGAACGCACGTTGCGCTGTTCGAGTTGGACCTTGATCCGGTCGTACTCCAAGGCCCGCACCAGCAGCTCCTCTTCCACCGCCAGCAACTGAGCCTCTGAGACTTCTTTCTCCACGAGGCTGCGGTCGAGCTCTTCCTGTGTGGCATGCTTGCGATCGAGGAGCAGCTTGAGCTTCTCGCCGCGTTCGGTCCGCAGGCGGACATCGGCCTGGGCGGAGTTGACGCGGCCCTTGGCGTTGCGGCTGCGGTCGGCGATGTCGAGTGTGGCGTTGAGGAGTGTCTGATCGAGGGTGCCGAGGATCTGATCCTTCTGGACCACATCCCCTTCCTGGACGTTGATGAGGGACACGATGCCGACATCGGTCGAGGCGACATCGAGATCGCGGAACGGCTCGGTGAAGCCCTCGATCTCGGCTGCCGAGGCCGAGCCTGCCAATAGACACGCAGCCAGTGCCGCGCACAGACTCAATCGATTCCGGGTTCGGGTCATGTGTTCTCTCCGAGGAATTTGGCGAGGATGGTGTCTCGCTGCAGGTCATGGTCCAACAGGGTGGTTCGCAGGCGTGAGGCTTGGCGTTCGGTCTCGGCCTGGAGTTGCCTCAAGGCCGGTGTCAGGTCCGTGCGACACTCGAGGTCGGTTCCCGCGCGCTTGACGATCCGCGAGGCCAGTGCCGGTCCATGTTCGAGGAGGAGGGCGTCTGCCGCCGAGACGAAGACCTGTGCCGATCCCAGTTGGCCTTGCCGGGCACCGCGCCCGATCAGTTGACGGTCGACGCGATGCGAGTCATACGGTTCGGAGCAGATCACATGCAGGCCGCCCACGGCCAGGGCCTCGGGCGAGGGCTTGATGTCGGTGCCGCGACCGGCCATGTTGGTGGCGATGGTGATCGCGTGGAGCTGGCCCGCTGCGGAGACGATCTCGGCTTCGTCCTTGTCTTGCCGCCCGTTGAGCAGCTCAAACGTCAGCTGGCGCTCGCGCAGGAGGGCGGCCAATCGCTCACTGTGGGCAATCGAGCGCGTGCCGATGAGGATCGGTTGTCCGGTCGGGTGACGAGTCGCGACCTCATGGGAGATGGCCTCCCACTTGGCCTGGGCCGTCGCGAAGAATCGGGTCGACAGAATCTGCCGTTGAGTCGGCAGCCGCAATGGGATCGGCTGGACCTCGACGCGGTAGATCGATTGGAACTCGCTCTCGCCGCCGGTCGCGGTGCCGGTCATCCCGCCGAGTGTGCGGTACAGACGCAGGAACCTTTGGCGAGTGATCCGGGCCAGCGAACTGGTGTCCGGCGTGATCCGCTGACCTTCCTTGGCCAAGACCGCCTGGTGCAGCCCATCGCTCCAGGTGCGGTCGGGCATGATGCGACCGGTGGAGCCGTCGACGATCTGCACCTCGTCGTCATGAACGATGTACTCGCGGTCGCGGTGAAAGAGCAACCGGGCCTTGAGAGCCGCTTCGACATACAACGTCCACGGACGAATGAGGACATCAATGGGAATCTGATCGACGGCGGCGTGGGTCTTGTCGCGTCCTTGCTGCGTCAGGCGGACCAGCCCGCGTGAGGGGTCGAACTCGTAGTCGTGCGGGGCTGTCAGTTCATTCGCGAGCCGGAGAGCCACGCGGTGCGCTTCCGCATCGGGAGCATCCCCGGGCGAGGCCTCACTGATCAGCAGTGGCGAGATCGCGTCATCGAGCATGACGTGATCGGCCTCGTCGACGATGGCGAAGTTCAGACCGCGCTGCATCGTGACTCGCGGGGACAAACCGCCGGTCAGGCGTTGCCGCACGAGAACGCCGAGGGCTGCGGCTTTCACCTGCCGCAACGAGATCTGATCTCGCAGGTAATCAAACCCGAACTCGAAGCCATTTCCGTACACCACATCGCAATCATACAGCGGGCGTTTCTCGTGGGCCGGGGCCTGCTCGGGGAGGACCGCGACCGTCAGGCCCAGCATCTCAAACACCGGGCGCAACTCCTCACAATCGCGCTCGGCGAGATAGCTATTGGAGGTCATGACATGGACGCCGCGACCGCTGAGGGCGTGGACAAATGCGGGGGCGGCCCCGGTGAGGGTCTTCCCTTCGCCGGTGGCCATTTCGGCGATGGCCCCACGGGCGAGGACCAATCCCCCGAGCAGTTGGGGATCGTGCAGCGTCTTGCCAGTGACGCGGCGGATGGCTTCGAGCGTGAAGGCAAAACCCGATTCGAGGACGGCGGGAGATTGCACATCCCCGCCGGTTTCGACGTTTTCGCGGAGCTGGATCGCGTAGCTGTGAAGTTGCGTATCACGGAGCGAAGAGAGTCGTGAGGCGACATCGCGAATGCGCGAGATCAGTGCAGCCAGATCCGCCGCACGCCGGGGGAGTTGACGAGCTGTCGATCGGTTGGGGGATCGCAGGGCCAGAACCACTCAAGCCACTCCGGTCGGAGAGAACATGCCTCAACCGGCCTCCCTGCCTGATCAAAGGCTCGACTCCGCGAACCTTGTGCCTCACTTCCTCCATTCGTCTCCGCGCGTCCGTTTACGCAGGATTTTCCGGCCCCAAGGCCCGATCGGTCGAGAACCGAGTGGCGGACATTCCGAACTTGCCGACTTTAGCGACGAAACCAGGAGTGACTCTTCAACGGCATCTTGAAGGGCCTCTTCTCAGAGCTTTCGGCAGACGCGGACTTAGTCGTCGCGGGTTTGGTGGACTTCTTCTGACTGACGGATTTGAGTTTCGGAGGGACATCCCCAGACGCCTCATCCGCTGGAGCAGATTCTTGCATCTCGGGGGCCTCGTGCTGGGAAGGAACGAGATTCTCCCCGGGGACCAACGTCGGTTCGGGGGAGACGGTTTCCCCTTCATACCGTGTCGGGTTCTGGGCAATCAGCAATGTCCCCATCGACCGCCGAACCCGGATCAGGGCGATTGAGTAGGCCACCTGCGATGTCACGAATTCCCCTTCCGCATCGGCCAGCCGCTGTTGTGAATCGAGCAGGTCTTCCAGCAGCAGCGTCGTCCCCCGGTCCGCTCCCGGCAGGACTTTCCAGCGATCTTCGAGGTAGCTCGACTCGGTTTCGGCGGCGATCAGTGCTTGAAACTTGCTCAGCATTTCGCGGTAGGATGTCTCGGCTTCGCGGACCGAGAGTTCGACATCGGTCAGCCCGGTCTCGACCACGGTGCGGAAGTCGTAGACGGCTTTAGTCAGTTCCCACTGCCGGCGATCCTGGCGGGCTTTGGCCGCTCGATTGCCCAGCGGCATCTCGAACTGTGTTCCGACCGTGTAACCGGGACGTCCATCGGCAAACTGATTTCCGAGTGACTGCAGAATGCCCGCATGCCCTTCCAGACCCGCGACATAAGCACTGAGGACCAGATCCAGCTTCGGCAACAGTTCATTCTGCGAGACGCCCAGTCGCACCCCGGAAGATCGCAAGTCATGCACCGCCTGGGAAATATCCGGTCGATTCTGCAACGCTTGTTGCAGCGAACCAGCCAGCGAGAGGGGCAGATGATCGGCCCGCGGCGCTTCGATCGGAACGAGTTCCGTGGTCGACAGATCCAGATACTCGGGTGAATTCACGAGCAACCGCAAGCGGGACTCCGCATTGCGGATGGTAGACTGGGACCGCACGATCTCGGAGCGGCGGCTGGCGACGGCGGCCTTGGCGCGGTTCACTTGCCGCTGCAGGGCGTCAATCTCCTCACGACCGCCGAGGGTCTCCAGGATATGTTCGGCTCTGTCATAGACTCGGCGGCGTTGCAGGTAAATCACCCGCGAACGGTACAGATCCCAGTAAGTCTCCGTGACCTTCACCAGGTGATCCTGCAGCTCCCCCTGGACCACATCGAACGACCGATTCAGTTCAATCTGTGCCAGGACGATGCGCGACTGGTTATAGGCCACCCCCGAACCGTTCAGCAACGGTTGCGTGTAGTTCATCACAAGCCGACTGGTGCCCTGCGGAGCGGGGACAAAGAATCTCGAGTTGTTGTCCTGCCAGCCGACTTTCTGAGAGATGTCGAACTGGCCCCCGTACTCGTTGCGACGTTTGAAGCCCGCTTGTGATGTTGTCATCTGATCGACGAAGCGGTTGGAGTTGTTCCCGGTGGTCAACGTATTCCCGACCGGATCGTTGAGGTCACTCCACTTCGATTGGACATAGGCTGTCCAGTCGAATGCGGCGTTTTCCGCATTCAGAATGCTGTTGTTGATGTCCGGCTGAGTGCGGATCCCCAGAATCTGCGGCGAGTATTGGAGTGCTCCGGTGACGAGCGTATCGACATCGACGGGCAGAGTGGACTGGCTGCGACGGATCGGGCTGGGCAATTCGCTGATCCACCACGGGACATAGCCGATGGGAAGCTGCGTCAGGTCGCCCGCCCGGATGTCCATCTCCTCCTCGATCGGGGCCCGCGCGGCGCGGTCCTCGAAAGGGGCCGTCCAAGGCAGGACATCGGGGTCTTGATTCGAGGGCAGGTACGGCGGGGCAAAGCCCGAGGCCGTCGCCAGATCACTGGGAGTGTCCCGCATCAGCACGGGGACATCGGTCGATTCGACCAGTTCAGACTCCCGGGGAGTCGTCAACTCCGGAGTCCCGTGCCGTCCGGAATAGACTTTGTCGCTCGGCGGCGGCGGGGCATCCGCCTCGACGGGCGATCCCTGGTGGGGCAACTCCAATCGCTGCGATTCCGGTTCGGTCGCCTGCACCGGAAGGATCTCGGAGGTCCGTGTCGGACGTGTCGGACGTGTCGGGGGCCGTTTGGGGGCCGCTCCCGTGCCCGGAAATCCGAGTCCCAGAGGCCGATTGGCGGCTGCCGTCTTTTGGATCGTGCGGGAAGGAGCCGGGGCTTCGACATCCGCAGGATCATCATACACCGGGGCCAATAACTGGATCACCGGCAGGTCTGGTTCCGACGGAGGCCCACCCATGACACTCACCGCCATCCAGGCGGACGATGTCAATGCGGCGGCAGCTGCAATCCATGCGTGGTGACGTTCCATGCCCGATGTGCCTTCCTTGGCAGACCTCGCCGAATCCCATCTCAGCGGGTCCAAGCGTTCCTTCCTTTGATGAATCGACTGGCACATGGCCAGACACCAGTCCGGGGCGAGTCAAATCGGTTTTCAAAGACCCAGCCCGGTTTTCCTCTGTCAGGACTCTTAGAGTCGGTGCCTCACTCACGACCGATTCGCTGAGAAGACTCTGCAACGTCAGCACAATCCCACCCCTGATACATCCGTTACGAAGCGCACGGTCTCCCAGACTTACCTCGACCTCCTGAACTGCAAACTAGGCTCTGTGCAGAAGAGTCTTCCACCCGTCGATGGCCCTCACATGCTGACCGCATTACTCCGCTGGATGAACCAATCTCGCAAGGATCAGCGACAAAACACCGCCTCATCCCCGCGCCCCATGCCGTCGCGGATGGATTTGTTCGGTCGTCTCTGTCAGGCACTCCGGCCCCGCTCGCTCCCGCCATTGTGGCGAGTCCAGCCACTCACCCGGTCATTGCAGCTCGAAGCCTTCGAAAACCGCCTCCTGTATAGCGCAGCTCCCGCCCCTGCACCGGCTCCCGTGGCGACAGAGGTCGTGGTCGTGGCCCCCGTCGACGCGACAGGCCCCAGTGCGGAGGCTGCTCCGCCTCCGCTCTCAGCGGCCCCGGATGATCTCGCCGCGACTGAATCATCGGGGATACTGGTGAGCGAGTCGGCGACATCCACCACAGACCAGTTGACCGGTTCGACGCTCATCGTCGTCGACCCCAGAGTGCCCGATTACGAAACCCTTCTTGACCAGTTGACCAGTCAGCAGTCAGGGCCGACCGAGATTCTGGTACTCGACTCGCAGCGTGACGGCCTGGAGCAGATCGCCGAGCGGCTGGAGCAACTCGGACAGACGCGGGCGATTCACATCCTTTCCCACGGGGATGAGGCGGGGCTTCACCTAGGCAGCAACTGGCTCAGTGCCGACACGATCGGCCAGCGGGCGAACACGTTGGCTCAGTGGCAGCCGTTTCTAACCGCCGACGCGGACGTACTGTTCTACGGCTGCGATCTGGCAGCGAACGCTACGGGGCAGGAGTTCTTGCGGACGTTTGGTGAGCTGACGGGCACCGATGTCGCGGCCAGTACGGATGCGACGGGAGCGGCACTCCTGGGCGGGGACTGGAATCTGGAGTATCAATTCGGAGCGGTCGAGACGCCATCGCTGGGCGAGTCTTTGAATCTGTTTGAGTGGAACGGTTTGCTGACCACGAACACCTATCAACACGGGGTGTCGAGCTATTCCGGGACGCAGGACTCCTCGATCAACTCCACGGTCCCCGGAACCTCTGATGGGTCCACGACGACCGTCAGCGTGGGCGGGGCCTTGTTCAATACCGGTCTGATCCGGTTTGACTCGCTGTTCGGCAACGGACCGGGTCAGATTCCGCTGGGGTCGACGATTCATTCGGCCAGCCTGCGCGTGAACGTCACGACCGGCACTTCGGTGGATTCCACGATCAGCCTGCATCGGGTGTTGGCCAGTTGGTCAGAGTCGTCGACTTGGAACACGCTGGGCAGCGGACTGTCTCGCGACAATGTCGAAGTCGCGACGGTGGCTGACGCGATCGTGACCGGAACCACTGCGACAGGCATCCAGACCATCACCGGGTTGGAAGAGTCGCTGCAAGCCTGGAGCGCTGGAGCGGCGAACAACGGCTGGGCTCTCTACGGCGACAATGCGACAGCCTGGACGTTCACCTCGTCCGAGGGAGCCACCGTCTCGCAACGTCCGATGTTGATTGTCGACTACACCGCGCCCGTTGCAGTCGGCACCCAGATTTCCACCACCGGTGAGGTGCGGGTCAATCCCACCACGACCAATACCCAAACGACAGCTACTAGCTCCCGCAGCAGCCACGACGCCGTGGGCATCGACGCCAATGGGAATTACGTCATCGTCTGGACCAGTGCGGCCCAGGATGGGAGCGGGGCGGGAGTCTACGCCCAGCGGTACAACTCACGAGGTGTCGCTCTGGGAACCGAGTTCCGGGTCAATGAGCTGACGACCAACGACCAGCTCGGGGCTTCTGTGGCCATGAAGTCGGATGGCGGGTTCGTCGTCACCTGGACCAGCGTGGGCCAGGACGGCAATAACGAGGGGGTCTACGCCCGCATCTTCGACTCCCAGGGCAACGGAGCCAGTGAGTTCCGCGTCAATCAGACCACGACCGGAACGCAACAGGCTCCTGCCATCGGTGTCGACGGCACCGGCAACTTCGTGATTGCCTGGGAAGGGAATGGGTCCGGAGACACCGCCGGAATCTACGCCCGAAGATTCCGAGCCAACGGCACCACATTCGGCGGCGAGTTGCTGGTCAACACCACGACCATCAATACCCAGTTTGACCCAGCCATCGCTGTGGGCCAGGACGGCCAATTTATGGTCGTCTGGGACGACGCCATCGGAACACATGGTCGGAGATTCAACTCTTCAGGTGTCGCGCTCGATGCGAATGACCTCCTGTTGCACGTGGACATTACCTCGGGCAACGCCGATGTCGCGACCAATGGGACAGGGGCATATCACATCGTCTGGAGAACGACTGGCAACGGAGACGGTAGTGGTTCCGCGCTCTGGAAAATGGAATTGGGAGCCACGGATACGGCTCCCCAGGCTCTGGAACAGGTCACCACCTCGACGATCAACAGTCAAACCGAACCCTCGATCGCCAGCGATGGCAACGGCGATTTCCTCATCACGTGGCAGGGGACCGGTCCGGGGGATACTGCGGGCGTCTTCGCGCGGAAGTTCGACAGCCAAAGCACACCGCAAGGGGCCGAGTTCCGGCTCAACGCCACGACCGCCGGATCGCAGGTCTTCGTCTCGGCGGCGATGGTCGATCTGGACAACTTCGTGGCGGTCTGGTCCGGCAACGGGGCAGGGGACAACGCGGGGGTCTTTGCGCGAGCCTACGGCAACCTGGAGAGTGGCGACTCGCTGCTGTTCACCACTTGGAGTGATGTGAATTCAAGTGGGGCACCCGATCTGAATAGCTGGACTTCGGGAGACATCGTCGCACTGGGCGAGCCGAATCTCACGCTGGGGCCGAATGCCTCGGGAGGATTATCGATTGCCGGAAGCTTCAGCGCGCACGGCGATGGGAATGTGAGGCCGGAGTCGTTGGACATTCTTCAACACGATGTGCTGGTCGGAGCGGCGGGGAGTTCCGTGCAACTCTTTCAGGGTGATGTCCTGTTCTCCGTATCGGGCTCCGAATCCTTCGGAAGCCTCTCGGTGCAGACAGATGATGTCGTCGTCTTCCGTCCGGATGTCGTGGGGAGTTTCACCAGCGGGTCATTCTTCGTCCTGTTCGACGGCCTCGAATCGATCGCGGGCGGGGCGATTGATTACCTGGCCGATGTCGACCTGATCGAGCAGACCACGCTGATCGGCGATGTCCTGTTACAGCCCGGCGACCTCGTCGTGGCCGATATCGGCAATCTCGCCAGCGCAGTCGTGGTGTTTCACCCCACCAGCGTCGGGGCCGGAACCACCAGCGGGACCGTGACGACGTTGCTCAATGAGACCGAAATCCACCTCGATAAAGAAATCGTCGGAATCCAGGTGATCGAGCGCGATGTCGTCATCGGGGGAGTCCAGCTGCGAGAGGGGAACCTGCTCGTGGCGGTCAATCTCAACAGCACTCTGGGAAGCAATGATCTCGCGGTCACGCTGCATGACGTGGCCCTGCTCGATGTGATCACGACAAGCGTCAATGGTCCCGCGAACGTCACCGCCAGCATGCTGATCACCGGCTCTGATGTCTATCTCGATTCCGGATCGGAAGCCGTTCGAAACCTGGCCCTGCTCTCCGTGCCGGGAGTCCCCCCGACCGCCAACGATGAGACCTACACGCTGACCGAAGACCAGGTGTTCCACTCCGCGAATCAGTGGTACGACGCCAACTGGTCCTCGCGGATGCAGCTGACGTTCGACAATGCCAGCCGCCCGGAGAATTTGACCGACTTCCCGGTGCTGGTGACATTGGATGCGAATCGGTTCAATTACGCACTGGCTCAAAGTGACGGGGCCGATCTCCGGTTCGTCGATACCAATGGCCAGGTTCTCGCCTATGAGATTGAGACCTGGAACCCGGCAGGGCGCTCGGCGATCTGGGTCAAGGTGCCGCAGATTGATGCCAGCTCGAACACCGACTCGATCTGGATGTACTACGGCAATAACACCGCTCCGGCGGGCCAGAACCCGACCGCAGTCTGGTCAAATGGGTACGTCGGCGTCTGGCACCTGAACGGCGATCCGTCCGGGTCTCAAACGGTCCAGGACTCGTCCTCCAGCAATGTCGACGGCACGTCGATCGGCATGGACGCGACGAACCAGATTATCGGCCCGATCGGCGGGGCACTGAACTTCAACGGGACCAACGAAGCGATCCGCATCAACAGCACAGCGTCTGACCCCACGGCGGTCGATCCGTCCCAGTTGACGATTGAGGCCTGGGCCAACTCCACCGGGGATTCGGTCACCTGGGAGCGAATTGTCAATCGTCGAAACCTTGTCGTCATCATTCCCTTTGAATCGTATGGCTTGGCCACATCGTCCAGCGACCATACGCAAGTCGTCAACAGCACCGGGACTCCGGATCTGACGGGGACGACGGGTTCGTTACCCGAGGATCGCTGGAGATACCTGACCGGCGTGCTATCGGGGTCAACGTCAAGTCTCTACGTCGACGGGACGCTCAATGCCACTCAAACAGGAGCGACCTCACTCGGGAGTAGCGACGACGACATCACCATCGGTGCCGGTGAGATGGGGTTCTCGTCCACGCTCTCCCAATACTGGACCGGCGGCATCGACGAAGTCCGCCTCTCCAATGTCGCCCGCTCCGCCGCGTGGACCGCAGCCCAGTATGCGTCGATGACCGATACGTTCATCATCTACGGCGAACGCCAGACCGTGGCCGGGTTGCTCGACAACGACCACTCGGCCGCGTCCGGGAGACTGACGGTGTCGCTCGTCGACCTATCGGATTTGAGTGGTGTGGCGACAGCTGTGGTCCTCGACGATGGACAATTCACGTTCACTCCCGGGGAGAGCATGCAGGCCCTCGCCGCCGGGCAGACCGCGACGAAGCGGATCGACTATACCGTTGCAGATACGCTGGGGAACACCGCCCAGGCGACCGCCACGATCATCGTGCAGGGGGTCAATGACGCCCCGGTCATCAACACCGCTGTCGGCCCGCTGACCCTGACCAGCGTCCTGGAGGACACCACGAATCCACCGGGTAACACGGTGGCAGCGATCATCACTTCGGCGGACGGAACGCTCATCACCGATGTCGACACGGGAGCCCAGCAGGGGATTGCGGTCACCGCTGTCGACACCACGCATGGGACTTGGCAGTACTCGGTCAACGGCACCACTTGGTTGAGTCTCACGGGCGTCAGTAACACCAATGCCACGCAGCTCAATACCGCGTCCCACGTGCGATTCATCCCCACGGCGAGCTTCAGTGGACCTGCGGGGGCGATTACGTTCCGAGCCTGGGACCAGACCTCGGGAACGAACGGACTGACCGGAGTCAACGTTTCCGTCAACGGCGGCTCGACTGCCTTTAGCGCGCAAGTGACCACGGCCTCGATCAGTGTGACACCACTCAACGATCCGCCCGTGATCGTGACCAACATCGGATTAGCGGTGGCCGAGGGCGGCAGCGGAATTCTCAGCATCACCAAACTGGCTGCCACCGATCCGGATAACACTCCCGGCCAATTGGTCTACACGCTGAGTTCGGGGTTGACGCATGGCCGAATCGAACGAGTCTCCGCCGCTGGCACAGCGATCACGACGTTCACGCAAGCCGAGATCAACGGCAACGCCATTCGCTACGTGCATGATGGCAGCGAGACGACCTCGGATGGCTTCGGCTTCTCGCTGTCCGATGGAGCTGCGACGGTCACGGAATCGGTCTCCCTGACGGTGACTCCCGTAAACGATGCCCCGGTCGTCTCGACGCAGACGGGACTGACCGTCCTCGAAGGCAGCTCCGTCGTCATCCCGTCGAGCAAGCTGAGCACCACCGATGCCGACAACAGTGCAGCGAGCCTGACGTATAGCGTCACCGGTGGCCTCGGGTTCGGTCATCTGGCGCTGGCCTCCGCTCCGGGGGCATCGATCACGACTTTTACTCAAGCACAGATCAACAGCAGTCAGATCATCTACGTCCACAGTGGAGCAGAAAGCACAGCGGAGTATTTCACGTTCTCGGTCTCGGATGGAGCACTGTCGGCCACGGGGACGCTCTCTCTGACGGTCACGCCGGTGAATGATCTTCCCGACTTTGCTGCCCACCGCATGACGATTTCCGAAGGCCAGACCCTTCCGCTGACGACGTACAATCTGCTGACCAACGATGACGACACCCCCGCGACCTCGCTGGTCTATACGGTGAACTCTGTCACAGAGGGCCGGTTCGAGTTCGCCGCGTCTCCGGGTACGCCGATCACATCCTTCACGCAAGACGACATCAACAACTCGCGTGTGCGGTTTGTCCACAATGGAGGGGAAGCGGCTCCCTCGGCCAGCCTGTCGGTCACGGATGGCGTCGTCTCAGTGGGCCCCAGCGCGATGCTGATAACCTTCAGCAATATCAACGATCCTCCGACGATCTCCACCAACACCGGTGTGACCCTCAATGAAGGGGCCACGCAGACGATCAGCAGTTCCCAGCTCGCGGCCAGTGACCCGGATCAAGAAGCTGCCCAGCGTGTCTTCACAGTCGTCACTGGTCCGGTGAATGGTCGGTTGGAGAAGTCGACGAACGCGGGGGGGTCAATCACCTCGTTCACACAAGCCGACATCAACGGCGGCATCATTCGATATGTCCACAACGGAGGGGAGACCACTTCCGACTCGTTCGCGTTCTCGCTCAGCGATGGAACCGCCACGGTGACGGGCACGTTCGCAATCACGGTCACGCCCGTGAACGACCCGCCCGTCATGACGGCCTCGACCATCACCGTGAACGAAGGCCAGTTCGTGATCCTGTCGGATGCGAATCTCAATGCCACGGACCCCGATTCCAGTATCCTGGTGTTCACGGTGTCCGGGGTCACGCACGGGCTGTTCAAAGACCTCACCACGGGCAGTGCTGTCAGCTCGTTCACTCGGGCGCAGGTGCAGGCGGGCCAGATCAAGTATGTGCATGATGGCAGTGAAGTCGCTCCCACGGCCGCGATGTCCGTCTCGGATGGCGTGACCACCACATCATCGACGGCCATCAGTTTCGTGTTCAGCAATGTGAATGATCCGCCGGTGATTCTGCCGGCGACGTTTACCGTGCCCGAAAATTCCCCGAACGGTCATGTCGTGGGGCAAGTCCTGTGGAGCGATCCCGATCTTGGCGACACTCACACATTCAGTATTCAGCCCGGACCATCCCGTGCTTTGTTCTCGATCGATGCCGTGACTGGTGAGATTTCAGTGGCCGATGGCAGTGGCCTCAGTTTTGAGACCGCCAGCTCGCACGACTTGCTGGTTCAGGTGTCTGACTCATCGGGAGCGATCTCGCAAGCCACGATCCACGTCAATCTCCTGAACGTGAACGAAGTCCCGGTCGCACTCGGTTTCCCTCCAGTCAGCAGCACGGAGGACGGGCCGGTCTTGACACTGGACTTGACCACCGGGTTCAGCGATCCGGAGTCGACTCAGTTGAGTTTCCAGATCGTGTCCATGACCAATCCCAGCCTGTTCTCATCCATCCAAATCACTCCCACGGGTGTGCTGGAACTGATGGGGGCAGCCGATGCCAACGGTGCATGCCTCATCACCGTCCGAGCCACCGATCCTTTCGGACTGTCGGCGACCACGACCATCCGTGTCGTCCTCGCGGCAGTGAATGATGTGCCGATTGCCAATCCCGATTCGCTGGCTACGCCCATTGAGTCAGTGATCGTCATCAGTCCTTCGAAATTGCTCGCGAACGATTTTGATGCGGATCATGAGGCTCTGTCTGTGTCGATCACCCGACAACCGATCCACGGGACGCTCACCGCAAATATCGATGGGACGTTCACCTACAGCCCCGAAGTCGGTTACTCCGGGATCGACAGCTTCGAGTACACCGCATCGGATGGAACCACTCCGAGCGCTGCTGCGACGGTGTCGCTGACCATCTCCTCAGTGAGTCCCGCAGCCGCGTTCATCTCCAACTCCCCGAGTAACACTTCGAACTCCAACACCAGTAGTTCGAGTGCTGGCAGTGGAGATCAGAACAGCACGAATGATCCCTCGAACGGAACGACATCCTCCTCGACGACAGCAACCGCCAGCGTAAGCGGAAGCTCGGATGGTTCGTCATCCGGGGGATCGTTCGCTGGGACTCACTCCCACAACAATGACACCGAGCTGCTCTCCATCATGCCGAAGTCGCACGACGAGGATGGCCTGGGCCTGTTCCTCACCCGCATGCGGTCCAGCATCGACGAAGTCACTTCGCGTGGTCGGTCCCCCCAGGCTCTCGATGTGGCTCACCGACGCACCGGGCCGAGTGATGTGACCAGCGATCTCTTGGCTTCCTTAGAAACCAAAGGACTGTCGAACCAGTTCGTGATCCCAACGGCCCACAGCCTGACTCAGTTGCGGGCGATATTGGCATCGAATGCCAACCAGTCGGCGTTCGCCGAGGTCACCAAGTCGCTGCAATCGAACCTCACCCATGAACTGATTTTCGAGGTTCCGGCGTTGGCTGGGGTGTCACTGACGGTCGGATACGTCGTGTGGATGCTCCGCGGCGGGCTGTTGATCAGCAGTCTGCTGGCCCAGATGCCCATGTGGAGTTTCGTCGATCCTCTGACGGTTCTCGACTCACTCGACCAGAGTGACGAGGACGACGAGTCCATCGGATCGCTGGTGGAACAAGGTCAGTCGGAACTCGAACCCGCATTGTCATGACACTCCGCAAGGCTGCGGAGAACTGTGGAGCCCCCCATGTCGTTCTTCAAATACATCAGTGTGCGAACCCGCCTGGCGCTGGCGCTGACGTGCATCGTCACGTCCGTCCTGACGCTCGCGTTGATCCTGGGCATTGTGCCCTCGGCGGAGCAGGAGACGCTCAAGGGCCGCGCCACGCTGGCGCAAACCCTGGGGTACGCCGCCTTGCTTCAGATCAGCCAGGGGGGCGATCAGGGCCTCGATGCGTTTCAGGAACTGCTCCAGAAAACCATTGAGCGCAATCCGGATTTGTTGTCCGCCGGGTTCCGCAAGCAAGACGCTCTGGTGATGTCGGTCGGCGATCATCAGTCGCAGTGGAAGCCGCTCGCCAATCAGCGGACCTCCTCGGAGAGCCAGGTCCAACTGCCGCTGACGCTGACCAGTGAGGAGCTGTATGGCGTGATTGAATTGCGGTTCCAGCCGATTCGGTATGAGGGAATTCTGGGAGTGATCTGGAACGCCTGGACTCCCGTACTCGCGTTCATGGGACTGACCTGTTTCAGTGCGTTCTCGTATCTCCTCAAGAAGGTCTTGCAGCAACTCGACCCCACTCAAGCGGCAGTCCCCGGTCGCGTGCGCGAGGCGCTCGACTCGCTGGCGGAAGGTCTGTTGGTCCTCAACAACCAGGGCCGCATCGCCTTGGCCAACAGCTCCTTTTCCGCCTTTGTCGGAAAGTCTCCGGAGAGCCTGCTGGGCGTTTCGGCCTCGAAGCTGCAATGGTTGACGAGCAGTGATGGCCCGTGGATTCCGCCGTGGCAAGCCGCCCTGCAGCAGGAAAAGCCGCAAGCCAACGTGATGCTCCAGATGCGAGATCAACAAGGCTCCGTGCGGACGTTCATGGTGAACTGCTCACCAGTCCTCGGACATGGCGGCACCTATCGTGGGGTACTGGCCAGCTTCGACGATGTGACACTGTTGGAAGAGAAGAAGCAGGAACTCCATATCGCGAAAGAAGCCGCCGAGTCGGCCAACCGGGCCAAGAGCGACTTTCTGGCCAACATGAGCCACGAGATTCGCACGCCGATGAATGCCGTGCTGGGGTTCACGGATGTGTTGCGACGCGGGATGGCGGCTTCGGTCGAACAGCAGGATCGTTACCTCGACACGATTCACACCAACGGCACGCACCTGCTGGGATTGATCAACGATATTCTCGACCTGTCGAAGGTCGAAGCGGGACACTTGGAGTTGGAATCGACAGAGACTCCCATTCACAAGATGGCCTTCGAAGTCGTCGAAGTGTTGGGGGTCAAGGCGCGCGAGAAAGGGATCACTCTCAATTACGAGTCGGCGGGCAAGGTGCCGGAGCAGATTCTGAGCGACCCCACCCGCCTGCGGCAGATCCTCACCAACCTGATCGGGAACTCGATTAAGTTCACCTCGCAAGGGGGCGTCCGCGTGGTATCGCGAGTCGTCAAGAATCGCCATCAGCAGACGCTGGTGATCGATGTTATCGACACCGGCATCGGGATGAAGGCCGAGACGCTGGGGCGGCTGTTCAATGCCTTCGTGCAGGCTGACAGCAGCACGACACGCAAGTTCGGCGGGACCGGTTTGGGACTGGCCATCAGCCGCAAGTTCGCCCAGGCCATGGAGGGGGACATCACCGTCAGCAGCGAACTCGGGAAGGGCACCACCTTCACCGTGATGGTCCCGCTGCTGGCCGCTCACGATGCCCGCTGGATCGATGCGGAAGCGGCGGGGCAGGAGTTCCGCAAGAACCGGGCCTCACGCGGGATCGACCCGTCCCAATTGCGGTTGAAGGCGGCCCGCGTCCTCGTGGTGGACGATGGAGAGCCGAACCGCGAGTTGATCCAGCTCGTGCTGCGGCGTGCGGGACTCACTGTCGACGAAGCGGAGAACGGGCTAGAAGCCCTCACCGCGATTCAGAAGGCCCGGTACGATGTGGTGCTGATGGACATGCAGATGCCGGTCAAGGACGGCTACACCGCGACGGCCGAACTGCGACAACTCGGGCACACGATGCCGGTCATCGCCCTGACGGGTCACGCGATGAAGGGGGACGAAGACAAGTGCCGGGCAGCGGGGTGTACGGGCTACCTCACCAAGCCGGTCAACATTGACGAACTGCTACGGACGATTGCGGAGATTGTGGGGCGCGATGCGTCTCGCCCGCTGCCGGTGCCCGCGTCTCCCGCGCTTCAGGCGATGACACCCAGCGGTCCGATTGACCGCATCGTGAACGCGGTCCGCGCGGCATCCGTCACTCCGGTCCAGGCCGTAATATCCGTCCAGTCCGGTGTCTCGCGCCCGTTGGTCTCCACCTTGCCGATGAACGATGTCGAGTTCCGCGAAATCGTCGTTCGTTTTATTGATCGGCTGGATGTCCAAATCCACAAGATGCGGGCGGCACTGGCAGAAAAAGATGCCCAGGAGTTGGCCAATCTCGCTCACTGGTTGAAGGGAGCTGGGGGCACCGTCGGCTTTGGGATCCTCAGTGAGCTGGGGCGTGATCTGGAAACGACCGTCAAGGCTCGCCACTGGGCAGGCTCGGCGGACTTGCTCGATCAGTTGGAGTCGCACTCGCAGCGGATCGTGGTGCCGGAGATGTCACTGGTCTGAGGCCGGGAATCGGCACGATCAGGATCCTCCGAACGAAACGTCGCGAAATCGCCACACACCGTCCATTCATGATCCCGAACGGAACATCATGAACTACATCTGATGTACGGGGCTGGGCCGGAGCCTCGACTGGAGTCAATCGTGATCACTGCGAATGCCAGCCCCGCTTCTGTCTCGCACTCGACCGCCAAGCCGATGGTCCGGCCCTCGGGGGCGTCGCTGCAGCGCGTCCTCGACACGAACGCGGCCAAGCGGTTGTCGGAAACGAAAAGCTCCCGCATCCTGATCGTCGACGACGAGGAGCTCAACGTCCGCATCGTCCGCAAGTACCTCACGGATGCGGGGTATACCAACTTTGTCACGTCCTCCGATTCGACTGAAGCCATCGACCTGATCCGCAAAGAGCGGCCCGACCTGGTCCTCCTGGACGTGATGATGCCCGAGGTCAGCGGCATCGACATCCTGCACCTGATGCATCTGGATGACCGGCTGCACCACATTCCCGTCGTCGTGCTGTCCGCAGCCACCGACCGCGATGTGAAGCACATCTGCCTGGAGCTGGGAGTCTCGGACTTCCTCAGCAAGCCGATCGATCCGATTGAGTTGCTGCCTCGCGTGCGGAACACCCTTCAGAACAAGCAGTATCGAGATCAACTGGCAGTCCATGCCGAGAAGCTCGAAGACCAGGTCCGGCAGCGGACGGCCGAACTCGCCGCTTCTCGCGAAGAGATCGTCCATTGTCTGGCCCGTGCCGCCGAGTACCGCGACGACGATACCGGTCATCACGTGATGCGCGTCGGCAAGTATGTGGGGGTCATCGCCCGCGAGATGAACTTCAACGAGTCCCGCGTCGAAGTCCTGGAACTCGCCGCCCAGCTGCATGACATCGGCAAGATCGGGATTCCCGATGCCGTCCTGCACAAGCCCGGCAAGCTGGATGAGGAGGAACGGGCGACGATCAACACGCATTGTGCCATCGGCAAACAGATCATCCAGCCGCTGACTCCGCACGAGTGGGCCATTCTGAAGAGCCATACCCGACTGGGGGCGAACCTGCTGCATGTCTCCAGCTCGCCGCTGCTGATGCTGGCCGCCCGCATTGCGCAGACTCACCACGAGCGCTACGACGGCACCGGCTATCCGCTGGGGCTCAAGGGTGAGGACATCCCGATAGAAGGCCGCATGACAGCTGTGGCCGATGTCTACGATGCCCTAAGTACCAAGCGGTCCTACAAGTCCGCGTTCCCGCGAGAGAAGTGCTTCGAGATCATGGCCGAGGGGCGCGGGACGCACTTCGATCCGGTGATCCTGGACGCCTTCTTCAAACGCAGCGACGAGATCATCCGGGTGCAGATGGAATACATGGACCCGCATTGATTGTGGCACGACGCTCCGCGTCGTGTGAGTTCCAATAGCCCAGTGGTTGCAACCACTGGGCTTTGTTCATTTCACTCTTTCGCTTTTACTGGCTGAGCACTCTCCAGCAGAAACCGCATCAGATCGCGAGTATCCGCCTCATTGAGCAGCTCACCAAAATTGGTGGGCATGAGCGACACCGGCGATACCGCTTGCGTCTCGATCTCGCTCTTGGTGAGTGAGAACTCCTTCCCCGCGCGGTCCGCGAAGTAGAAGGTCTCGCCTTCGGTCCGTCGCGCCAGGCCGAGCAGGACGAGTCCCTCGGTCGTCACAATCGTCGTCGAGCGGAACGCGGCGTCGACGTTGCGATTCGGGGCCAGCATGTCCTCCAGCAGGCGGTCGAGGCCCCGCACGCCGATCCCATCGAGCTGCGGGCCGATCTTCTGTCCCTCGCCGCGCATCTGGTGACAGGCGAGGCAGTGCTTCTTGAACAGTTCCAGCCCCCGCGCGGACTGACCGGCGTTCGACACGCAGTCGGCCTTGCGCGTCGCGATCAGCTTCGCGGTGGCCTCGTCCTCGGAGGGGAGGTTCTTGGTGAGATCTTCGACAGCGGTGTTCAGTTCCGGGCTGTTGAGGGCCGTGAGCCGCTGGGCAATCTCCGGTCGCCGCAGCAGGAGGGGCGAGACGATCCCACGCCGCACGAAGTCGATACACAGGGCGGCCCCGTCCGGTTGCTGGCAGAGTTGGGCGGCGAGGGCGGCTTGACCGGATTGCGGCACGCCGCGCAGGACGACCTCCAGATCCTCGGCATAGGTCTTGGCCTCACCCGAGACGAGCGAGGCGAACAACCGCTCCCGCCGCGCTGCATCCCACAACCCACTGGCCGCGGATGACGCGAGGATCGACACGCGCGGGTCTGAGGCCCCGACTGCCATCGCGACTGCGGCCCGCGTGCGAGTCGAAAGACTCGCCGCCGGATCGCGGATCACGTCTCGCAGTTGGTCTGCCGCTGTAGTGACCTGATACCGACGGATCAGTTGGGCAATGGCCGCAAAGGAATTTCGGTCGGCCCGGGGATTGAGTTCCGCGATCGAGAACCGCCCGACCGCCAGCCAGGCAAACGCTCCCCGGTCGTCGCCGTCGATGATCTCGATGCACCCGCGTCGCCCCTGCAGGTCATCGAGCTTCCACTCGACGCGCTGAGCCAAGTCGTTCCGTGGCGGCAGCGTCTCTCGCAGCACCTCGTTCGTCTCCGCATCGCGCAGCCGCACCACATTATTCGGCGGGGCAGGGCGGTCGGGATGGTCGTTGTGCCCGGCGATGAAGAAGCTGAGCGTCTCGGGCAGGTCGAACGCATCGGACTGGAGGACGCCGGTCTTCTGTTCCCCGCGTGGCAGGCTGCCGAAGAACAGGCTGGCCGTGTCGCCATCGGCGGAGGCCCGCTGTTGGGACACGAACACTTCGTCGGTGTCGAGCGTCACGCCGCCCAGTGGACGGCTCAACCAGCCGAGTTGGTGGCGGGGCAGCGACTTGAGCGTGGCGATGCACACCTCGCTGACCCAGTCGCGCATGACAATCGGAGGTTCGATTCCCCGCGCTCGCAAGCCCTCATCCAGCGCCGCCAGTTCCGTGAGAGAGTCGGAGGGGTTCTTCTGCGAGCGCTCGCGGAGCTGAGTGATCCACCCCGCCAGCTTCGGCTCCGGCAGTCGCTGGGCAATGAACGTTGCAACCCGCAGACGCTCGGCGTCATCGGCCAGCGAGGTCGTATCAATCGCCACCAGCAACTCCGCCCCGGCATCGCTGGCAGTGGCCATGATGAGCGGGAGGAACTCGGACGGGTGGGCCGTGACGAGCATCGCGACTTGGGCATCCCCGGCACATGAGGGCGAGACGAGTTGATTCCGCAACGCCATCCGCACGACGTGGATCAGGTGCGTGTCCTGGGCGTCTGCGGACTGCCAAGCCTTCCAGAGCGGTTCGACATGCTCCGGGCTCGGGTGCCTCCCGAGGGCGTCGGCTGCGGCGCGACGCACCATCGCATGTTCATCGGTGAGGAGTTGGAGAGCGGCATCCGATTCGGAGGTCCGCCACCGCGTGCGTTCCGCGAGCAGACGCGCCAGATGGGTTCTGACCACCGGTGATGGGTCATGCGTCAGTTGATCGCGCAGCGAATCATCGAGCCCCCCGCTCCGTTCGAGAACCCACATCCCACACGTCCGCAGCTCCGGGGACTCCGACTTCTTCATCTCGGCTGTGACTGGCCCGAAGACCTCGCTGAACACCCGAAAGCGATCGGTGATCTCGTTGGTCGCCAGCGTGCGGACGGTGATGTTGTGACTGGCGAGTGAGTCGATGAGAGCGGTCAGGGTGGCTGTGCGAAGATTGACCGGAGCGAGCGGCGTGGCTCCCTCACCCGTGTAGACCACGCGCCAGATGCGGCCCTTGAGCCGGTCGCGGCGCGGGTTGTTGAGCGGGACTTCATAGTGACCGATGACCGCGTTGTAGAAGTCAGCCACGTACAGTGCCCCGTCCGGCCCGAGCTTCACATCGACGGGGCGGAACCAGCCGTCGTCGCAGGTCAGGAGGTCGGGCTGGGTGTCCACCAACAGCGTCGAGCCGTGGGCGACGAGCTTGTCGCGGTGGACCTGACCGTTGACCGGGTTGCACAGGTAGATGCACTCCTGGTACTCCTTCGGGAATTGCGGAGCCTGATACCACGCGACGCCGCAGATGCCGGTCGAGCCGTGGCTGTGGTTGATCATGTCGGGGCCGTAGCCGAGTCCGTCGTGCGGTTTCCCAAAGCTGGAGTAGTACGCCCCGCGCAGCAGCCCGGTGATCGGCATCGAGTGGCAATCGGCGTTGTAGGCATTCCCCCAGGGATCGAAGCACAGGCCGAACGGGTTGACCTGGCCCCAGGTGTACTGCTCGATGGCGGACCCATCGGGGCGGAATCGGAATGTATTGCCGGAGTTGAGCGTCAACGACTGCCCATCGCGCCCCTTGATGTTCGACGTATTCCGAAACCCGTGGCAGGCATACACCCACCCATCGACCCACCGCGTGAACGAACTGGCCATCCCGTGCGTGTCGAGGTTGCCAAACTTGCCGTACAGGACTTCGTTCTCATCGGCCACGCCATCGCCATTGCGGTCGTAGTACCGCACGATATTCGGGATGCTGTAGACGATCGCCCCATCGACGAGCGGCAGTTGACCGATCGGGATGTTGAGGCCGCCGACAAAGACGCTGACCTTCGCGGGTTTGCCGTCCGGGCCGATCCCCTCGATCACGGTCAGCCGGTCGCGAGCCTTGGGGGAAGACGGCCCGGCGAACCGCTCCTCGCGCGGCTCGACACCGTCACCCTCCACGGGGTAGGGGTACTCGAGCGTACTCGTCACCCACAGCCGACCGGCGGCATCGAAGTTCATGTTCATCGGCTGCCCGATCTCGGGATCAGCCACGATGAGTTGGATCTCGAAGCCGGGGGGCAGGTGGAACAGTGGCTTCTGCTGTTCGGGGGTGAGCGGGTCGGTCTCGACGACCAGCGGGGTCGCTGAGGCGATCGCAGCCACGAGACAAAAGCTGAGGGTCCATACCGTCCGGTTCCACGAAAGAATCACAGAGTCACTCCTGCACTGAATCGCTGAGGCGGGGTCGCTGAGTTGGACGATGCTGATTGCAGCCTAACAGGCGACGGGGAGACGGTCGACCGAAACCGCCCACACGGGGAGTGCCGTGTGTGCGTCACAAAAGTAGGCAGCGGTCGGAAATTCACTACGGAGGCACGGAGAACTCCAGACGTTCGAGATCGATGTCTTCCGCAAGGATCGGAAGATTGGATAGGATGGACGGGATGGACGGGATGGACGGGATGGACAGGATGGACAGGATGGACAGGATGGACAGGATAAATTCCGCTTCTGGGACAGCGTGTCGGCATCCTGTGGATCCTGTTCATCCTGTCCAATCTTCCTCGTCCTCCGGCCAAGTGGGGAAAGTCATCCGAGTGCTGCTTTACTCCGTGTCTCCGTGCCTCCGTGGTGAATCTCTGCCGTCTTTTCTGATGCACACACCATTGAGGTGGAGAGTGCCGTGTGTGCGTCCCCATCGTCGGTACTCGGGGTCAGAGCATCCAAACCTTCGGAGTGGAACCACGAAAGTCACGAAACACACGAAAAGGAAGACCGAGGACAGGCATCCGACAGCCTTGCGGAACGAGTGCGACACCCCACTCCCAGAGACATCCTCCCCCACGACACCCTGCTTTTTTCGTGTATTTCGTGTATTTCGTGGTTGGATTCCTGCGTGTGTGGTGGGCGAAACCGCTCCCGACGAACGGGACGCACACACGGGAGTGTCTCTGGCGTGGATATACGGGATCTCCCTATTTTGAAAAAGATGCTCAAATATGTTCTGCTCTTTATGATTTTTCTTGTATCGGCAGCTAACATGGGTATCATTCTGACCCGCGTTCGCGGGAAAGCGACCGCATGAGACCGTCGCCGAATAGACTTCGTTTGTCAGCGCTCTTCACAACACGGAGGGAATGATGATGCAGCAATTAGTCGTGGGCGGCCCGGAAGGGTTTGACGCCTCCCTGGAAGCAGCCCGTCGCTGTGCAGGCCCGGGCTTCAGTTTGTGCCCGCCGCATCGGGTGGAAGCTGAGGTGTCCCGAACCCTGCGCGACACGCCGGGGGTGTATGTGGAATCGTTGTCGGTTCACCGCACCGAGGACGGCGTGTGCCTGCACGGGGTGGTCGAAGTGGACGACCCGTCGACCGATCTCGAGGATGTCCTGCGTCGAGTCCTGTCGATCGATCATGTGATCAACCGCATGGTGGTCAAGCACGGGCACTGCGAGACTTGTACCGACACGGATTTGGACCAGTCATTCATGTGGGGGTAGAGCCCCTCGCCGGTCGTGTGCCTGATCGCTCCGACGACTCCCCCTGCCAGTTACCACTTCTCGCGGTCTGGATCGAAGAGATCCTCGTCGCCAGCGGGGATGGGTTCCCGGCCGGGGTACATCGCGATCGTCGAAAATGTCACATATGCGAGCAAGATCCAATCACAGATCTGCCGATCTTCGGCCCGATCGAACGGCCCATTCCCCGGGGGAAGAGTTGCAGCCAGCAAGAGCGCGCATTCCATCACAGCCAGCAGAATCAAACCGAATCACAACGAGATGAATTGGGCCTGCCGTACCGGATTCGTGCAGTGATTCACTGAAATCCTGGAGTGCCCCAGAAACAAGCGGACCAAGATTGCCGCACATGGAAAGAACACACTCAGCAGATCGAAGGCTCCGTCTCCGCCGCCCAAGATCAGCCCCAATCCCCACGACAACATCAGCATCGCCACCGGCACCAACCCATCCCAGGTCAGGACGCAGAGCAACCAGCCGGACCAGTGGAGGCGTGTCTTCATTATGCGGCTCCGCTGTTCATTCAGACCGGGGGATCACTCGCCGCAGTGGCCGTCGGCTCATCCCGAAACATCTCCCGCGGAGACACCAGTCCCAGCCGATGGCCAGCCGTACGAAGAAGAACACGATGATCCCGGCGATCACCCAACCCGTGTCTTGGTCGCCCGAAAGGTCAAACGCCCCTTCGGCCAGCAGACGGAATGCACCACCCATGAGAGTCCCATCCCACGCTTGAAGAGAGAAGCACTGCCCGAGCCAGCGACCGCAATGCGAGTCTCGGATTTTGCTCACAAACCCCGCCGGTTGCAACCGGTAACGCTCCGCTTCGAAGACTCCGCGTCGCGGCAAAACTCAACACGGTTTCGCCGCGACGCGGAGTCTTCGAAGCGGAGCGTTGTGCGGCGGACTCACTCCACCGGACTCACAAAGCTCCACTTCTGTCGCGGCAAGCGTTCTTTCTCCGGATTGTTTTCAACGTACGGAATCGCTCGCGGTACATCGTCCACACCGAGATAGACCTTCCATTGTCCGCGAGCAAAGCACTTGTGCGGGCGATTAAGCTTGTCTCGCTGATTCTGAAATGGATGGAGATTCTCCTCAATCAGTAATTCCGTGGCACTCCCCTTCAGCTGGGTGACCAGTTGCTCGACCTTGATGTCCGGTCGCCCGACCACCAGATGGACATGGTCGGGAAGTATGGCACACGCCCACACCGGAAGTCCCGACTTGTGGACATACTTGGCCAAGCCCCGGCCCACCGCGCGAGCCTGTAATCCGTTGAGTACGACTGCCGGACGCAGCAGAGCTGCTTTGGCAGCGAGTCGCTGGGCATGGTCGTGGGGGCGGTACGCCACAGAGCGGGTTTCCGTCGTCTTGGTCGCTGGCCCGTAGCGATAGAGTTCCCACGATCCGCGCGGATCGTTCGGGAGCCAGAAACCGTACATGCCGAAGATGATGTGATATCCGACAATCATGAAGCATTCCGGTGGCGTGTGAGCGGCACAACGCTCCGCTTCGAAGACTTCGCGTCGCGGCTAAACGGACTTAGCGGTTAGCCGCGACGCGAAGTCTTCGAAGCGGAGCGCTGTGCGCACGTCACGGTCGAGTGCTACTCGTGCAGGTCGTAGCACATCAGCTTGTTCTGCTCCCGCAGATACAGCAGCCCGTTCGACACCACCGGATGAGCCCAGCTGTTCCCTTCCTGGTACACCGGCTTGAAAGTACCGTTGAGTTCGTACCCGCTGGGGGTCGCCCGCACGAGGGCCAGCACACCGTTTTGGTAGCGAAAAATGATCTGGCCATCGACCATCGTGACAGCTGCGGAGCCTTCGCCTGCGCCCCGGATTTCGCCGCCCCACTTGACCTCACCGGTCTTCATCTCGACGCAGATCGGGAACCCATTGTTGTTCTTGGTCCCCGAGTAGATGAATCCATCGCTGAGGATGAATCCGCCGTGGTGGTTCTGGAATACGTTGCCATCGAGGAAGTACACCTCTTCGGCCTTTACACCATCGCCGTCCTGGCTCAGTTTGAGCAGGCATGATCCCGTGCCGTACCCCGACGAGGCAAACACGTAGTCGCCATCAGTCACGGGAGTCGGGATGTTGGCGGTGCCGTTCGCCACCCGATTGTAGCCCCACAGGTACTTCCCATCCGAAGCCCGGACACCAATCACGCCGCGACCGACGAGTGTGACGTACTGCTTCACGCCCGCACCATGGCCGATGACGATCGAAGAGTAGCCCGCTCCGTCGCCGCCCTTGTCACCGACCTTGGGGACTGCACTCTTCCAGACCTCTTTGCCGGTCTTCTTGTTCAGGGCCACGATCATCGCCTCACTGCCACCGGGCGTGCAGAGGACCAGATCGCCATCGACCAGCGGGGACTCCGAGAAGCCCCAGCCGGAGTGCATCTTGCCGTCCCACGCTTTGAATGCGTGCGTCCAGACGATTTCGCCGTCGGCGGCTTTCAGGCAGGTGATACGGCCATCCGAGGTGACGACATACAGCAGGTCGCCATCAATCGTGGGGGTGCAACGAGATCCATCGAAATCATGTTTCGGCTTCCCTTCGGTGACGACCTTGGTCCAGACGACCGTGTGATCGGCCAGATTGACCTTGATGACGCCCTGGCCACCTTCCATGTTGCCAGTCGTGTAGAGTGAACCCTTCGAAATCGATACGCCTGCGAACCCTTTGCCCATCCCCTCGATCGTCCACAGGTGCTTGGGCGGAGTCTTGCCCCAATTCTTGATCAGGCCCGTCTCCGCCGACTTGCCGTCCCGGTTCGGTCCCCGCCACTGGGGCCAGTCCCCCGCGATGGCCACGGTCACGGTCAGACTCAACAGGCAGGCCCAAACAGCGCGCAGCGTGGGGGTAGGTCGCACAAACATGGATACTCCTTCTGGGGGGATCAATCGGCGGTTCGACAACCGCGTCGGGGGAGAGCCGGTGGCTCGCGGGGGATTCTAAAGTACGCGACGCATTCGCAGAAGCGAGATCACAGGCGAGATCGCTCGAAAGAAAACGCCCAGGGGTTGCAACCCCTGGGCTTTCGCTTGACTCAACGCTTACCTGGCGTTGGGATCCAGCACCAGAATCTCCACCTTCCGGAAATCGATCGGGTGGCTCTCCGACTGCAGTGAGATCGTCCCGTGGTCCAGCAACAGACCGCCGTTCTTCTTCGCCAGCTCTTTGGAGTGGGCTTCCCGGTCGTCCAGCTGGGGCTCGTTGTATTCCAGGACCACCACGCCATCGACCTTGTGCCGCATCACCTGACTCCCCCGGACTTCCGTCTCGCAGCTGACCCACTGCTCCCCGTGGTAGGTCTTCGATGTGGAGTTCGTACAGTGCGGCAGGAACAGCTTCCCGTTCATCACGACGTTCGTCCCCGGCGTGCAGAGGTTCATCGTCGTGCGGTTGTCCTTGCCGTTGCCGCCGAGGATCTGGACCTCGATCGAGGCCGGGAAGTCCTGGTCCTTGGCCATGCCCGCGGGGTCTTCCCCGTGCAGCATCATCCCGCTGTTGCGAATCGCCCAGCCGGGTCCCCCCTTACACTGGTCGCTGACAAACCGGTACTCGACGCGGAGGATGTAGTGCGAGAACTCCTTCTCATGGAACAGATGGCCGAACGTCTCTTTGAACCCGTCGTTGTACCCGTCGTAGCGGACCTGGAGTAAGCCGTCCGCAACGCGAAACGTGTTGGCATAGTTGTCGCCGAGTTCGTGGTAGCGAATCTTCGGCTTCCACCCGGTCAAGTCCTTGCCGTTGAACAGCTGGACCCACTCTTCCTTTTTGGTGGTGTCTTGGGCGGAGGTGGGCTGCCCGGTGAGGCAGAGCAGGGCGGCGACGAGGGAGAATAGAGCCAGACGCATGGAGCCACCGTTTTGGAGGAGATTGGTGAGTTTGACAGACTGGCTCATTCTGCCAATAACATCGGGCGAATTCCAATCCAACGGTCGATTGGCGAATCGGCCGCGAGTGTTTCACTTATTTCACTTGTTGACATTGCTGCTTTTGTGAGATACCCTGGGTGCAGAGAGCAGGAGAATTGGCATGGCCACATTGCTGACCGAAATTCGTGACCCCGTTCCTCCCACGGCTGAGGAGGCCCGCCTGGCGCAAGAATCGTGCCGATCGTTGGCTCGCGTCTTCGCGAGGAAGAGGCAAAAACCACTTCGCATCCGGATTGAGTCCGAGGGCGAATCCGCCGAGTCGATCGCAATCCCGGTCTCGGCATTCCGACTCCTCAATGACATCCTCGTGGAGATGGCCCAGGGAAACGCAGTCACACTGGTCCCCGTACATGCGGAACTGACGACCCGTCAAGCGGCGGACATGTTGCATGTCTCCCGGCCCTTCCTGATTCAGCAGTTGGAACAGGGGTTGATTCCCTTCCGCAAGGTGGGGACTCACCGCCGAGTCATGTTTCGAGACGTGCTGGCCTATCAGCAAAAGATGCAGCAGCGGTCTCTCCAGGCGATGGAGGAGTTGTCGGCTATCGATCAGGAACTGGGACTCGGCTACTGAGTGGGACTCGGTGATGGGGCATGAGCCAGCTTTCCGTTCTCTATGACTCCTGTGTCCTGTATCCCTCAATCACCGGTTCATCCGACTCTCTGTGGGGATTCGTCGCACAATCACGCCGCGATGGATTGGCAAATCGAAACCCCAACCCCAACCCCAAAGGGGTTTCGCCGTATAGCCCAGGGTTGCCCGCGCTGCGGGCTACCCTGGGTTAACGAGCCGCTCGGGATTCAACCCCAACGGGGTTGCGTCTATTTCGCAAGGCAACGAACTCGGTTTCAGGCACGGGAGGCGACGCAACCCCGTTGGGGTTGGAGCCTCCTCACCTCGACACCCCCAGGGTAGGCTCCTTCGTCGCCAACCCTGGGCTACGCGGCGAAACCCCGTTGGGGTTCAGAGCTGCAACGGACAGCAAAACTTGAAGATCGGGTTCCTCACGCCTCAAACAGTCGGATGGACCCCACAACGGAAGCCCTTCCCGTGCGACTCACCCCAGTTCTCGACATTCTGAACAACGTCGTCGTCCGGGGCGTGGCGGGGCAGCGGGAGTTGTATCGCCCCATTGAGAGTTGCCTGACCGAGTCCGTGGAGCCGCTGGAGGTGGCACGGGCGATTCGGCAGCGATTCGGCTTCGACGAGGTCTATGTGGCCGATCTCGATGCGATCATGCACGGATGGGTGGGGCACTCGGTCTATCGGCAGTTGCGAGACGACGGGTTCCGACTGTTGGTCGATGCGGGGGTGGGGGACGCGGGCCAGGCCGGGCGGGTGTTGGAGGCGGGCGTGGAGCGAGTGATTGTGGGGCTGGAGACGTGCCCGTCGCCGGAGTCGCTGCGAGCCGTTGTCGAAGCGGTGTCTGCGGAGCGAGTGATCTTCTCGCTCGACCTGAAAGGGGGCGTGCCGTTGGGTTCCTCGGAGTGGGGCCGCGACCCGGATCGCATCGCGTCACTGGCCATTGAGGGCGGGGTGCGTCGGCTGATCGTGCTCGATCTAGCGGGTGTCGGAGTAGAGGCCGGGGTGCCGACGATCTCGCTCTGTCAGCGTCTCCGAGCTGCCCACGGCCCGGAGATTGAGATCATCACCGGCGGCGGAGTACGGCACGCCGACGACCTGCGACAGCTCGAACAGGCGGGCGTCGACGGGGTACTGCTGGCCTCGGTCCTGCACCGCCCCGACTGCTGGTTGGCTGCCCCGTAGGATGGGCACTCCTGCCCGTCCCCGCGCGACACCCGACCGCCGAAACCCGCCCCGTTGGGAAGCCAGAGAACGTACCTTTTCTCGCTGCTGGCCGAAGGGACGGCCTGGAAAGGCCGTCCGACCTCGTCTTCGATGTCGCTCCTGATGGAGCGAGGTCTTTCGGAAGAGTGATGGCCGCAAAAAACTCAAAAAACGCAAAAGGAAGAGAGCCACCCTTTTGAGTTTCTTGAGTTTTTTTGCGGCCATTCCTCCTCAGCGACCGACACCCGTCCTCGCGAAATCCCGGTCCCCCGCTTGCTCTTCGTCTCCCAGCCCAGTAGGTTGACCGCTTCTCGGGGCGCGGTCTCCGCTGCGCCCACCTCCCCCGATCGACTCCCCGGAGTATTTCCATGGCGAACGACTCGTCAGCGCTGCCCGCGACCAGCCCGAAGTTCAAGCTGTCAGTGATGATGTTCCTGCAGTTCTTCATCTGGGGCTGCTGGCTGCCGGTGAGTTTCGGGTACTTCGGCAAGGGGGGCTTGAACTTCACGGAAGGCCAGCAGACGCTGATCAACATCTGCTTCCCGGTGTCGGCCATCCTGGCGATGTTCTTCTCGAACGCATTCGTCGACCGGAACTTTGCGGCGGAGAAATTTCTGTCGCTGAGCCACCTCATCGGAGGTCTGGCGATGATCGGGATGGGACAAGCGAAGTCGTTCCCGATGATGTTCGGACTGATGGCGGTTCACTGCTTGTTTTATGTGCCGACGATCTCGGTCACGAATGCGATTGCGTTTGCCAACCTGAAGAATGCCCAAAAGGAGTTCGGCCCCGTGCGACTGTGGGGCACGATTGGCTGGATCGCTGCGGCATGGCCGTTCATCTTCATTCTCGTCGACTGGGCCAATGTGCCAGCCATGGGGCAGGCCGGTGGTTTTGTGAAGTGGCTCGGAACCGTCTTCAGCACTCCGCTCACGGGGCAGGCGTTGGTGACTGGTCAGGCGATGGCCTTTACTGTCTCAGGCGTGGCCTCGATCGTGATGGCGGTGTTCAGCTTGATGCTGCCGCATACTCCCGCAAAACCAGCGGTCGAAGGGCAGGAGTCTTCCGCAGGACTCGGAGCGCTCAAGCACTTGGCCACGCCATTCATTCTGGTGCTGTTCATCGTGACCTGGATCGACTCAACGGTTCACGATGGCTTCTTCTTCTTCGCGTTCACTTATCTGGGCAAGGTCGGCGTCCCGCAGAACTGGATTCAAACGGCCATGAGCGTCGGCCAACTCGCCGAAATCGTGACGATGGCCTTTCTGGCCCCTGTGCTGGCGACTCTCGGCTGGCGGAAGACGATGGTCATCGGCATCCTGGGCCACGCCGCCCGATTCGCGGTGTTCGCGTTCTTGCCCGATCCGTATTTCGCGGTGGCTGTGAACGTCCTGCATGGGGTGTGCTATGCGTTCTTCTTTGCAACACTTTACATATTCATCGACGAGTTCTTGCCGAAGGATTCCCGAACCAGTGCGCAGGGGTTGTTCAACTTCCTCGTCCTGGGCATGGGGCCGATCACGTCGCGGTTTCTGTGGGTGTATTTGCAAGGGATGTACACCTCGGGAGAGAAAGGGAAGGAAATCGTCGATTACCGTCACCTGCTCCTCTATCCCGCTGGGGCTGCGATTGTGGGAGCCGTGCTGCTCCTGCTCTTCTTCCATCCCCCCAAGAAGTTGGGCGAGACCACGGGGGATGTGGCGCTGCCGCACTAGCAGCCCCGTAGCTGCGTTCGCCAGAACGCGGGCAGCCGGAACCCGCGTCCGCACACGGGCGAAGACTTCCGAAGTCTCGGAAGACTTCGGAAGTCTGTGGGCGCCCGCCAATGCCTCGGCAAGTCGCCCACCTTCTGGCGAAGGTGGCGACGGGACTCGGACGGGCCAATGGGCCCGTCCCACGACGAATGCCCGTCCTACGGAAGTTTGAACACTGATGACTGATCCAGAACCCACTCCCTTCCAACCCGACCTCCCCCGCATGGAGCGGGCGGTGCGGGAAATCCTGATTGCTGTCGGCGAGGACGCGGACCGTAACGGGTTGCTCGAAACCCCGGCCCGCGTGGCCCGGATGTACGCGGAACTGTTCAGCGGGTTGCATCTCGACCCGCGGCGACACCTGAAGCGGGTGTTCGATGAGTCGTTCGACGAACTGGTGCTGGTCCGCGACATCAGCTTCAACAGCATGTGTGAGCATCATCTGCTGCCGTTCCTGGGGAAGGCCCATCTGGGGTATCTGCCCAAGGGGAAAATCGTCGGCCTGAGCAAGCTGGCTCGCGTGGTGGAAGAGGTCTCCCGCCGCCCGCAAGTCCAGGAGCGGATGACGCATCTGATCGCGGACATGCTGGCCGAGGAACTCGACGCCAAGGGGGTCATCGTGGTCCTGGAGGCCGAGCACTCCTGCATGTCGATTCGCGGCATCCGCAAGCCGGGGGCGCTCACAATCACGAGTGCCGTGCGGGGGCTGTTCAAGACCAATCAAGCCAGCCGGGCCGAGGTGATGTCGCTGATTAACCGGTAGGGAGAGAGAGCTTTCAGCGATCAGCAGTCAGCTTTCAGCCGGAGGGGGCTGGTGCCGACTGCCATCCATACCGTCCTTCTGGCTGAAAGCTGACTGCTGATCGCTGAAAGCTTGTCGCCCCCGCTTGGCTTCGGCGGCTCTCCCGCTACAATGGGGGACTCGGGGGTGGAAAGCTATCCCTCGCGCGGTGGGACCGCATGAACTGGGTCAGGCGGAAACGAGCAGCCCTAAGTGTCGTGTTACCAGGTGCGTGAGGGGTAGCTTTCCGCCCCCGTATTCGTTTGGCCCCCGTGGGATAGGCTTCCAGCCTGTCATTCACGGCGGATCGAGACGAAGAGCCCCTCTAAAACTTCCGAAGTCTCGGAAGACTTCGGAAGTTTGCAGCGGTTCTTGGATACGTTTTTTCGGGAACTGCATCACAGGCCATGACAGGCTGGAAGCCTATCCCACGGGTTTCAATCATTCATGCCACTCTCGCCGTCCTCGCTTCTACTGGCGATCGAGTCCTCCTGTGACGAAACCGCAGCGGCGGTCGTGACTCGCGATTTGCGAGTCCTGTCCAGCGTGGTGGCCAGTCAGAATGAGCTGCACGAGCGGTTCGGCGGGGTGGTGCCGGAGATTGCCTCGCGGGCCCATGTGCAGCGGATTCTTCCGGTGATTGATGAGGCGATCCGCAAGGCCGGGGTGACGCTGCGGGATTTGTCGGTCATCGCCGTGGTGACTCAGCCGGGTCTGGTGGGGTCGCTGCTGGTGGGGCTGACGGCGGCCAAGACGCTGGCTCTGGTCCTCGACAAACCGCTGGTGGCGGTCAACCATATTGAGGGGCACATCTACGCCTGTCGACTGGCTGCCGGACGGGATATGTTTCCGTGCATTGGACTGGTGGTCAGTGGGGGGCATACGAATCTATATGACTGCCACACGGCGACGAACTTCGAGTTGATCGGTGCCACGATCGACGATGCGGCTGGGGAGGCGTTCGACAAGATCGCCAGCGTCCTCGGGCTGCCATACCCCGGCGGGCCGATGATTGAACAGGTGGCGAGGACCGGCAACCCGACCGCATTTCGGTTCCCCCGGACTTTCCTCAAAGAGGACCGTCTCGACTTCAGCTTCAGCGGGATCAAGACCTCGGTGCTGTATGAGGCCAAGGGCCAGCCGGGGGCACTCGTTCAACCACCCGCGCTGACCGCATCGCGAGTGGCCGACATCGCCGCCAGTTTTCAGGCGGCGGTCATCGACGTATTAGTGGCGAAGTGTCGGCAGGCACTGCACCGCTCGGGCCGCCAGACGTTGTGCGTCGGCGGCGGAGTGGCGGCGAACTCGGTGTTTCGGACGGCACTGGAAGACATGACTCGCCGGGAGAAGATCGAATTGCATCTGAGCCCTCGCGAGTATTGCACGGACAACGCCGCGATGGCAGCGGTCGGGTGGGAGTTGTTTGAAGAGGGCCGATTGGCTCCGCTGGATTTGGATGTGGTGCCAGGGTTGGTGCGGAAAGAGCGTTGATTTGGTCGTGCGGGATCGCTCCGCTTCGAAGACTTCGCGTCGCGGCCAAACGGGCGGGCGGCTTCGGCAAAATCCGACCGGGTCTTGAATCGATTCAGAACTCATCTTGAGTGAATTTCCGATTTCCGATATTCCTCCTCCTCCTCGGGAGTTCCTCTCCCATTCTCAGCTGCGTTCCGCGCTGGGGAAACCTCCTCTTCTGCTCCCCCGAAAGCCCCTTCCATGCCCGGAGTCGCCTCGCAAACTTGCGATCGCCCGCTGCGCGTGCGTTGGCTGTGGGCCAGCGTGGCGATGTGCCTGCTGGCCTGGTCGGCGATCGTGCCTGCGCAGGATGATGAGGGCGATTCCACGGCTGGTAAATCGCGGCGATCGCGAGACTCCCTGGTCTACCCGGACACTGAGGCTGACGCTGAGGCTGAGTCGCGATCCGAGGCGGCCCCGGACGTTGAGTTGTCGGTCGATGAGTTTCAGAAGGAAGAGATTGTCGATGTGATCATCGAGGGTCACGAGACGATCGCCGAGCATGCGATCCAGCACTACCTGAAGGTCAAGAAAGGCCGGGTCGTCACCCCGCATGAGGTCCGGGAGGATGTCGCCGCCCTGCAACGCACGCACTGGTTCTCCAGTGTCCGCCCGATCTATCGCCGGACTTCCGCGGGGTTGGTGCTGGTTTACGAAGTCCGCGAGCGTCCCATCATTCGCACAGTGCAGTTCATCGGCAACAAGAAGATCAAGACCGGCGAACTGGAGGCCCAGACCGGCCTGCGACCGAATCAACCGTTCGATGTGTCCCTCAACCGCGAGGCCGTCGCGCGGATCAAGTCGATCTACCTCGAAAAGGGATACCGTCACGCCCAGGTCGAGTTGACCCAGGGCCACGACCCCAGCGACCGCGCGGTGGTCATCACCATCCACGAAGGTCCGAAGACCCATGTTCATGCGATTCGCTTCGAAGGCAACGGATTTACTCGGGACACACTCGACACGGTCTTGCGAACGAAGCTGGCGTCAAAGATGTCGCTGTTCTGGACGTTTGGTGGAACCTATAACCCGCAACTCGTCGAGAACGATGTCATCACCGTCACCCAGTATTACAACAATCTGGGTTACTTCGATGCCAAGGTCAGCCAGCGGGTCGAGGAGAGCGACGATCACAAGTCGGCCACCATCATCTTCACCGTGGATGAGGGGTCACGCTACCAGGTCCGCCACATCGAGCTCGTGGGCTACGAGGCCATCGGGCGAGACCAGTTGAACAGCAGCCCCAAGCTCAAGCCGGGCGACTTCTTCAACTACCGGCACATGCAGCAAGATGTCGGCAAGATGAAGGACCTGTACGACACGCAGGGCCGCCTGTTTGCCCAGGTCGTCCCCACACCGATCTTCCTGGATGAGCCGGGCGTCATCGATCTGGAGTACCGGATCAACGAAGACAAGCCGTATCTCGTCGGTGACATCAAGGTGCGATTCCTGAACGACACCTCGCACACCCGCGAAGATGTGATCTTGAACACCGTGGCCCGCATGATCAAGCCGGGACAACTGGCGAATGGTCGCAAGATCGATCTCGCCCGGCGGCGCGTGATGTCGAGTCAATTGTGGGACCAGGCGGAGCCACCCACGTTTGAGATCACTCCGGTGGACGGGCGCGACTACATGCTGGCCTCGGACGATCCGCTGAGTGACATCATGCGCGGGCAGGATGAAGTCATGGAGGAGAGATTCTTTGCCCAGTCCCATCTCAATCGGCAGGCTCTCCCGGTGGCGGGATCCGGACATCGCGTGGCGCCCCAGCGGCGGACGACGGACCACATCCGACCGGCTGTGAATCAGACGCCCGTGGCCAGAACCCGAACGGTCCCGGCTCGACAACAAGCGGTGGCGAAACCGGTGACTGCGACTCGTGCGACGCCCGTGAGCGTATCGCTCCCGTCCTCGCCGACACACACCCGAGTCTCCTCGACGCTGGCCAAGGCTCGGGCCAAGGCCACCCAACAACGCCCCACACTCTACAACGTCGATCCGGCCTCTCTCTTCGGGGAAACCATCGAGCCCGACATCGTGCTGCGAGGCCAGTCCGAGGAGGTTCCGCGCGGCCAGAGTATCGACCGCAACGGAACACCCATTCCCCAGGACTTCGGGGCCGGAACCTCGAACTCCGGCAATCCCTATGGCGGGACGACCTTCGGACGCGCCCTCACGCAACCGCCTGGGTTTGTAGACCTCAACATTGATCTCACCGAAGGCCGCACCGGGCGTCTGATGTTCGGGGCCGGAGTCAACAGTAACAACGGTCTCGTCGGCTCGGCGGTGCTGCAAGAAGACAACTTCGACATCATGCGTCCGCCTCGCAGCTGGGCCGATATCACGAACGGGTACGCCTGGCGCGGAGCGGGGCAGAGCTTCCGCCTGGAGGCCCAGCCCGGCAACCAGGTCAGCCGCTATGTGGCCAGTTGGAATGACCCGTTCTTCATGCGGACCGACTACAACGTCGGGGTGAGCGGATTCTATTTCAATCGGTTCTACAGCAATTGGACCGAAGACCGTCTGGGAGGTCGCCTCAGTGTGGGGAAGCTGCTCAACGAATACTGGTCGGGGAGCGTGGCTCTCCGCCTGGAAGACGTCAGAATTCGGGGGGTTCAAGCGGGATCACCGACGGACCTGACGAGCGTCGTGGGTGATAACTTCCTGTCGTCCGTGTCGGCGACGCTGTCCAACGACACGCGAGACAACGCGTTTATCCCTTCGCAGGGGCACATGTTCGAGGCG
>JAYWFM010000333.1:0-22078 GCA_043778825.1 Planctomycetota bacterium | reverse complement strand
CCTTCGAGAATGCCGTCTGGAATTGCGCAGTCGGAGTCAGGAACGAGGCCTCCGCATCCAGCTGCTCGATGATCCGCGATGAATAGAGGCTGAGGTGGCCGTAGACGAACGCCGCGTGGTTGGACGGGACGATCTGGCCGCCGGGGCGGGCGAACCGGGCGAACTGGTCCGGCGTCACCCCGACCAGCATCCTCCGGGAGTAGTTGAGACTCAAGGCCAGGGAATCGCCAATGGTGTTGCCAAGGGAACGGGACATGAAGGGACTCTCGCGCGAAGGGGGATCACAGCGTGTACTGTACACGCTGAGTGATCTGTCGAGGAGCGGAACAATGTCGCCGGACTCTCCGAGTCCGGTGCCTCGGGGTGCGGGACCGTCATTGATAATCGACTTTTCCCAGGGATCTGCGCTGGGCTTCTGACAGTTGGGTGAGTGATACCAACGATCACGTCACCCCACCGGATTCGGAGAATCCGGCGACATTGTCAGATCAGTTCCGGCATCGGCTTGTAGCTATTTGTCTCGACCAGATATCTGGGTCGGCCTTGCAGGTCATCGACCGTCGTCTGGTCGACGTTGATCCCCTGCGTCTTATACAGCGTCGCAAACACTTCCTGGAAATGGACCGGGCGCTCCGAGGCGTATTCGCCCAGACGGTTGGTCGCTCCGATGACCTGGCCGGTCCGCATCCCGCCACCCGCCAGCATCGCGCAGCTGACTTGTGGCCAGTGGTCGCGGCCTCCGCTGCCGTTGATCTTGGGAGTCCGCCCGAACTCGCCCCAGACGACCACGGTCACGTCCTTGAGCATCCCGCGTTGTTCGAGGTCTTCGATCAGGGCACTCACCGCCTGATCCAACATCGGCATCTCGGAGCGGGCCTGGCCGAAGTTATTGCCGTGCCAGTCCCAGCGGCTGAACGAGAGACTCACGCAGCGCACGCCCGCTTCGATCAGCCGGCGGGCTGTCAGGAAGTTGTCGAGCAGCCGTGGCCCGCCGTCGTCCTTGAGTTCATTGACGCCGCGCCCGTAGCGATCGCGAACCGCCACCGGCTCCTTCTCAATGTCGAGGGCATCGGCCAGCTTGCTGCTGGTGAGGATGCCGAACGCCTGCTGCGTGAAGCCATCGACGCCCTCCATCATGCCCGAGGCGTCGACCCCCTTGCGAAACCGGTCGAACTCTCGCAGGACGCTCTTACGCTCGGCGAGACGGTCGAGCGACACCCCTTGCAGGACCATGTCCTCGCGTCCCTCCCCATGCGGAGTGAAGGGAGCATGTGCGACGCCCAGGAACCCGGGAACGCCATTATCCGCCCACGGCATGTGCCCCATCCGCGGCGACAACCCGACATAAGCCGGGAGAGCGGGGTCGCGCGACCCGTGCAGCTTCGACAACACCGAACCCATCGCGGGCCAGCCACCCGGCGGCTGATTGCGGTTGTGCCAGCCGGTCAGGCACTGAAAGGCGTAGTGGTCCCCCGTGGCTCCAACCATCGAGCGAATGAACACCGTCTTGTCCGCGATCGAGGCCAGCTTCGGGAATAGCTCCCCGATCTCAATCCCCGGCACCTTAGTCTGGATCGGCGTGAACTCGCCCCGGATATCGGCCGGGGCATCCATCTTGATGTCCCACATGTCCTGGTGCGGCGGTCCCCCGGGCAGGAAGATCATGATGATCCCCTTCCCGTTCCCATTCACGCCCGCAGCTTGTTCCGCCTGAAGGATTTGCGGCAGGGCCATCCCGCCCATGGCCAAACCGCCGATCTGAAGAAACGACCGCCGGGAGAGCCCGTCGCACAAGCCGATCGGTTTGCCTTGAATTCGCAACATGGCCATTTCTCCCTCGTCCTGATGTACTCTTCGGCCAGAGACCGCGACACACATAAGAGTATTTTCATGTAATGGGGTTGGTCAAGGTCCGTTTGGGCACCGAATGGGAAAATGGGGGAGATTCCTGCCGAATGGAAACGGGTCGGGTGGCACGCCCTTCGTAGAACGGAATTCATTCCGTTCCTGGCCATTGGTATCTACACAACTGCCCCGACTGATCAGAGGGGAATTTAACGCAAAGACGCCAAGGCGCAAGGACGCAAGGAAGACGGCAAACCGGCTCACTGCCTCCCCCTTTGCGTCTTTGCGTTGAATTCCTTTGTTTCCCGATGCCATGTGAGTGACAAGTGTGGGCCGTGGTAATGTCCAGATGTGCAGAGACCAATGCTACCTGGTGACGGGGCGAAGAGAACGGAATGAATTCCGTTCTACGACCCTGTCGCATCCGGCACCAATTCAAACGCCCCGGCCACCTCGTCCGGAATTCGCACCAGCCGCTGGTCACTCGTCCGTACGAAGGCCCAGTTCGTCTCGGCTCGGGCCAGCAGCGTCCCATCCGCCCGCCGAATCTCGAACCTCCGCCGCGACGAGACCTTCTGCATATCCGCCACCCACGTATGCACAATCACCGCATCCCCCACATAGGCCGGGACGCGGTATTCGATGTAGTGCGACCGCACCACCCACCCGAACCCCGCCTCCGCATACCGCGCCATCGTCCACCCCTGCACCCCCGAATGCGCCACAGCGGCGTCCTGCATCCAGCGGATGTAGACGACATTGTTGACGTGCCCCTGGCGGTCGAGGTCGGCATCGGTGACGGTCAGGGAGTGTTCGTAACGGGCGGGCATGGGAGGGCGTTGAGGGTTGAGCGACAGAGGGGACAGGAGTTGCAGGCGTAAGTCTGCCGGAGCGAGCAAACATTGCCAAACAGGAACATTCCGCGACAGGCTAATGCAAACCCGCTCTTTTGACGACACCCCCTTCGGCGTCGGCGAGTGGATGAATCACCACGAACGCCTTCGGGTCGAGACCCCGCACGAGTGCTTTCACCCTCTCGATCTCCAGACGGGTGACCACGCAGTACAGGATATCCTGATCCGCTCCGCTCTTGCCGCCGTACCCCCGAAAAACAGTCACCCCACGGCCCAGTGTCCCCGTGATGTTCTCTCGAATCGCGGCGCTCCGGTCCGAAATGATTGTGATGGCTGTGAATTGCTCCAGCCCATAGATCACGAAATCGAGAGTCTTGGCCGCTGCCACGTAGGTGAGGATCGAGTAGAGCGCTTCCTCAACTTTGAGAACCGTCATCGCCGCGAGAAACAAGACGACGTTGAAGGCCAGGATGATGTCGCCAACCTTGAACAGGTCGCTCCGCTTGCTGAGCAGCAAGGCCGCGATCTCTGTCCCATCGAGCACCGCTCCGCCTCGAACGGCCAAGCCAATCCCCGCTCCGAGAAAGACCCCGCCAAAGACAGATGTCAGAGTCAGGTCGGGAGTGACATCCGGAAATGGAATCACGGCGAGAGCCAGCGCCAGACCGGTGATGGCCAAGACACTGCGGACGGCAAACGCCGGACCAATCTGTCGATAGCCCAGCGCGATGAATGGGAGGTTGACCAGCGGAATCCAGATCGACAGCGGAATCCCCGTGATCTTGGCCAGCAGCATCGACACCCCGGTTACCCCACCATCAATGAAGTTACTGGAGAGCAGGAAACCATGAATTCCCATCGCGGCAGAGAGTATGCCGGACACAACCAAGAGGACATTCAGCAGCTCTCGCGAAAGTCGATTCATGAACGGCGATCCTTCTGACCCGACACTGGTCAACCAAACCCCTCTGGTCTCACGGTTACTCGCGGGTGAGGGTCTCGTCGAGGTTCAGTAAGATCAACGTCACGCCGGTCAGGGCGGCGTGTTCGGGGACGTTGAGAGCGGTATCGCGGGGGGACGCCCCCTGCTGGAGAAGTTTGTCGGCCTCGGCGGGCGACTGGGTGTACTCGGAGAGTTGGCGGTCGTAGCTGGCAGCGAGGACGGCGATCTCCTCCGGCTGCGGTTTTCTCCCGAGCAGGCGGCGGAAGGCGAACGTGATTCGGCCATTGCGGTCGGGGCTGGCCTTCATCGCCCGTTCGGCGAGGGCGCGGGCGGCTTCGATGTACTGCACATCGTTCATGACCGCGAGGGCTTGTAGCGGCGTATTCGTCCGCACCGGTTTCACGATGCACGTCTGGCGCGGGGCGACATCGAAGAACATCGTCGGGCCGATGATCCGTCGCCAGAAGGTGTACACGCTGCGACGGTAGAGCGACTCGCCGGTGTCGGGGGTGTAGCGTTTGTTGCCGAAGGTGGCCTCCTCCCAGACTCCTTCGGGTTGATAAGGCCGAACCGGCGGGCCACCGACCTGCTCGACGTAGAGTCCGCTCGCCGCCAGCGCCTGATCGCGGATCATCCACGAGGGCAACCGGTAGCGTGACCCGCGCGCGAGCAGCCGGTTCTGCGGGTCGCGTTCCGCCATTCCGGGTGCCACGTGCGAACTCTGGCGGTACGTGGCGCTCATGACAATGCGCTTCATCAGGCCCTTCAAGTTCCATCCGCCATCACGGAAATCAGCGGCCAGCCAGTCGAGCAACTCGGGGTGCGACGGCTTCTCTCCCTGGACCCCGAAGTCCTCGGAGGTCTTCACCAGACCGATGCCAAACAACTGCTGCCAGAACCGATTGACCACCACGCGCGGCGTCAGCGGGTTCTCCTTCGACACGAGCCAGTTCGCGAGGCCCAGCCGGTTCTTCGCGGCCTCAGCAGGCATCGGCGGCAAGGCGTGGGGGGTGTTGGCGGTGACCTTGATCTCGGTCGGTTTGTTGTACAGGCCCTTGGTGAGGATGAACGTCTCGCGCTGGGTCGGCTGGTCGGCCATAATCATCACGCGCGGGATGCCGCCGTTGATCCCGTTGCGGCGATCGACCACCGCTTTGAGAGACTCTAGCTTCTGCTGGTAGACCTCATGCTCGATGTCGCCGATCATCTCGATGAGCTTCTGCAATTGGCCCGAGTCGCGGTCAGCGGCGGGCTGATCGAGAATCTTCTTCTGCTCCTCGGAGAGGTTCACCGCCCGCTTGGACTTCGACAGCGGTCCGTCGGCAACGACGAAGTATTCCTTCTCCAGGGCGGTCAGTTCGGCGGTCGCCTTGGCATGGTCGGCGTTAGCGGCCTCCAGTTGCTGCGTCTGTTCCGGTGTCGGCAGGTCGAGGACTGGGGGCGTCTGCGGGTTGCCGCCGCCGCCATCGACCGGCGTGTGGTTGAAGAAGTCGAACAGCGAGTAATAGTCGGCCTGCAAGATCGGGTCGAACTTGTGGTCATGACACCGACAGCAGTTCATCGTCAAGGCCAGCCACACGGTGCCGGTCGCCTCGCTCATGTCCATTACGTAGTCGACGCGGTTCTCGGCGGCGATGCGGCCCCCCTCGCCGTTGATCATGTGGTTGCGGAGGAACCCCGTGGCCAGCTTCTGGTCGCGCGTCGCCTCGGGGAGTTGATCGCCGGCGAGTTGCCAGACGCTGAACTGATCGTACGGCATGTTGCTGTTGAAGGCTGCAATGGCCCAATCGCGCCACGGCCACATCGTCCGCTCGCCGTCGCCCTGATACCCGTTCGAGTCGGCATAGCGGGCCGCTTCGAGCCACTCCCAGACCATCCGTTCGCCGTAGCGCGGCGAGGCGAGCAGGCGGTCGACGAGCTGCTCGTAAGCTGCCGGGTCGGTATTAGCCACGAAGGCATCGACCTCCTCTGGCGTCGGCGGTAACCCCGTCAGGTCGAGTGACACCCGGCGGATCAGCGTGGCTTTGTCCGCTGCGGACGAAGGAGTGAGTCCCTCGCGCTGGAGCTGCGCGAGGACGAAGTGGTCGATCGGATTGACCACCGTCCCGAACCCCGCAGGCACTTCGGGAACCTTCGGCGCTGACAGCGGTTCAAACGCCCAGTGCTGGCCCCACACGGCCCCTTCGGCGACCCAGCGCTGGAGCGTCTCGATCTGCTGCGGCGTGAGATCGTGCTTGGCCTTCAGCGGCGGCATCACCTCCTCCGGGTCTTTCGAAATGATCCGCTGGATCAGCTCGCTGGCGGCCAGGTCGCCGGGCTTCACGATGGCCTGTCCCTCATGGACAGCCAGCGCCCCGTCCTGCGTGTCGAGCCGCAGCTCCGCCTCGCGCCCTTTCTCCGAGGGGCCATGACACTTGAAGCAGTAGTCCGACAGAATCGGCAGCACGTCACGGCTGAACGAGACTCTGTCTTCCGCAGCCCATCCGCTGGATGACAACGAGAGAAGCATTCCCAGAAACGCCAGTTGTCGCATCACGGACATTCCCCGCAATCCAGAACTCATGAACCCCGAAAGTTTAGCCGCGACGCGAAGGCTCTGCGGAGCGGAGCGCTCTGCCGCCCCACCCCGTCATCACCCGGCATTCGATTGCAGACGCGGCTTCATCGCGAACTCCGCGACCTCTGCAATCGCCTGCAGCATCTTCGGCTTGTCGACCTGATGCACATCCAGCTTGTGCCCCACGCTCGACAGCATCGTGAGCGTGAGCCGTCCACCCAGGTGCTGCCGGAACTCTTCCAGTCCCCGGAACAGCGTCCAGGTGTCATGCAGCGCCGGGTGGTCGAGCGTCAGTCCGAAGTCGGTCAGTGCCTTCAACACCCGTTGGGCGTCCTCGCGCGGGAACCCGTGGACCAGCGAGCTGTAGATCGTGTCGACCGCCACGCCGATGGCGACGGCCTCCCCGTGACGCAGGTCGAAGTTCGACATCACCTCCAGCTTGTGGGCCGACCAGTGGCCGAAGTCGAGCGGGCGGGCCTCCTGCATCTCGAACGGGTCGCCGCCCTGCGTGATGTGTTGCAGGTGCAATTGAGCCGAGCGGCGGATGACGGGCAGGGCGGCGGTCATGTCTCGCTGGCCGATGCGAGGAGCGAGGCGGCAGACCTCGTCGAACCCCTCGCGATCCTTCAAGACCGTGACCTTCACCGCCTCCGAGAACCCGCAGCGGAAGTCGCGATCCGGCAGCGTGGCCAGCAACTTGGCATCGTTGATGACGCCCCATGGCACGGCAAACGTCCCCAGCCAGTTCTTCTTCGCGAACAGATTCACGCTGTTCTTGACCCCTACGCCCGAGTCGGCCTGGGCCAGCGTCGTCGTCGGCAGCCGGATCAACCGAATCCCCCGATGAGCAATCGCCGCCGCGAACCCGACCGCATCCAGCACCGCCCCGCCACCGATGACGATGACATAGCTGCGACGGTCGAGGTCCTCGGCGTTGATGGCCTGCAGCATCCGCTTCTGGGCGTCGATGTCGTTTTTGACGGCCTCGCCACCGGGAGCGAATTGAATCGGGCCGGTGGAGACGAAGTGGGCATCCGATTCGCAGATCAGCGTCTCAATGCGCGGGACCAGCGTGGGGTCGGCCTTGGCCACAGAGTCATCGATCCAGAACTGCACGCGCGGGAGTTGATCGCCCGACCGCTCAATCAGATCGAGCAGCACCGGCAACTCGTCGCCGAACACATCCGAGGTCAACCGCAGCCGGTGCTTAAACGGAACGGCAAAGGCGATGTCGATGCTTTCATGCTGGGGCAGTGACATGGGAGGGGTCCGAGGGGCGGCGAGTCGGCGGGACGCATTGGGGATCTTCATTGTGAGCCGAAAGGCGTGGGTCTGCAACCGGACGGTTGGGGAATGTCTCTTGTGACGAGCAACAGCACCCCTACAAATGCAGAGATTGGCGCGCCGTTGCTCCGTCGGTAAGATCGGGTTTATGATCCACGCCTATGACGAAATCATTGACTTCATTGCCGCCGGAACGACGCCCGATGCGGTGGTCCGTTTCGAGCCGTCCCAAAGCACCAAGGATCTCGTGGCGGATTTAATCCATAAGGAAAAGACGACTGGCTTGACGCCGGAGGAGTCCACTGAACTCGAGCAGTTCATGAACTTGGAGCACATCATGCGGCTGGCCAAAGCCCGGGCGCGGAGTTTCTGCCCGCAATGACCAGCTACGTCGGTGCTGATCTCCGTCGTCTCGTCGCAGCGCGGGCGAACCGCGTGTGCGAGTATTGCTTGATTCACGAAGATGACACGTATTTCGGGTGTCAGGTCGAGCACATCATTGCGGAGAAGCACGATGGCCCGACTGAGGCCGAGAATTTGGCGTACGCCTGCGCGTGTTGTAATCGAGCGAAAGGTTCCGACATCGGGACCTTGGCGACAAGTGCTCGTCAATTCACTCGATTCTTCAATCCACGCATTGACCGCTGGAGTGAACACTTTTTACTTCAGGGTGTGTTAATCCAACCGCAATCTGCAATTGGTGAAGCCACAGCCAAGATTCTTCGATTCAACGACACCCAACGATTATTCGAGCGTGACACTCTGGAACGGGTGGATCGATATCCATCCGCCGAAGCTGCGAAATATTTGGATGAGAATCGTGCGTAGTGCAGCATTCCACCGACGTTTGAGACGCACACACTCTGCCGGTGATCGCTGCTGGCTCGCCATCGGCTGACTCATGAGGGGGACTCCTGTTACACTCAATCCCGAATGCCCCGCCCCCTGCCCCGCCGGAGTGACTCATGCCCCGCCCTGCCCTGATCTGTCTCGCACTGTACCTGTTCTCGACCAGTCTGCTAGTCGCCCAGACGCCCCTCAAAACCATCAAGGTCGGCGAGAAGCCGGAGAGCGTCTGCCGGGGGTTTGGGGGCAAGCTGTATGTCTCGATGATCAACGGCGAAGTCCCCGACGACGGGACGATCGTCTCGGTCGATGGCGAGACCGTGACCGTCTTCGCCAAGGGGTTCAGCAATCCCAAGGGGCTGGTCTTCGTCGGCGACTTCCTCGTCACTGCCGATGAGACGACGCTGTGGAAGGTCGACAAGGACGGCACCGCCACGAAGCTCGCCGAAGCGAAAAACTTCCCCCAGCCGATCGAGTTCCTCAACGATGTGGCGGCGGGCCGGGACGGAGCTTGCGTCTATGTCGCCGAGATGAGTAACCCGGCCCCGATGTTCGACCCGAGTGGGGACCGCAAGCTGTGGCCGCTCGACAGCGAGGAGGCCCAGAAGCTGCCGAACAAGGGGTGCGTTTACAAGGTCACTCTCAAGGGCGAGATCAGCGTGGCTGTGCCCGCAGGCAACCCGGCGCTTCGGTTTCCCAACGGCGTCGCAGTCGGTGGTCCGCAAGGGACCGAACGCATCTACGTCTCTGACTTCTTTACCGGGGACATCGTGAACTACGAAGACGGCAAGTACACCGTCCTGGCCAGCGGGCTGCGCGGGCTGGATGGCCTGACCGCCACGCGGGACTTCTTCTATGCCTCCAGTTGGACGCAGGGCAAGGTCTGGAAGGTCGACCGCAAAACGAAGGAAGCCAAGGTCATTCACGAGGGACTCCAATCCGCTGCCGACTTCTTCTACGATCGCGAGAATAAGCAGCTGATCGTGCCCGACATGCTGGCCGGGACGCTGACGTTCCTGCCGATCGATTGAGTCGTCGTCGTAGTCCCACCATTCTCTCCGTCCCAAGCTCTGCTTGGGACGGAATATCCCAGAAGCTCCGCTTCGCCTCCTGCCAAACGGCGACTGGCAGGAGGGAATTCCGGTGTCGATCGCGCTGTTTGGCACGCGAGTCAAAGCAGAGCTTCGAGGATATGCGTTCCCAAGCGGAGCTTGGGAACGAGAGTCAACCTCTTTGTCCCCCCCAGGCCCTCCCCATGCCGCATCTCGAAAAGGTGTCTGTCTTCTGCTTCTTCGCCAGCTACGTGGTGGCGCTGGGGTTGGAGCTGACCCAATTCATGAAGAGCAGTCGCATCAACCGCTGGGCCGCTATTGGCTTCACCGGGGCGGGGCTGCTCGCGCAGACGATGTATCTCGTGCATCGCAGCCGCGTCTCGCACATGCCTCCTCTGATCGGGTCGATGCACGACTGGTTGCTGGTGCTGGCGTGGGTGGCGGCTGCGGTGTATTTGGTATTGGAGTTGCGGGACCGTCGACTGGGGCTGGGGGTGTTTCTGTTGCCACTGGTGTTGTTGCTCGTCAGTTCGTCGACTTCGATGAAGAAGGAACCTCGGGTTCGGGACGCCCAGTATGCGGTCGAGATGTTCCATGCCTCGCTGCTGGTGTTTGGGATTGCCGGGGTCACAATCGGTTTCTTGTTGAGCCTGATGTACCTCGTGCAGCACAATCGGTTGAGGCACAAGACGCCCGATCCGGACAGTCTCCAGTTGTATAGCCTCGAGCGGCTCGGTCGGATGAACTGGTGGGCGGTGGTCAGTTCGGTACCGCTGCTGACGCTGGGGATGCTGGCGGGGGTCTGTCTGGCCTGGAAGTCGCGGGCCACGGCGTCTCCCGTGGATCTGTTCGCACCGGGATTCGTCGTGATGTATGCGTTGTGGCTGGCCATGATCGTCCTGTTCGGGTGGCTGGTGAGTCGCAGCCAGTCATCGGGGAAGATCGTGGCGTGGCGGACGTTGTGGGCCTGTGGGTTTCTGCTGGTGACGATGATTTGTTTGGAAGTGTTTACGGGCGGGATTCATGGGAAGAAGGGCAGTGGAGGCCTAGGGCCTCGGGGCGAGGGCCTAGGGCCAGAGGCGGTGAGGAAACTCGAATTTCCCTCCGTCGATCAACCATCAACCATCAACCATCAACCCTCCCCTCCCCGGGAGGCTCGCACGTGAACCTCCAGGTCGTCTACTGCACGCACCAAACCGCGAGTCTCTCCGTCCGCGAGCGTTTGGCGTTCTCCTCGCCGGAGCATCTCGCGCGGGCTTATACGGAGCTGCGCGAGCGGTTTCCGCAGTGCGAGTTCGTGATCGTCTCGACCTGCAACCGGGTCGAGATTTATACCGCGCATGATGTGCCGGGCAGTGGGCCGGAGCTGCGGAAGCTCGCCCAGTTCCTGTCGGAGTTCCACGAGGTGCCGCTCGATGACTTCTACTCAGAACTCGCTGAGAAGTCGGGCCAGGACGCTGTGCGGCACCTGTTCGATGTCGCCAGCAGCATCGACAGCATGGTCCTCGGCGAAAGCCAGATCGTGAACCAGGTCAAGTCGGCCTATGACGCAGCTGCGAAGGCCACCGCCTGCGGGCTGTTGACCAACACCCTTTTCCAGCGGGCCTTGGCCGTCAGCAGCCGCGTCCGCACCGAGACGCGGCTCTCCGAGGGCCGCATCTCGATCGCCAGCGTGGCGGTCATCGACTTCGGCAAGAGCATCTTCGACAGCTTCCGTGACAAAACCGTCCTCGTCATCGGGGCGGGCGAGATGGGCGAGGAGACGCTGCGGTATCTGAAGTCCGAGGGGGTCAAACGCATTCTCGTCTGCAACCGCAATCCAGAGCGAGCACTGCGGCTGGCTCACGAGTTCGGCGGGATCGCCCGCGATTGGGCCACGCTCGATGACTGCCTGTGCGAGGCCGATGTCATCGTCAGCACGACCGGGGCCGACCGACCGATCGTCGACGTGCCCCGGTTCCAGGCGATCCGCAAACGGACCGGTGAGCGACCGGTGTTCATCCTCGACCTGGGTGCCCCGCGCGACTTCGACCCGGCGGTCGGCAAGATCGATGACGGGGTGTTCCTGTACGATATCGACGACCTCGAAGCGACCTGCCAGCGGAACCGCAACAACCGCGCCCATGAGATCGAAGTCGCCCGCAAGATCATCGACGAAGAGACCTCCCGCTTCGTTCACGACCTGAACCACAAATCGACCGGCCCGATCATCAAGCAGCTGCGAGAACACTGGCAGGAGATCAGCCGCCAGGAACTCGACCAACTGTTCCGGAAGGCCCCGCACCTGAGCGAATCCGATCGCCAGGCCGTCGAGCGCACGGTCGACCGGATCGTGAACAAGCTGCTGCATCCGCCGCTGGAGGCCCTGCGAGACGAATCCCGGGAGGGGACGCCGCACGGGTTGCTGGAGGCGATCCGGCGGTTGTTCCGGATCTCGTAGCGGTGATGCCAAAATACCGGGGAATTCCGAGTAATCCGTGGTACTTCCTCTTGAGGGCGATCATCGGATGTGTATAGTCGAAGTGGGTTTGGACGATGTCCGGTGCCCAGAATCCCCTCTCTGAGTGAGCCCCCCATGCCGGGTGAACCGCCGATCTTGGAAGTCTACTCCGTTGGTCCCACGACCGTGGTGGGGTTCGGAGGACGGGAGTTGCTGGACACGGTGAATCTGGCCCTCTGTCGGGAAGAGATCGTGGCGCTGATCGCTCGGGAACACTGCCGCGTGCTGGCGGTGGATCTCACGGGGGTCAGGTTGATTCCCAGCGGACTGCTGGGGTTGCTGGCCTCGGTCCGGCAAATCGGGGCTGAGGTGCATCTCTACAACCCGTCGGACGATGTGCGCGAGGTGCTGTCCGTCACCAATCTCGATCGTCTGATGCCGGTGCATGAGGTTGATCTCGGGGACGAACGGGATCGCTAATCGGATTCCAGAGGTTTCCAACAGATTTCGGCGAGCCGGGCGGCGTCAGCCCTCGGACTCTGGACTGCTCTCGCAGTCCGGGGGCTGACGCCGCCCGGCTCGCCGAATTGGGATTATTGTCGGTCTCAACCAATCCTGTCACTCACCCTTTCGGGACGAAAGACGTACTGAGTTCATGCTTTCCTCCTCTGATGAGTTTCTGGCAATCACCTCCCCGGAAGATGCGGGGTTGTGTCCTGAGCGTTGGAATCGCGTCCTGGCACTGGCCAAGAAGCTGACGCAAACGCTGCTGCCGGGGTTGGCCTTCCAGGTCTCCGTGCGGGGCAAGTCGACCGGCGAATACCAGTTCGGGCGGCAGTCTGCCACGGCTTCGATGTCTCCGCTGCGGGCGAATTCGATCTTCCTCGCGGCGTCCCTGACCAAGCCCATCGTCGCCATGGCCACCATGCTGCTGGTCGAGCGAGGAGAGATCGCACTCTCCGACCCGGTCGCGAACTATCTGCCCCAACTCAGCGATGCCGCGAAACAGGGCATCACCATCCGGCACCTGTTGACGCACACCTCGGGGCTGCCGGATCAATTGCCGAACAACCGCGCCCTGCGGATGACGAAGTCACCGCTGCAGCGGTTCATGGAGGGGGCGTGCAGCGTCTCGCTCGACTTCCCGCCGGGACGCGGCGTGCAGTACCAGAGCATGGGGTTTACGCTGCTCGCAGCGGTGATTGAGTCGGTGACCCGCACCAGCCTGCCCGCATTTCTCCAGCGGGAGATCTTCACGCCACTGCGAATGAAGGACACGGTCCTCGGTGCCCCCGACGAGTGGTTCACTCGGGGTGGCAATGCCGAGCGGCTGGCGATCACCGATGTCCCCGACGAGCAAAATGGCGGCGAGGACTGGAATTGGAACAGCCGCTACTGGCTGGAACTCGGGGCCCCGTGGGGCGGGATGCTGACCACCACCAGCGACATGATCCGCTTCGGCCAAGTGATGCTGGAAGGCGGCACGAACGGCCTGACCAAACTGTTCTCGCACACGACGATTCAGGCGGCGACAGCGAACCAATTGCCATTCTTCCCGGATGTTCCCGAGGCGGACCGGCGCTGTCGCGGCTGGGGCTTCGGCTGGCGGATGAACTGGCCCGCGCACCCGGCCTCGTTCGGCGATCTGCTGGGGCCCAGGGCGTATGGCCACTGGGGCGCGACGGGGACGTTGATGTGGATCGATCCCGATCGATACGCAGCGGCGGTCCTGCTGTCGACGCTGCCGCTGGAGAAACACAGCGGGCTGGCGCTGACGAAGTTGAGTAACGCGATCGTGGCGGCGATTCGTTGAGGTAGGGGGTTGAGTGTTGAGTGTTGAGCGACAAGAGGCGGGACACGGCCTGGCTTCTATCCCGAAGGGATTCCAGCCAATAGCCGGTGGTCAGCGCAGCGCCACCACCGGACAAGATGTAACATGACGATTTCTATCCCGAAGGGATTGCAGCCGCCCATCAATCCAGATACCGATCCTCGAAATCGATCCCCGCCCGCTGAAGCAACTGGACCAATTCTTCCCGAAAGCCCAGTTGTCGGTGATGCTCCCGCTGATTCTTGATATACGCTTTCACGCTCTTGCAGGTCGAAGGACTGACCGTGAACGCCGCGTAACCCGACTGCCATGTGAACCGGTGGTCACCGATTTCGGTATGCACCCAGATTGACGATGTGCGTTTTAGTTCTCGGAGCACATCGGCCAGGCAGTGCGTCGGCTTGAGTCCCACCAGCAGATGCACATGATCCTCAACACCACCAACCTGAAGTGACACACCGCCCAGCCCCTTGATTGTTCCGCCGAGATATTCGTGGAGCCGAGATTCCCAAGACTCTGCAATTTGAGGGACGCGATCTTTTGTGCTGAAGACGAGATGGTAGTTCAGGCTGGTGAACGTGGAAGGCATGGGGGCTCTCAGGTGGGGTCGCGGACGTTGGACAACACGATAGCCGCAAGAATTCCAAGAGTCACCCGTATCTACGGGTGGCTGCAATCCCTTCGGGATAGGGATCATCACGTCACATATGATCCGGTGGTGGCGCTGCGCTGACCACCGGCTATGGGCTGGAATCCCTTCGGGATAGGAACGACGCCGTGTCCCGCCTCTTGTCGCTCAACCCTCCGCTCAACCCTCAACCCTCTTCCGCGTCGTCGCACTCGCCGAGGATGTTGTCCTTGAAGTAGGACCACTCGGCGTCATCGTCGGTCAGCAGTTCAATCGGGTACGGCTGGGGCTTCTGGGGCATGGCGTTGATGCGATTGGCGGCCTCATCAATGTTGCTCGAGTAGCACACCCACTGCCGCGACCCGTCGTTGGTAATCACGCACACGAGGACTGACTGGCAGTCATGTTCCAGAGCGGCGAGCAGGAGATCCTCGAAGTCGTCGATTGCCTCGACCGCCGCATCCGACGGCAACCCGTGCGGGTCCGGCTCATAGCTCCAGTTGACCAGCAACAACTCCGGATACCCACTGACATCCTCGACCGTTCTCAACTCCGACCGAAAGCGGATCATGAGAGGCTTGTCGTTGTTCTCCCCTTCGGCCATGGCCCACAGGTCACGTTTCACAGCGGACTGCACGAGTGCGGACAACATGGCTCTTCCAGAGTCGAGGGGTGGGGAGGGGCGGACCGGGTCGAAATGACGCGGGGAGCATGACAGCCGATCACCGCGTTTGCAACCAGAATTGTAGGCGATGTCGCTCCGCGACTCGCATTCCGTTGAGGGTCAGGTTTGTCGACGGAGGTCTCTCCTGATGTGAGGGGTATCCCGCGAGAGGAGTCTCAGTCGCGGAGCGACGTGAGCGACAGGGGGCCTGCGCACTCCTATCCCGAAGGGATTCCAGCCAATAGCCGGTGGTGAGCGTAGCGACACCACCGGAAAGGATTGGAGAGGAGTCCCCTATCCCGAAGGGATTGCAGCCGCCTTCAATCCAGCTACCGCTCCTCGAATTCAATTCCCGCCCGCTGGAGTAAGTATCGTTCGAGAAACAAGAGTCGTCTTTCGCTCCGCGAAAGACCGGCCTTTCGCGGAGCGAAAGGCGACAATCAGACAGTTATTCCTCGAACGATCCTAAAGCCTGGACTCCCACACAGAGCCGTGTCGCAGACCTAATACTCGCCCAGCAGTTCCCCTCCGTTGATACTTCCCAGGCTGCGCCACGTCGCCAGGTGGATGCTGTCCGAGACGAACCTCACCGAGCCATCACACAACAGCATGTGGACTCCCCCGGTGTGCTGGCTGTTGGGGGTCGTCGCGATGCGTCCCGGGGGGAACATGCACGACCGTCCATTCGGCGGCAGCACATGGTTGTACTGGTTCGTCGAGTGGTACTGTTGCAGCCACGGCCCGCCGACATTCGAGTACCCCTGCTTCGTGAGGTCGGTCACATTCATCGCGTTGCACTGCTGCAGCGCCTCATCCGACGTCGTGGGGTAGGTGCCCGGCTGGAACGTATCGGTCCGTGGCGTGGAGATCCCGTTCGACCCATCTCCGGTCAGCTTCTCGGCCATCGCCGCCGTGTTGGTGAGTCCGTCGGTGATATCGGAAAACTTGATTCGTCGTTGGTGAAAAATGACCCCGTTGGATTGCGGCAGCCCCGTCTGTCCCGAGTTGTACATCACAATCCCGGAACCCGCGTTCCAGTAGTAGTTGTTCCGCCCCCCCACCGACATCGGCAGCGTGTCCGGGTCGGACGGACAGCGGAAGACCTGCAACTCGGTCATGCGTGCGGCTGTGTTCTTGACATCGTTATAGGGGACGTTGAAGTCGACCAGGGCGTACAGTGGTGACTGGTCCAAGTAGGGCAGCAAGCGGGCATGGGCCGAGATCGGGGTCGAGGTGCCGTTCACGTCGGCGATGGGGATGCACCCAAAGGATTCGTGGTAGTTGTGGATGGCCAGCCCCATTTGCTTGAGGTTGTTCTTGCACTGCGACCGGCGGGCGGCCTCGCGGGCCTGTTGCACAGCAGGCAGCAGCAGGGCAATCAGGACCGCGATGATGGCGATGACGACGAGCAGCTCGATGAGCGTGAATCCGCGTCGGCGAATGGAGAGAGGCATGGGTATTCCTTGTCGCCCCAATGGGCGCAATTGAAGATGAGGTCGAAGAGAACGTCTCAGTAGCGTGGGCTTTAGCCCACGCGAGCGTGCGATCCCCCTCGAAAGCGTGGGCTAAAGCCCACGCTACTGCCGAGATGCCGCTCTGACTAAACGCCACAGGGGGGGCGAAAGAGCCCCAATACGACCTCATACCGCAACGTGGAATTCACCGCAGCCGGGAATTCTGAGACAGATCGGACCGACATCCAGCACATCGATCGGTCCAGCATCGCGTCAGTTTGAATACTCGACACCACCCCGCGCTCGGGGGCGGGAGACGGAGCTGCCGGATGGCAACTGGCTCCGCGACACTGGCAGGGCGCGGGCACCGGGGAAGCTGGCTGCTGAGGCACCGCGTCCGCAGGCGTACTGCTGGCCTGCGATTCCGCAGGTTCCCACCCCTTCGGCAAGCCCCCGCATTGGGCGGCGAAGACTCCGGAGTGAGCGGCCAGAACCAGAAGAAACACCGTCCCCGACACCGCAAGGCGGCGGACGAAGTTCATCGTCGTCTGAGGGAGGGGATTCAACGGAGACCCCGAGCGGAGCGGTCTGACATCCTTTTGATCGTACCGGTAAGAAACCAGTCGTCAACGGGATTTTCGTCGGGGGACCGAGATTTTCGCAAAACTCGTGCCGCACATTGTGTGAGATGAAAAAAGCCCAGTGGTTGCAACCACTGGGCTTTCGTGAGTGCGTCAGTCCAGAATCGCCATCACCAGCCCGCTACGGATCTTGGGGTCGAACCAGGTCGACTTGGGCGGCATGAACTTGTTCTGCTCGCACACGGCACAGAACTGGTCCATCGTCACCGGGGCCAGCGAGATCGCCAGGTCGTACTCCCCGGCGTCGACGCGGCTCTTCAAGTACGCGGCGTCCTTGTTCCCCCCGACGTAGTTGATCCGCTTGTCGCGACCGTCCGGCATGCCGAGAATCTCGTCGATGATCAGCCGCTGCACGATGTCGGAATCAATCGACTCGGCAGCATCGTTCGCATTGAACACGCCCGGCTTGGGGGTCGCCACGCTCCACTGACCGCCGCAGTAGAACCCCAACGTGTTGACCGCAGCCGGTCGGTACGGAGCCACCGGCCCCAGTGGCTTGATGTCAAACTTCTGACTCAGCTTGGCGAAGAACTCGTCCCGACTCAGTCCGTTCAAGGGCAGCAGCCGGTTGTACGGCTCCAGTCCCAACCGGCACGTCGGGAAGAACACTGTCAGGAATTCCTCGTACCCCAGCGAGGCGGCTGCGGCACTGCGGTGGTTGCCATCCGCCACGTATGCGGCCGGCTCGGCGGCCATGAGGGCGGTGAACTTGGCGATCTCGTCGGGGTTCGTAACGAGCCAGACGCGGTGGATGTTGTGGGCCTCATCGGTGGCTTCGTAGTCGCAGGGACGAGCGGCAGCGGCCGCTTCAAGGGCCTTCAGCAGGCTGCCGGAGTCATCGCGGACGGCGAGGTTGACGGTGCCGATGTACGCCTTGATGCGGCGGATCAGCCGGGCCCGGCCCTCGGCCTTCTCCTGGCGAATCCCCTCGTTGCGGATGATGCAGCCGTTCGGGGTGGTCGGAGTGCGAATCTCGGCTGTCTTGCCATACCCGCCCAGTCCCAGCTGCGGAGCGTGCGGTCGCTTGGGCGAGACGATCTGGTAGACCCACAGAATCCCCGGTGCCTCTTTCATCAACCCGCTCGACCGCAACCAACTCCACTGCTCAGCAGCATGGTCGAGAGCCTGCGGCGCGTCCTCGGCGTAGATGTCTTCCTTCTTGGCGACATGGCAATGCGGCATCTTGACCCGCAGCACGTTCTCGGGCCGCTCTTGCAGCATGTCCCAGATTTCGACATCGCTCTGGAACTCATCGTAGTTGGGAGCTGAGGTCCGCTGAGCAGCATCCGAACTGACGGGAACGAGAGCACGACGGACGGGGCGGATGGTGACCATGGGTGGGGCTTGGGAAGGATGAAGGATGAAGGATGAAGGATGAAGGATGCTTGGATGCTTGGATGCTTGGATGCTTGGATGCTTGGATGCTTGGATGCTTGGATGCTTGGATGCTTGGAAAGCCCACCGGTTGCAACCGGTGGGCTTTTTCTGGCTGACTGCTGATGGCTGACGGCTGACGGCTACTCCGCCCGTCGATCGAACCGCAGCGGGGCATCCGCGCGCGGGTTGCTGACGCGCAGCGACACCTTGCCATCCAGCAGATCGGTCAGCAGGTCGCCGCAGACTTCGGCTCGCCAGCCCGCCAGCAACCGGGGCTGGGGACCTCGACGGCCATCGAGGACGTGCCAGCGGATCAGTTCGTCGATGTCCGACATCGTCCCCACCAGCGACATCGAGAGGTTCATGTCCATGCACCGATTCGCCAGCGCCAAGCTCAACAGCTTGGACAGCACATCGTCGATCGAGCCATTCGACCGACTCGATGTGGACTGCGGCAACTGGTCGGCGGGGAGCGACTGGGCCTCGCGGATGACCTCGATAATCTCTTCCGCCACCGACTGGTAGTCCCGCCGCTGCATGCCTCGGGTGAGGTTCATCTCATGAACCGTCTTCGGCTGGCGCTTGACCAGTTCCAGCAGCATGTCGTCCCGAAACATGACACGGGCGGGGCGGTCATGCCGCTCCGCTGTGCGATCGCGCCATTCATGGAGGGCGCGGGCGACGGCCTGCTCCTTGGGCGAGAACTTTTGGACTCCGCTGAGCTTCCGCCACCCTTCGCGGTCCTGCTCCTGCTGCACGGTGTCGATCAGTCGCTCAAACTCCGCGTAGGCCCAGTCGAGCCGTCCGAGTTTATCGAGCGACTGTTCCTGCCGCCGCCAGATTTCCAGCAGGTGGTCCACGTCCTCGACCGCGTATTCGAGTTGCTTGGTGGCCAGCGGGCGACGCTCCCAGTCGGAGCGGGTCTCGTGACTGCCGACGGTCTGGCCGACGACCTTGGCCACGATGTTTTTATAGGCCAGCGGATAGCCGCGACTGAGCAGGCCCTCGGCGACCTGCACATCGATCAGGCGGCGCGGCATGGCCCGGACGTAGCGCTGGCAGAAGCGAATCTCCTCGCGACCGCCGTGGACGATGATCGTCGTCTCATCGTCCGCCATCAGCTCCCACCACGGACTCAAATCCGGCACCGCCAGCGGGTCCACCAGATACGCCCCCTGCGGCGTCGCCAACTGCATCAGACACAGCCTCGGCTTGTAATAACTTTCCGAGACGAACTCGGTGTCAAAGGCCACGATCCCCGCGCCTGCGATCTCGTCGCACAACTCGTCAAACCGCTGTTGAGTGCCGATGAGGTCGGCAGGCGGGGGCGTCGAACGCGAACGGGACCGGTCCATCCCTGGAATTCCTGTACGGAGTGTCGGACCGTCGTCTCGGAGGCAGCACTGCAACGGCAGCGCGTAGAATAACGCTTGTCAGACCGATTGGCACGCGTACGGAATTTGTGTGAGCAAAGCCGTGATCGCATCACAAAAGTTGGCAGAGTTTCACCACGGATCCCAGTCACCGGGAGAACGCGGGCTCATGAAGAACGCGACACAGGAGATCACTCGATCCGGTAACTCGGAAATTGAAACGCAGAGGGCGCGGAGGACGCAGAGAAAGCCATTCCTTCGGAACTCTGCGTCCTCAGCGCCCTCTGCGTTTCAATTCTGCCTTTCTGTGGCGTTCGATGTATCACCTCTGGATGCCGAGAAAATCTGTGTGGGGAGGGGCTTCTGGTTTTGGGGCTGCCTGTTTTTCTGATGCACACACAGCAAAGCCCACGGATTGCAACCCGTGGGCTTTTCGCAGAGATACGCATACGACTCACGACCCCGCCACTCCGGGCGTCTCCACGGTCTCCCCCTCCTCGTCATCGCCGCGGGGCGGAATCATCTCTCCCTCTCGCACTCGTCCCAGAAACGCATCCGCTGCGGACAGAATCCACCACCGCAGGCCGACAGCTGCGACGCCATACAGAAGGATCACGCCGCCCAGTCCCCAGAACCTCGGCCAGCGCTCGTCGGTGGCCCCGTGTGACGGGAACACCTGCTCCAAGTACATCACCCAGTTGGCGGGGGTCAGCAGCGTCAGTTGACGCAGGTCGGTGGCCTCCCTCTGGAGCAGATCGAGGGTGTAATTGACAAGTGGTCCCGACATCGTGACCAGCACCAGCATGCTCAGCAGGGTGATGATCGCTCGCATTTGCGACCGGGCCCACATCCCGATCGCCAGCCCCAGCCACATCACCAGCGGCAGCACCGTGAACACACTGCCGTAGCACAGGATCAGATAGCGGATGTCCTTACCAAACCCGTGGAACCAGTGCTGGAACAGGAAGATCGTGCTGAACGGCACCATCAAGATCCAGAACAGCCGCCGCACCCCGCTGAGCTTGCTCGACAAGATCTGCCGACCCGCAATCGGCGAGACCAGCAGCACGTCCAGCGTCTGCCGCGAACGCTCCGTCGAGACCACGCTGGCGGAATGCACCGTCGTCAGCAGCAGCGCGATAACCCACAGGCTATAGAGCAACACCGACATCACCGATTGCGTCTGCACCATGTTCACGTTCACCATCTGCGAGATGCACAGAATCGGCAGTTCGATGACCACCAGGATCCGGAACAGGTAGCGGAACGTCCCCAGCGAGCGCTTGGCGGTCTCACGCCAACGGATGGGGTCATTGGCCGGGAAGGGATCGCCGTCCTTCACCAGCACGACCCCGCCCGTGACGGTGTTCATCTCGTGAAAGACCCGATCGACCTCCTTGAACAGGGCCAGCAACAAGTTCTTCGGCGGGATGAACGCGCGGTCGTAGAGGAACACGCACGCGAACAGGTACGCCCCCAGCGTGAACGGTGCAAACAGGAAGCAGATCGCCGTCAGACTGACCGCCAGATCGGTCCCCTGCGACAGGGCAGGCACCGCCGGTCCGAGAAAGACCCCCGTCCCCAGCAGGCAGAGATACGTCGCCACGTACGCCTCGACCGTCGTCCGGCAATACGTCGAACACATGATCGACACCGTCCCGACATACACCGTCAACAGCGTGAGGAACACCAGCGAGAAATACAGCTGGGTCGTCTGCACTCCGCCGAAGCTGTACGCCGTCGCCATCAACGGAAAGGACAGGACCACAAACGCCAGCATCGGGATGACCCGGCTCAGCAGCTTCTGGAGTACGATCATGCCGCGCGGGATCGTCGTCAGTAATAAGAGCGACAGGCTCTCCCGCTCCTTCTCCCCCGCAAACGCCCCCGCACACGTCGCGGGCAAGACGAGCAGGATCGCCCCCAGTTGCAGGCGAAACATCTGGTTGAACATCTCCTGGCCCTGTCCCAACTGGGCGACCCCGCCCGTCGCTCCGCGTCCGTAAATGATGAACAACCCGGCGGAGAACAGGACCGCCGTGTACAGGAAGCGGACGATGTAAGTCCGTGGCCGAGCCGCCTGCTCGGTCAGCTCCTTAGCCAGGAGGGGCATGCCGAGATGTCGACGCAGTCCCGCGAGCATGAATGCCTCAGATGCGGAGAATCGGGGTTGGAGTTCAGGCTTCCAGCCCTCAGTCTTACCCACATTTCTGCATCATCGCATCCGCACCGCGGGCCATCAAGAGGAGCGTTTCATCGCCGCGCCAGATGGTCTGCCAGCCGGGTTCG
>JAYWFM010000332.1:0-9024 GCA_043778825.1 Planctomycetota bacterium | reverse complement strand
CCGCATCCAGCCCGTTTCCATTGGTCCCGATGTTCACATAATTGTCGGCCTCATCCACTCCTCCCGACACATCCATGTGTTCGGCTGTGATTCGTGCTCCCCCCCCGTTGATGGCGACGGCTGGTTGGCCACCGGGGATGGTCGGAATACTTCCGTCATGGACATTCAGTCCGCCCTCCTCTTCACCCTCGTGGACTGAATACACGATGATGTCGTTGAGGTCTTCGATGACCACGCCGGATTGGACGACCCGGACACCGACGAACAAACTGCCCGTTCCGTCGACAGTCAGCGCGGCTTGGCCTGGCGGATCGGGGTCCAGCACGACGAGTCCCGCTTCGCGCGGGGTCGTTCCGTACCACGCCACAGCTCGCCCCCGTGCTGGTTGCGGACCCGAATACCCCAGCACGGTGAGTAAGACCGGCGTCATGGGGTTGGTCACGATGACTTCGACCGCGCGGACATCAGAGCCGTAGGAGCCTCTCCCCCATGTGGTGAAGTTCGGATGCTTGAGCGTGTAGCCGCCGCCGTCCGTTGCCGCCGGGATGTGATTATGAGTGAAGACGTAAGGGTCCGCGATCCCCCTCAGGGTCACTTCAGCCACATCGGCGGGATCAACGCCCGCCTGTTCTCGGTCATGCAGGTAGAGTACCGCCGCCTTGGCTGCGGCGTCGGCGGCATTCTGGGCTTGCCGCTGGTGCGCCATCAGCAGTCCGCCTTCGATCACCAGACCGGCCATGCCGACCAGCAGCGTCGCGCACAGCGCGAACAGCACCAAGGTGACGCCCGACCGATGGGTACGGCCTTTCCGCTGGCGCGTCTGACCCATCGGACATCGAATCCCGTCATCGTCCCGACCGGCGGTGAGCGTTCCTCGTTCAACGCGCCTCTCGATTCGTATCGTGTACATGGCATTCCTCCCCCCGTCGTGAGCCCTGTGTCTTGTGCTTTGGGCTGGTGTCTCCCGGTTCTCAATCTTGAATCAGCATGCGGCTTCTGCCCGTCAGCGTGCGGGACGTGGTTCCCAACGCCAACGGGATCACCGGCGTATAGACCGTGGTCACCGTCACGACCACAAAGTCTCCCGGATCGTTCGTGCTACGCCCGTTATCGTCATCGGGGCCGTCGGTGTAGGCCACAACCACCTGATAGCTGCCGCTATTTAGGCCAGCGGTCGCCAGGAGAGGTCCGATGACGGCAGCCGCGTCGGCGTTGGGATCGCTCCAGACATCGCCGTCATGCGGGTCATCGGGATCATCGGCCCCATGCACGGCCGCCTGCCTGGCTGCCAAGCGCGCGGCCTCGCCCATCATGTGATAACGCAACACACCGATCCCCAGATCGAGCATCCCGAGCACCAGAGCCAGAAACACCGGCAGGACAAATGCCGCTTCCACCAGCGTGGCCCCACGGCGCTGCCGAGTGACAGGACGAACTTGTCGATTTCTCATGATGCCCCTCCTCCCGTGATCCAGAACATCGCTTCTCGCTCCAGGAATGACCGGGAACGGCGTGCAGCTACTGAGTTTGTGGCATGACCACCTTCCGATTCAGCGTCAGCGACGTGGGCAGCCCCGGCCAGGGAATGATCGGGGCGAACACGTAACTCACTTCAACTGTGACTATTCGTTCCACGCGATCGCCGACCTCAGGGTCATCTCGAGTGGCTGTGACATCAGTGACCGTCAAATCGGGGTTGAGGGCCGCTTGAACCTCGTCCACCGCAAATTGTTCCACTGTGGCCTGGGACTTCGTGGGATTCAGACTCCAATAGGTCGCTCCCTCTTCGGCGGCGTTGGTAATGGCAATCAGGGCGTAGGCGAATCGGCCAAAATCGAGGCATCCGAGAACCAGCAGCATCAACACCGGCAGACACACCGCGAATTCGGCCGCCGCCACGCCGCGTCGCGGGATCGAAGTCTTCCGATTCCAGGAACGTGTGGTCATCATGTGATCCTCCGTTTCTCAGTCGCGACGAGGCGCTAGTAACTCTTCGGTGCCTTGAAGACGGCATAGGCTCCCGCCAAGGTGATGATGCCAATCGCAATTCCGACGACCCCATACAGGGCCGCGACCTCTCCGATGGAAATCCTGAACCACCACAGGCTGACCACCTTCCGCAACGCTTCGAGGCCGGTGTTTCCCGTCGTGAGCGCGTCGGGTGCCGTTCCCGCTGAAAACACACCACCCACGACACCCAACACGATGGTGAACACGATGACGGTGGCGATCAAGCCGTCCCACGATCCCGTTCCACCATCCAGCATCTTTTCGGTCATTCGGCAGCGGGTTGCCAGATTCAAGAGGATGCCCTGATCCGCCCGCTTGAGGGTCTCCAGAGTCATCCATGGCAGGCTCAACTCCTCGGCATCGTGAAGCTGGGTCCGGCGAGTCGCTTCTCCCTCCGACAACTCCGCCTGCCGACACGCTTCAATGACTTTGTGGTGCAGCAAGTGATAGGCAGCCGCGTCCACGCCATGCCGACTCGAGCGTTGACTGGCAAACTGCTCCACCACGGCTCTCCATTTTCGCCAGCACATGCGGAGAGTGATGAGTTCTTTTGAAACCGTTGTCTGCATGATCGGACTTCCTATTCAAACACTGGATTTCCGTTTGCGCATCCCATTATATGACGTTTCCGATAAAAGTCCAATTTGGGCAATAACACCTCGAAAAACCCTGTGTTTTTGAGGGCTCAGATCGCCCAATGAAGACTTTTGTCGGGAACGTCATGACATCACTTCTGTGCCGACCGGGATCACCGGGAGCCAATGGTGTTGAGGATGCGGATAATGTGAATCGCCGAAGGCGCGAGTACGACGACGAAGATGCATGGAAGAATGAATACCACCGTCGGGAAGAGGAGTTGCACGGCGGCCTTCCGGGCCATTTCCTCGGCCATCTGGTGACGCCGGACTCGCATGTCCCCCGCGTGGACTCGAAGGATCTTGCCCACGCTGGTCCCGAAGCGGTCAGACTCCATCACCATCGAGGCCAGTCTGCGCAGTTCTTCCAGGTCGAATCGACCGGCAAACTGCTGCAAGGACTCCCCTGTGGACTGCCCCAACTCGGATCCACGAATCACCAACCTCAGTTCGCTGGCGATCAGAGGATAAGCCAGGTGCATTTCACCGGCCACCTTATCCAACGCGGCCACGGGACTCAGCCCACCGTCCAGACAGACCACGATCATGTCCATCGCGTCCGGCAGTGCCCGGCGAATGAGATTCTGCCGTTTCGCCTTCCGCCGATCCAGCCAGAAGCTCGGTGCAATGTAGCCCAGGATGGCGAACACCGAAGCTCCGATCAGTGCCAGAGTCCACTCCGCCAGACCAATCGCGGCCGCCAGCAGTCCTAACGCCAGTGGGACCGTCGTCAGACACACCCGAATTCCGGCGAAGGTGGTCAATGCGTGGCGGCCATACAACCCGGCATGAATGAGCCGCACCTGCAGCTTGCCCTTCTCGGCCTCGTCTTCGGGAACCAGCGGTGCGGCAATGGCAGGCATCCACTGGGTGGTGAATGGACCGGCCCGGTGCCTGCCGACTGTGGTGGACTCCCCAGTCCCCACCAATTCTCGCAGCCGAACCGCCAGCCGGGATTCTCCTCCGCTGACCAACAGTCCCACGAGAAGTACGAGACATGACGATGCCACAAAAACTGCCACGGTGAGAGTGTCCATGATGTCCAGCCTTTCGGTTGAGGTCGGAGGGCGAAGGTCGATCAGAAGTCAAAATTGATGATCCGGCGGATCCACACGGCTCCCAGCAACTCGGCGACCAGTGCCGCCACTAGCAACACAGGCTGTTCCAGCAGAACATGCATGTAAGCGGGGTTGAGGACATACAGCAGCACAAACAGGAAGAAGGGCAGGCCCAGCAACACCGCTGCTTGCAGCCGTCCCTCGGCCGTCAGTGATCGAATCAGACCGCGCAGGCGGAACCGCTCGCGAATGACCAGTGCCAGGTTGTCGAGCAGTTCCGACAGATTGCCCCCCGATGTCTGATGGACGAGCGTCGCCACCACAAACATTTGCACCTCGGCAATGCCGGTTCGCTTCGCCATATTCCGCAGGGCCAGCTCCATGGGGAGTCCCAGGTTTTGTTCCTCGTAACAGGTGGCGAACTCGCCTTTGATCGGTTCGTCGAATTCCTGGGAGACCACCTGCATCGCCTGCATCGTGGTTTGCCCCGCACGGAGGACGCGGGCCATCATGCTGTAGACATCCGGCAACTGGGACAGCATTTTGTCCAATCGGTGGCGGCGTTTGATCAGCACGCAACCCGGCGGCAGAACCGCCGCGAAGCCACCCACCACCAAGGCCACCGCCCAGAGGTGAGTCACCAGCGCGAGGATGCCTCCGACACCGACACCCAGGGCCAGCGACTTGACGTTGAGCGAGGCCATCGTCGTGTTCATGCCAGCCTGATCAATGGCCGCCTGACACTTTTCGTGGAACGTGTCGGCGGTCGGGTGTTCCTCCTGGGGCCGCGCGCGCTTCGTGAACAGTCGGGAGGAGGGGGCCACGGCAGACCCGGTGCCGAACTCAGCGGCCAGCCTCTGCTTCACCCGCGTCCGATCACTGACGGCAATATCCCGCAGGAGGGAATAGCCCGCCAGGATCGTCAGGAACACAAACATGACCCACAAGATCGTAATGAAATCGAGCATCATCGACATCATCGGCTCCTTATACTCACCTCGTGTGACGCGCGTGGCGAACGTCTCGCCGTCCACGTCACGGAACAACTCTCAATGTGGCTTCCGGGCGCTGCTTTCCCGACCGGCGGTACCGTCGGCGCGAACTCCGTAGTAGTTGAGGATGCGGGGTTCAAACAGCTCGAACGGCAGGTGAACGCCCGCGCTTTCCAGTCGATCCAGACACCGGGGACGAATGCCGGTCGCACAGAAGTACCCCTGAGCCACCCGGTTGGCGTCCACACCGCTCTGCTTGAACAGGAAGAGGTCGTGCATGCTGATGATCTCCCCTTCCATCCCCGTAATCTCTGAGACCTTGACGAGTTTGCGAGGTCCGCCCGACAGTCGACTCAACTGAATGACGATATGGATGGCGGAGGTAATCTGTCGGCGCATGGCCCAGATCGGCAGATCGAATCCAGCCATCCCCACCATCACTTCCAAGCGGCTGAGCGAATCACGCGTGTCGTTGGCGTGAACGGTGGTCAGGCTGCCCTCGTGCCCCGTGTTCATGGCCTGCAGCATGTCGAGCGCTTCCGGCCCGCGACATTCGCCGACGATGATGCGATCGGGACGCATGCGGAGAGCATTGCGGACGAGATCCCGCTGGGTGACCTGGCCCACGCCTTCGATGTTCGGTGGCCGTGTTTCCATCCGGACCACATGCGGCTGCTGCAGCTGCAGTTCCGCGGCGTCTTCAATCGTGACGACGCGCTCATCCGGAGGAATGAAACTCGACAAGATGTTCAAAAACGTCGTTTTTCCAGACCCCGTTCCGCCGGAGATGAGGATGTTGACCTTCCCCGCCACGCACGCGGACAGGAACTCCACAATCTCGGGCGTGATAGATTGATTGGCGAAAAGATCGGGAACCTGGAGCGGTCGGGCACCGAAACGCCGGATGGAAAGGTGTGGGCCGTCCAGAGCCAAGGGCCGGATGACCGCATTCACACGGCTGCCATCGACCAGACGGGCGTCCACCATCGGGCTGGACTCGTCCACTCGTCGCCCCACCCGGCTGACAATCCGTTGAATGATTTGCAACAGGTGGCCTTCATCCCGGAACTTCACTTCCGCGGAATAGAGACGCCCCCCGCGTTCGACGTACACCGAATTCGTCCCATTGACCAGGATGTCGGTCACCGTGGGATCCCGCATCAGTTGTTCGAGTGGCCCGAGACCAAAGGTCTCGTCCATGACCTCCCCGACGAGTCGTTCGCGCTCCGACTGGCTGAGCAAGTCCGGACGCTGCCGGAGCAGATCCTCGGCGGCGTGGCGGATTTCGGTTCGCAAATCCTGTTCGGAGAGGGTGTTGATCGCGGAGAGATCCATTCCCGAGATCAATTGCCGGTGCAGTTCGGCCTTGATGCGGTGAAAAGCATCCGCGGAGCCTGCACTGGCCGGGATGGATTTGGCCACTGGTGATTCGACGTTCGTGTTAGACATGAGAAGTCATCCCTTTTGTGAACGAGTGAGAAGCCACCGCACCATTCATGCTGATGGCCATCGCCAACAGGCTCTTGGAAACCGTGGCAGAGGGTCTGTCCAGCACGACTGGAACACCCTTGTTGTTCGCGCGGTTGACCGTTTTGGAGTCTTCTGGAACGAAGAAGGCAATTTCCATGCCCAGCGCTTTCCGAGCTGCGTCGGCATCCACTTCGCCAGCCAGCCCATAGCGATTGACCGCCAGACGCACCCGCTGTCGGTCCACACCAGCCAGTTCCAGTGATTCCAGCGTTCGCCGGATGTTCCGCAGCGATGCGAAGTCGAGCCGAAAGGGCATGACGACATGGTTGGCGATGCGTGCCGCTTCCAATTGCTCGGGACGGAAGGTGTGGTTGAGATCCACGACCACATACGGAAACAGGGACCGTGCCATTTCCAGCAGTTTTCGGATCGCCTCCGGAGTCACGACCGAGACCTCGGCGAAAGTGCGGGGAGCGGCCAACAGCGCCACCCCACTGGAATGCGGACAGAACAGTTGCTCGCACATCCGGCGATCCATGCGGGGCAGGTTTTGGCAGAAGTCGGCGATGGTGTAGGTGGGTTTCAAATCCAAGAGCGACGCCTGATCGCCCGTTTCCAGGTTGAGATCCACCAACCCGCAGTGGCCATGCTTTTGTGCCAGAGATGTCGCCAGGTTGGTGGCGATGGTACTGGTTCCGCTGCCCCCGCTGGGTGACATGACCGCGATGATTGGACCGGGTGCTGCTGACGGTAACTCATCCACCAGGGGACTCCGGAACTGCAGCTTCTTCAGTTCCTGAGCCAACTCGCTTTCCAAGTCATCTGTATCCAGATACTGAGTGGCCCCCCCTTCGTGCAAGACCTTGAGGATCAGGCGTGGATCACTGCTGGGGCCGACTGCCATCACCGGGGCATCCGTTCTGCTGCGAACGGCATGCACCATTTCGACGCTGTGCTGGGGGTCCGCGGGGAGCACCACCAGCACCAGGGCGGGGTGCGCCGTGTCCAGCGTGTGCATCACAGCGTTCAGCGGGACTTCCAGAACACTGCTGGAACCTCCCAAGCCACTGGTCAGCACGCTGCGAACTCGCTGAGTCAGTCGGACATCATTGCTGGCCAAGATGATCTGCATAATGCCCTCTGCAATTCCTCAAGTGGAAACGGCGAGACAAATCATGGACCCCTCACCGAGGGATCGCATTCTGATCGCACTCCGGTCAGGATTCGTCGTCGATCGTCCGGGTGTTGTGGTCTTTCCAGACGGGGAACTCCGGACTTGACGAATCCCTGTCAGGGGGACACCCCTCACCTTTTGCCGACGGTCTCATGTCTCGGTGGAAGGGGCGGTGTCACCAGGACCACTCCGTTGTAGGTGCCTCGCAATGTCCGGATCTGAAGCGGTTCCGGGGGCAGGGACGGAGCCTGGACCGAAACTGGTCCCGAGTCTTCCTCCGAGACTTCCTCCGAAACTGGTTCTGAAACTGGGATTTTCTGGGTCACTTGTTCGACGGGCTGCACCGGTGGTGTCACCACAGGTTGGCGGCCCATGCTGGTGAGCATCATGTCCAAATCGAACGGCAAATCCGCCAACGTGATCGGAGCGGTGGACACGGCATCCTCATCGGTGGGATTGCGCAGCGCCAATTGCAGCACGCCCTTGTTCTGGGAGAGCGTGAGTTTGGACGCCTGCTCAGGGGTCACCAGCAATGTGACCGACTGCAATTCCTTGGGATCCACCTTCATCTCGGACGGACGATCCAGTCGCTGATCGACGGCCAGGATTTCAATGTTGTACAACAACGTCATGGTCACTCCGGGGCCGAAGGAGTCGCCGGAGTGGCTCAGCCCGGAGCGGCTCGCATAGATGCTCCCGCCGAGCGTGAGGAGGACATCGACCTTGTTGCCCGGAACCACGAAGCCCGCGACACCCGACGCGACTGTGGGGGTCAGGATCGTGAACGCCCGCATACCCGGCAGAATCTGGGCTTCCATTCCGGTCTGCCCCTTCGGTGACAACTCCCCTTTGACCAAGATGCTGTGCCGCCCCACGCGAACCAGCGAGGTCCGATCGACTGCTTCCTCCGTCTCGGTCATGGCATTCTCGGGAACGTCGGCTTTCGGAATCTCCTTGTGCTCGATGTCAGCGTTGGTCAGGGCGGTACCCCGGGGCAATTCCCGGCTGGCCACGACGACACGCAACATCTCTTCTTTCGGTCGGTCGGGGCCCATTTGGCCGACGTACTCGCGGACCGCGACTGCGGTACCCACTCCCATCACTCCCGCCAATGCCATCACCATCACAGTTCGAGCGCTCATGATCTCTCTCCATTCGGGTCTCTGAATGCCGCCGTTCGGCGTCATTTATTGCCACCACATCCACACCAAGGTTGTGATCACCCCGACAGCGACCATCGCTCCAAAGGGAATCACACGGTGTGCCCCGTCTCGTTTCACTCCCTGGGTTTCCACCCAGTCTTCCCCACCAAAGTGGCGAGCGAACGAACCGAGCCGGTTCCACACGATCAGTAAATTGATCACAGCTCCGCGAAGTCCTCCGTTCTGAAAGGCCGCCATCAACAACGCACAGGCCCCGCAGACCAAGCCGGTCACGATGAAGACATAAAACGTCGTGGGCATCCCCAGCCAGGCCCCGACCCCCGCCATGAGCTTGACATCTCCCGCACCCATTCCACCGAGGAGGAAGGGCACCAGCAGGATCCCGAATCCAAACACCATCCCCACCAAGCTGCCCAGAAATCCCTCTCCTCCGCTGACGATCCCATGATAGAGCAGTCCGCTGACGATCAGCGGAATGGTCAGGGCGTTGTAGACCTTGTATTTCCACACGTCGGTGACGCC
>JAYWFM010000331.1:0-3834 GCA_043778825.1 Planctomycetota bacterium | reverse complement strand
CCCCCGGAGCGCGCCGAGGTCGCCAACAACCTCCCGCCAAGCCCCGCTACACCCCGCTAACGAGGGTCACAGTGCAATTCTTGGACAAACTCCTAGTCCGCCACAGCGGAAGTTGCACATCACCAACGCGGAAGCCTCCCAGTCATCCCTCTTCCGGCCCAACGGGCCAGCTGTTCGCCCAGCCAGGGGCATCGCCCCTGGGAAAGTCGTCGCCCGGAAACTCAAAAGGGCTGAAGGCCCGGCCATTCGTCGCGATACCCGAACGGTCGGCCCTTCAGGCCTGACTCTTCGCGGGGCAGACGGGACCAGGGCCTGCAGCCCTGGCTGGAAGAATGGCCAGCCCTTTGGGCCTGAAGAACGGATCGCTTCTGGGGCCACAACGCCGCTGGTGATATGCAACTTCCGCAGTGGAGAACTAGTGGTCCACCAATTTCAACTTATGAGGTAGCTGCACTCGCCAGAGTGCGGGCTCCCCGCGTTCTGGCGAACGCAGCTACCCCTCATCTTCAACTTGGTCGACCACTAGGTGCGGGGGCGGGCAAACAAGCTCAGGGCACCCAGAATCATCAGAACGGGGATCACCACCAATGGCCGTCTGACCACAGCCACCATCACCAACAACACCGACAGCCCCTGCCACCACGAAATCACCTTCGTTCCGGCAACATAGCGGTCTGGCAATGCCAGCCACAACGCCCCCAGCACGACCCCGACGCGGAGCAGGCTCCCCCCCGCGCCATCCTTTTGGGCGGAATTCACCAGACACAGCAGCCCGCCACCCAGCAGCCCCAGCAGTGCCAGCCACCCAATCATTCCGCGTTGTGCGACCAATCTCTGAAGCAAGGGTCAGCCTTCCTGAGCGACAACCGTTTCGGCGAATCTCGCCTGATGCGGGGGCTTGTGGTTCTGAATCCTCTTGCTCAAAACCGATAATCCACAGTATACGGACTGGGATCGATTGGTGCGCAACAAGCACGCGATCCAATCGGCTCACGGAAGACCTCGCAGACATGCGCAGCTGGACGACCTATCTCCTGCCGCTCTTTTTTGTTACGGCTTGCGGCTGCGCGCATGTGGCGAAGATCCCGATGTGGAGACCCGCAGCGGCCCCGATTGATGGAGTCAAAACGGTGGCCGTGTTGCCATTCGAAGGGGAATGGGGGAATCGGGTGGCCGAGGAGGTTTCGGATGCCTTTTCGGAATCCGGGACATATACCATCGTCGGGGCGGCATCGCTCCCCACGATCCAGGTGGTCAGCTCGGGCGAGGAGGCTCCGGCGTTCGATCAAATGCTCGTGGCCGCCCGACGGGCTGACATTGATGCGGTTCTGACCGGGACGATTGTGGCCCAGGAAACCAGCCCTCGGAGTACTCACTCACGGTTTGGATTCTCCCGCCAGCCTTCGCAGACCCAAAGCTCGATGACTGTCGAGTATCGCTTGATTGATACACGCACGGGCGAGACGCTCTCGCAGAACCGAATCAGTTGCCTCGAACCGGAGTCGCGGGCTCCTGCGGACAATATGCGGGAGACGTTGATTCAGCGCTGTGGGCTGGAAGTGGTCTCGCAGTTGACTCCCCACTGTGGGGATTGCTCGATCGCACTGGCGAACAGTCCCTGGACCCAACGGGGAGGTGTCTCCGTGCGTCAGGGAGTCCGCGCTGCCGAACAGGGGGATTGGGGTTCCGCCGTGACCAGTTGGCAGGCCGCCCTGCTCGCCAATCCCGAAAACGATGCCGCACTGTTTAATCTCGCCCTGGCTGCGGCCAGCGAGAGTGAATTCGAGAAGGCCGAGGAGCTGGCCCTCGAAGCGATTCGCATCCAGCATTCCGACTGCTATGAAACCGGACTAGAACAGATCCGCAAGCAGCGCTCGCAGTACGAAGACGCGTCCCAGCCACGCGGGAACATCAAGCTCTCCTTAAATGAGTTGCAGGCTCGGTAGAGTGGCACCCAATCGACACTCCGGTTGCGACCGTAGTGACCACGGGAGGGACTCGTCCAATCGCAGAAAATGGGCGTTCGAGGTTCCCGCGTGTTCCGTTCGAGTGCGAGACGCACTGGGCGAACTTGGCTCATCGACAGGAAAACAATGCGTCCGACTATGCGGCGCAGCGGATACGAGGAGCCTCTTCATGATTTTGTAGTTCATGATTTTGTGACCATCCTGGGCCTCTCCGAGAGAAGCTGAGGTTCACAAAATCATGAGACACAAAATCATGGGGAGACTGTGCAAGGGAGGGCCAGCGACAATCACATCGCCGGGGGCCATTGGCGGTCGCTCTGGGCCGCCAGTGCTTCGAGCGTGACGCGACCAGAACTGTCCTTCTCGTCGTCGCACGACTGAGCACTGGCGAGTCAAAGCCCTCGCCAGTGACACCCAACGCTCGATCGCTCTCAAGCCCGCTGTTCGGTCGGGGAGCGTCGCTCGAACACGGGGGACTGACGTCCGCCCGTTCGCTGCGGTTTGGCACATGCCCCATTTCGCTGCGACGCGAAGTCTTCGCAGCGGAGCGCGCGTCACGCCCCCGCCGAGCCCACCGGTTGTAACCGGTGGGCTTTTGCCGGATTGAGATCGTGACCGACTGGAAGTAGAGTGAGTCGTCGGAGGCGCGTCGAAGCAGAGCTTCGGGGAGAGGCGTTCCCAAGCCGGAGCTTGGAAACGAGATCAAAAACCAGACGCTGCAGCGGACGGCGGGGCATCAGCTCATTCCACGGTATTCGTTGGCCCCTCCCGCCGCCGCTGAGCTTGGTCGTTCGGTGGCATGTGGCCACCACAAGAACGGCGACTTCGCTGCTCGTCAGAATCTGGAACGGATACGAGGCGTCAATTACGGGAGGATCAAGCCATGAGAATCGTCGCCGACGAAGAGGAGCTGGACTGGATGGGGCAGAACTGCTGGTTCTGTAACCAGCGCCCGCCGGTCCGTGGAAAAAGTCGAGCCGTGAAACTGAAGAAGTTCGCTGACGGAGCGGGAAGCAGCGTGCGTATCCTGCGCTGCTCGGTTTCCGTGCCGCGCTGCGAGGAATGCGCCGCCGGGCACCTCCGGGCGGCCTCGAAGGCGATCAATATTGCGCTCGCCGGTATGTTGGTCGCGTTCCTCGTGGTCGTCGTGTGGCGCCCGATCGACATGCCGTGGTGGGCGATGGCGCTGCTCGTCTTCGCCGGATCTATCCCCGGGGCCACGATGCTCGGCGGCACGACCAATCTTCCGCCGGGGCAGAAGCCCGAGATGGATGCCGCGGCGTTCATGGCCGTGGAGCGGCTGAAGCGAGACGGCTGGATGAAGGACGACCAGCCGTAGCGATGCTTTGTCCAATCCTCCGCCAGAGGAATGACGGCTTTGGGAAGTTTGCAGACTTTCGAGATTGTGCAGTTCAAGTGCGCATGCCACTGCTTCACCGGCTCCCCCCCAGCCGCTGCCGCGCCTCGCACAGACTCGACCGCTGCGGTGTCGTCTCGCCCCGACGCCCCCGGCGACAGGCTTCGAAGACCTGCCGAATCGGAACATCCGTGAACAGCTCCATCGCGATCACCCCCCACAACATCACCTCGTGATTCAGCCGACACGACCGCTCGTTGACCCGCCCCGTCTGGGCCAACGCGTGTCGAATCCGCTCCGGCGTGATCACACTCTCCCACCCCGCCAACCGATCCAAACACCACCCAGACTCATCCACTGAAAAGGTCGAGCGTCCTTGCTCACGCATCGCCACGCCCTCCTGGCTTGCCTGGGAACGTTCCCAGTCACCAGGTCGCAGGAGACTATGGCTTACGACGAATTGAACGGGATTGCGTTTCGCTGCGACGCGAAGTCTTCGAAGCGGAGCGT
>JAYWFM010000330.1:0-22125 GCA_043778825.1 Planctomycetota bacterium | reverse complement strand
GGGCTGCGCGGCACGACTGTCGTCGTTCTGCTCCGCCCTGGGCTATCGAGTCCGGCCCCTTCGGGGCGAAGAGGTGGCGGATATTTATGGCTGGGAATGTGTAAAGACCCAGCGTAGAACTGTTCTAAAGCCCACGCGACATTGAAAAAGGCGATCACCCTGCGCTCACCACGCCCTGCGAAGACTCAGGGCCGTGCCACCGGGCCATCCTCCACGGGCGCCTCGATCGGACCCAGCCACTTCGCGTCGCGGAGCGACATGCCCAGTTTGTAAATCTGCGCCAAGTCGCGCAGACGCTGGTCAATCGCCTCGGGAGACATGTCCGGGTGTTTCGGGTCTGGGGGGGCAACGGGGGGCTTCATGGCTCCAGTCCCAACTGTTCCAGGTCGAGTCGATCCTGTTTCCGTCCCGCGATCAACTTCAGTTGTCTTAATCCTTCGCGAGACACGACGGGGATATGGCGTCCGTTGAACGCCGCCGTGCCGCGACTGTCCCACACCGGCTGAATACTCGGTCCCACCAGCAGCAGATCCAGCGCCAACAGGTCACGACCGACAACTTTCGAAACGCGAACGATCTCCCAATCGCTCACAGCTCCCTGACCCATCGGGAGCCGTCCTCCCTCAAAAATGAACTGTCGTTGTGCCGCCACTTCCAACGCACGGCGTTCATCCGCGGGCAATATCAGCAGGTCAATATCTCTCGTGAATCGAGTGTATCCATGAATCGCCACGGCGACTCCTCCACAGACCGCAAAGGGCACATTCGCAGCCGACAGAGCATCCGTCAACGCGTAAAACTCGGTATACAGGTCAATTCCAGGGTCGGACACGTGGCTTCTCGCGACTCTCGGTCAGGCATCCAGTTCATCGTCCAAATGATCGTTCCACCCCTCACAAGACGAGTGGAGACTCCCTCGACTTACGGCGTCAGATTCGGCACCCCGATCGTCCGGCCATACCCTCGGGCCAACTCCTCCGGCGTCATGCCGTAGGCCCGCATGAGGCTGTCCTGCCACGTCAGGCCCTCTTTAATGCCGTTGAAGAACAGTTGGAACAGCTGCGGGTTGGCCTGGATCATCTGCTGCACCATGGCGCTGCCAGCTCCGTACTGCCAGCGTTCGAGACGGTCGGCCTCAAAGAATTGACCCCCGAAAGTGCCCGACTGCTTGAGCAGCCCCGCCGCTTCCTGCTGCCGACGAGTAATCTCCGGGCTGCTGGGAACGGCCACGCCCGCGATCCAATCGGCGATCCCCTCGTTGAGCCAGATCGGGACGAACGTCGTCGACTTATAACGGTGCATGTAGCCGTGGGCCGTTTCATGGACGAGGACCGCCCCCAGGAACTCCGGGCTGTTGCCTCGGTAGCAGGCGACCGTGACCCGCCCATCGGAGACCTGGTGGCACAGCCCCTGGACACCGCTGGGGGCGGTGGTGTTCATGATGGCCGACTCGAACTCGGCAAACGCCGCCTGCTCAACAAACACCGCCACGACTGCTTTCCCCCTCCACACATTGTGGCCGGGGGCAAACCCGAACGACTGCCCCAGGGCTTCGTTCATCTTGTCGAGTTGCTGAATGTACGGCTTCACCTGGGCGGCGGGCATGTCGCTGAGGAACAGAAAATACTGCGTCTCATGCAGCTGCAGCGGGAGCGTGGGGAAGTGAGCGACCGTCTTGGCCAGCAGCTCCTTGCCCTCAGCGACGTACTTCACCTGGTCCTCGGGAGTGAGCGGCTCCCAGAACCGCTGGCCGCTGGCTGCCAGCTTTTCGGCGACGGCGGCGTTGCGTTTCTTCAAGTCGATCAGGACGTGAAACTTCTGTGTCGGCAGGTAGGCGACCTGATACACCGTCTCGCCCTGCTCCAGCTGAAACACCAGATCGGTCGGGATTTTACGGGCGGCTTTCTTTCCGGCAGCGATGTACTCAATCGAGCGGAACCGGTCGCGCAACAGCTTGCTGCGGAGAAATTCTTTGACGGTCCCGCCCGCTTCCTTCTTGCCGCTCTTGAGCAGCAGATCAAACGTCTGGTCCCGCAAGGCATCGAGTTCCTCGGGGCTGAGCGAGAACTCCAGATGCGCGGCCTCGACCGGATCTTTGGCCGTGGAGATGACCGCGGCTCGATCCTGCGCCGCCAGTCGTGGGAGTGCCCCCACGCTCCCGGACATCCCGATCAGCAGACACAGTCCCGCGCGGGTCACAGAGTGGATCATGAGAACAGGCCAGCCGGAGGAAGGGCGGAGAAACGAAGAGAGTCCCTCAGATTCTGCCGCGCCAGCCGGGACTCCGCAAGCCGTGCGTCGAACGGAATTTATTCCGTTCTCTTTCCCCCGTTTAGCTGCGACGCGGAGTCTTCGAAGCGGAGCGATCTTGCGTCACCGCCCCGAGTCCCATATCGATAGCGAGCGTTGGACGTAAGTCCAACGTGTTGGGCGGTGCTGCATCGCTCTCACACCCGCTGTTCGGTCGGAGCGCGTCGCTCGGGCACGGGGGACTGACGTCCGCCCGCTCGCTGCGGTTTGGCATGCGGGCGAAGCGGAGCTTCGAGGATATGCGGCCCCAAGCGGAGCTTGGGACTGAGAGCCAAACTCTGCGTCCTCTGCGCCTCTGCGTGACATTTCTTCATACCTTGGATTAGGGGAATCTCACGCAGAGGCGCAGAGATCGCAGAGGATGCCAGTCCATTTCGCAGCGATCACAGAAGAAGACACACATCGTACGGGATCGTGTGGATGTCAACCGACATTTCCGATGCCCCCCCCGCGACTTTATCGTTGCATGACCAGAGCGATGACAACAGTCACCGCAAACAGCGGGACGAAGCCACAACGGATCAGTGTCTTGTCGGCCTCCGTCGGATTCCGGGGACGGCGAATGATGACGAAAGCCGCGCCCACCCAGAACCCGCTCATCACGATCCCGCACAGCTGGGCCAATCGCCCGCCATCGAGAATCAGCAGACACAGAATCGCGATGGCGATCTGTTGGTAGATCGCCACGCGGATTGGTCGACGATATTCGTCGGAGAGAGGCAAGACGCGTTCATCGGACATGATGACCCTTTCGTAGAACGGAATTCATTCCGTTCAGCGGCTAGAGAACGGAATAAATTCCGTTCTACGTCACGGCTCCTCACCCGTTGGCCAATTCCCACCACAGGCACGTACTGGCCCGAATCCCGCGCTGGAAGTCTTCCAGCGCGAAGTGTTCGTTGGGGCTATGCAGGTTGTCGGTGTTCTGGCCCCAGCCGAGGAGCAGGGTGTCGACGCCGAGCACTTCCTTGAAGGTGCCGACGACCGGGATCGAGCCCCCCTCGCGGATCAGCACCGGGGCCTTACCAAAACCCTTCTCGATGGCCCGTTTGGCCGCCGCCATGTAGGGGCTGTTGATGTCGCAGACGGTCGCGGGGCAGCCGTGGTGTTCTTTGAACTCCAGGCGGATGCCGGGGCGGACGCGGGCCTCGACGAACTTCCTCAATGCAGCCACGATCTGCGTCGCGTCCTGACTCGGCACCAGGCGGCAGGTGATCTTGGCCAGTGCCCAACTGGGAATGATCGTCTTCGGCCCCTCGCCGGTGTACCCGCTGAGCAGGCCGTTCACATCGCAGGTTGGCCTGGCCCAACGGCGTTCGAGCGTCGTGAATCCAGTCTCGCCCCAGGTGTCGCCCGACCCGACTCCGGCCAGGAATTTTTGCTTGTCAAACGGCAGGCGAGCCCACTCGGCCCGCTCCTCCGGAGTCAGGTTCGTCACGTCCTCATAGAACCCCGGAATCTGCACCCGGCCATCCTCGCCATGCAGCTCACCGACGATCCGGGCCAGCGCGTTCGCCGGGTTGGCGATCGACCCACCGAAGATCCCGCTGTGCAGGTCCTGTTTCGGGCCATGCAGCAAGACCTCACAGGCGATGATCCCCCGCAGGCCGTACGTGATCGCGGGCAGACCCGGCCCGTACTGGCTGGTGTCGCTGACCACGGCGATGTCGTTCTTGCAGCGTGCCTTGTTGTCTCGCAGGAACAGTTCGAGGTGATTGCTCCCGACCTCTTCTTCCCCTTCGATCACAAACTTGACGTTCACCGGCAGCTTCCCCACCGTCTTGAGCCACGCCGACACCGAGCGGATGTGCGTGTACATCTGCCCTTTGTCGTCCGTCGCGCCCCGAGCAAAGATGTGGCCGTTGCGGATCGTCGGCTCGAACGGCGGCGTCTCCCACTTGTCGAGCGGGTCCGGCGGCTGAACATCGTAGTGCCCATACACCATCACCGTCGGAGCACCGGGAGCCCCCAGCCACTCGCCGTACACAATCGGATGACCAGGCGTCTCGCACAGCTCGGTCTTCAGCCCCGCGGACTTGAGTTGGTCGAGAACAAACTCGGCGGCCCGGCGCGTATCCGCGTTGTGCGCCGACTGGGCGCTGACGCTCGGAATGCGAAGCAGTTCGGTGAGCTGCTCGACCGCTTGAGAGGCGTAGCGTTCGTTCCACTGCAGGGCGGATGCGAGGGCGGTGCTGTCCATGCGGAGAGATCCTGAAGAGACGTGTGCCGCGAAGGAAGAACTCGCGACTTCTGGATTCTATCCGAGCGGGATGGGCAAGCGAGCGTCGCGTGGGCTTTAGCCCACGCCTCGGGTGCATTCGTCCATGGGCGGTACTGGGCACTTGAATGGAGATCATGTGAGAGAGAGATCTCAATTGGCCGAGTTCGGTGACGGAACCAGTAACCCGACGCGTCAGCGAGGGCGTCCGTCTCTCGATGTTCTCCGGGAGCTCGGCCCTCAGAAGATGCCCCGGTCACTCCGCCGGTGCGGGCGATTCTTGGTGTGACTCCTCGCTGCGCTCGGCCCTCGCTGACGCTTCGGGTTACTGAGATTGGGACCGCCACTGCAAGATACCTCGCGTGGGCTAAAGCCCACGCTACGAAACCTCTACCGCGCTGGCTCGGAGATCTCGCGCAGGTACTGCGACACATCGAGCTGGACCTTTTGTAACAGGTGCCAGGCTTCGGGGGGCACGGTCATGCGGTGGCTGCCTTTGAGCGGGACCGGCTTCTGTTCCTCGCCACTTTCCAGGATGTACAGCACGTTGGCCCGCACGTAGGAGAGCAGGTCCGACACCTGCACGGCTTGCAGCGGGGTCAGTCCCCCGGGCACCTCGGGGCGATGACCGCCGAAGGGATCTTTCATCGGCACCGGCTCCAGCGGATAAGGCAGGTGCGTCCCCTCCTCGTCGCCCGGCGGCAGGATCGACATCCCCGAATCGGACATCTTCTTCGGCGTCTCGTGCATACTGGCCAGCTGCTCGGGGCTGCCATACACCATCAGGCAGCGTCCGAACAGGATCTGGTCCCCCAACTGGAGGACGCGCATGCGGACGGGGTGGCCGTTGATCCGCGTGCCATTTGTGCTGTCGAGGTCGGTCATGATGACGCGACCGGCGTCGTCCTGGATTTTGGCGTGGAAGCGGCTGACGCGGTCATCGTTGAGCCGGATGTCGTTGTCTTCTTCCCGCCCGATGGAGATGGGCGTCAGCAGGTCGCAGTACAGGCGGCCCGCCTCGAAACCATCGAGTACCTGAAACGTTACGGAAGCCATCGGAGTCGAGTCCTGCGGTGAATTCAGGGTGATGGTCGAGGGGTTCGAAGAGTCCTGTGGATCACGTCTCTCCACCAGAGTACCATCCTGGTGGCACAGTCTTCAACAGGCCAGCCATTCGGCCAGCTCGGGATCGTCGTACACGGAACACAGCGCGGTCCCCACCTGCACGATCAGATCCCGCCTCGCGACCGGTTTTTTGAGAACCGCATGGGCTTGCGCGGCCAGGGCCTGTCGCTTCAGCGTCTCGGTGAAGTCGGCAGTCAAGAGAATGCAGGGGAGTTCCGCGCGCAGCTGTTTGACGAGGACGAGTGCCTCCAGGCCGGTCAATTCGTGCATGTGCATGTCGAACAAAACGAGGTCGATGGGGTCATGTTCGACAACCTCGATGGCCTGCTCGGCACACTCGACGGAGAGGATCAAGAAGTGCGGCTCGAGAATGATCTCCAGCGTCTCCCGAAAGCCGCGATCATCGTCGGCAATCAGAACCCGGTAGTCGCGGCGGAGAGGGGACCGTTTCATGCGAGTGGACAGTGGGGGAGGAGACAAGTGGGTCAACGGGTCGTCACCGCAGAGCTTGTCCAACATGGGAATTATCACACGTCGGGAGGGAAGTCAACTGGCGGGTCAGGTCGCCACGTTCGCCAAGAACGTGGGGAGCGGAGAGTGGACGCTGAATTGACGCTGTCGCTGCATGCGGAACACACGGAGGCATTGAGGTGTGCCACATCGTGGCTTCTCGATGGAGGCGGGATTCCTCGTGCGCCCGCGTTCTGGCGAACGCAGCTACGGCTCTCACCGCACGGGTGACACCGTTGTCGCCACCGGTAGCGACATCCTCTCGGAACTGTCCCAGACCGCCGCGTCCGCAGTGGCCTCAGACGCATCCGGCAGGAGTTCCAACGTCCGTCGACCGGCGTCGGTGCCGTTGATCTTGATCACCACCGTGTACGGGCCGGGAGCCAGCGACTCCTCCATCTCGAACCAGAAGTGGCCCCGCAGGCTCTCCCGCGACACGACCTGACACAGGCGGCGTACGATCTGTTCCTCTTCGTTGCGCAGGTGGACTTCCATAAACAGGTCTTCGTGGGGCGGGAGCAGGCTGCACTGGACCAGCGCCTTTTCCCCGCGTCGGAACACCGTTTGATGATCGACCAGGTTGTCGTTGAACATCACCGAGCCGATGTCGAGGGCGAACACCTTGTCGGTGACATCGACCTTCTGGTCATTGCGCAGCAACTCGGCCAGTCGTTCCTCACTGATCGGCTGGAGCGTGTAGCGTCCCTCGGGGCGCTGAACTCCGAACGGATCGGAGGTGCGATCGATCCACACACCCAGCCCGATGGCACATCCCGCACACGCGGCCCAGGTCGTGAGGCTCGGAATCCCCCAGCCGGTCCTCGCCGGTGCCCGCGAATCGGAGGGGGACAACTGCTCTCGGAAGTCGTGGCCAAACCATCTGTGCCACCGTGCCGTCCATGTCAGTTGATCGGGCTGCTCGTACCATGCGAAGTAGATCGCGAAGTACACCAGCGGGAACACCACCAGCCCCAGAGTGAAGAGCGTCATCAGGTGGAAGAACAGTCCCAGGCCCAGCATGATCGTGCGCGGCGTGCCCTTCCACGACATGAACAGGAACAGAATCTCCCACACGATCGTCACATACGCCATTATCAGAATCAGACCCGGATACTGCGAGAGAGACTCGCCCAGCGGATTGGCCGAATTGACATTCGAGAGCAACCAGAACCGCAGCTGATCTCCGGAGAAGAAGGCTGGGGTGTGCAGTTTGGTGACGGCGGCTCCGAGATAGACGATGCCGATCAGGATCTGAATCAGTCGGCGCGGCCAGGCGGGACCGGTCTCCTTCCAGTCGAGGCCACGCCGCCGGGCGAGCCAGCGATCGACCGACCAGACTCGACCGCCATCCGACAGAGACAGCAACATCAACACATGCACTGCAATGACGGTGTACTTGGTCATCGTGCTGATCAGGTCGACCATCCCGAAGTAGGCCGTCAGCACTCCGGCGATCAACAACGAGACCCGAGTCCGCCAGCCCAGGCTCGATGAGACCAGCGACAGAATGAGCAAGGCATACAAGCCCGCCGCCACCGGGGCCGTCGGGATGGGAAGCAAGTCGGGCTGGCCGAAGTTGTTCCAGAGCGGTGTCGGAGACCCGGCCAGCGAATAGATCTCGCGGACTCGAAACACCCGGTGCAGCGTGGGGATCAGCATCACCAGCGGCAACAGGATCCGCACCAGCGCCAGCCCGACGGGTCGTTCTTCGGTGAAGAAGAACGCTTCCATGCGAGCCCACACGCTCGTGTGGGGAGCCGTCGCCAAGGGAGCAGCAGAGTGTTCAGGAGAGTGAGACATCGTCGTCACCTTGTGGCTTCGTGGCCACGTTCACCAGAACGTGGGGAGTCTACTGCGGGGGGGAGCCCACGTTCGGGAAAACGTGGCTACGGGACTTTCCGCGTGGTGCTGTGATTGACGCGCTGCACGCCCTGGAGCGTCAGGAAAGGTCGTCCCGCCATGTCCTTTTGCAGCCGGGGATTGTCGATCACCGCTTGATGCGACAGCCAACCGGTCCAGTCGAAGTAACGTTCCCGGATCGTGCCATCGGACGACAGCAGTAAACGTGTCCGAAAGTAGCTCTGCTTCTTGTTGGGGGCCTCGTACCGACTCTCATAAATCGAGTCGGGCAGGTTGTACTTCTTGGACCAGGCTTCCTCGATGAGGCTGACTTCGGTGATCGGCTCGTGGTCCGTATGGTCCAGGATGTGGGCTGCGAGGGTGCCGGTGAAGGCCGCCGAACTGTCGTAGTGGTGGCGTTCCGCGGATCCGAACGGGACGAACTCGCCCCACGGCGGCGGCGTGACCTCGTAATACTGGCCGCTGTCCCCCTGGGCGATGATGTGATGCCGCAACTCATACCCACACCAGCCGCAGTACATGTCCCACACCAGGAAATACATCCCGACATGGCTGTTGGGTTTGTAGCCCAGCGCATGACTGAACAGCCCAAACACCAGCATCAGCAGATAAGTGCCAATGAATCCACCCGCCATCCAGCGCCGCATGCTCCAGCCTCCTTGCCAGAGAAATCCTCCGAAACGGTCCGCGTTATGCCGGAGATATCCCCCGGGAGTCAATACGAAAACAAGAATGGCAGCGTTGGGGAGTGCGAGACGCACTTTGCAGACCGGGGTCACGAACGGTCTCGGATGCCCGAAGTACGGCATGAGGTAGCGTCGTAACCTGAAAGGCTCCCCATGATTTTGTGGTTCATGATTTTGTGATTCCTGATCCGGAGTACGTCTCATGTTGCGGGAGGGCGGAAGAGGTTTACAAAATCATGGTTACAAAATCATGAAGAGGGGAGCAGCGAATGAGCGTCAATTCGCAGGGGACACCGCGTTGCCCGGCGAGTTGCTCCTCATCCGTGGTCCGGCTTTGCCATCCGTGGTCAGCGGATTTCTGACCACGGATGGCAAGGCCGGACTGCGGATGAAGAAGATGGCCCGTGGGGACACCGACGCTTCATGTGGAGAGGAATGAGGCATTTCGTGGGACGGATGTCCTCGTCCGTCCGTCCGTGGAGAAGACCTCGGGGGGCGACGGACTCGGAGGTCCGTCGGACCTCTCAGGCTGGCCCGCGCGGAGTCTCTTCCGGAAGAAGCGGATCGTGGGGGGGGGCTGGAGACAATCACAAAGTGTGTCGCACACTCGAGCGTTTGGGAATGACTTGTGCGGGAATGCGCCATCGCGAGTCGTATCGCTTCCGGACCACAGGACCGACCATTCGTCGCGCGACGGGATCCCGGAGTTGCTCGTCTTCCGACACCCCGAAAAAACGGAGATTCCAACCCAGCCACCCTCATTGTTCCCACTCATTTCCCCATTCGCGCTCCCTTCGATTCGCGCGGAAATGATTCATCCGCGCGAATCGAAGGGAGCGCGAATGAGGAAAGCGGTGGAAGTCCGTTTCACGGAAGAGAGACTTCATTCGGCGATACCAATATCTGTACGCCGATTAAGCGACGCCGATTTTTGATTCGGCCAGTCGGTCGAGTTCCAACTGGACCATCGCGCCGCGTGTCGCGCGGAACGGGTCGAGCGGGCAGACCCGAATCTCCGACAGCTCGATCGGCAGTTCGACTTCGCGAATCACTTCCGCCAGCAGCGGCAGGAACCCTCCGATCAGAGTGCATCCCCCCGCACAGACGAGCTTCGCAGCACCGGACAAGATCCAGGGTGCCGCTGAAGTGTTGAACGCGGACTTGAACCGGAACAGGATCGTCCGCAACTGCTCCCGATAGATATCAGCCAGCAGTTTTTCATCCTCGGAACGCGGTTGATCGATGCGTATCCCCGACGACTTCTTCCAGGCTTCAATCGACTGGGTGTCGAGGTAGCGATTCCCTTCGCGGTCCCAGTTAAATCGGTTTCGCAGCGTGGCGATGCGCTCATCCACCAGGCCACCTCCGTTGACCAGATTGCATTCCACCAGTGTCTCGCCCAGGCGATACACGCCACAACTGGCTCCACTGGCCCCCCAGTCGAGGACGATTCCCGTGAACTGATCGCTGCCCAGTTCCGCGGAGGCCACGGCGGACGCCGATGTCACCGGCACGGGGATGTAACCCTTCAGCAGCAGGAGTTGGGCAAATAGCTGCAAATCGGTCGTCTGTTCAGAATCGACGGCACTGCGTGACACCAGACCGCAAGGGGTTTCCTTTCCGGCGGTCGGCAGAATCGAATCGAGGACCGTCGAAATCAGTTGGCGTCCGAGCGGGTCGTTTGTCGGCACGAGTCCATCGATCAGCAGCGGAATGCAGGGGATCCGCAACTGCTTCGAGAGTGCCAGAGCCGCCGCTCCCACGACCACCAGGCTGTCGTCGCAACGGATGGTGGGAATCCGCATCTGCTGGAGCAGGCTGTGGTCGGTCTCGTCCGCAGGCAGACTCACATACACCGCCGGGCTCTTGCGACCGGTGATGCATGCGGCTTGCTTCCGCAGGCAACGGAATTCGGAGGTGCCGAAGTCGAGACACACCATTATTGAGCGTCTCCCCGTCCAACGTTTTTTGAGGCGACGTTTTTCGGGGCGACGGTGCGAAGCGCCTTTTCGAGGGGACTGACCCGCGAGGCCCGGGTGCCGACAACCTCTGCCGTTTTGACGACCACGGCGGTCTGCTTCGTTCCCGATCGATCGGGCCGCAGCAACCGCCGCAGCCGCAGTTCGATTTCGCGCGTGTCCCCCGCCTCGCGCACCTGGAAGTGCGGGCCCGCGACACCCTCGTGGGCGTCATGGATCACCAGTCGTCGACCGCCAATCGCCATGCCGTGCAGCCGATCGACGGGAGGCAGTGTCGCCTCTTCTTCGACCAGCGGGAACTTGTTCAGAATCAATCGCTGCAGAAATCGCTGCTCGTCCTCGAGGGCGGGCTCGCGAGTCGCAGCCGATCCGGGAGTGGTGGAGTCTGTGCTGGCGGAGTGGGTGTCGAGACCTCCGGTGATGATCCCCTTTCGGGAGAGGAGTCGCGTGACGACCACGCTCGCGACCGCCACCCCGATGGTGGACAACAGGATCGGCCAGGACAGGGAGCCGCCGAACATCGAGGTCTTTGTCGCACGGGTCGCAGTCTCGATCGGCTGGGGATCGGCGGTCGGCGTGGACCGGGGCTGGCTGGCGTTCTGGTCCTCGACTTCGGCGGAGACCGTGACGATGTGCCGGGATGGGGCGTCGAGATCAGCGGAGGTGCGTTCGATGACTCGGACCGGATCTTCGACAGCGGGCTCGGTCCCGGCGTCCTCGGGATTCTGCCAGGTCCGGGGCAGCATCAGCGGGGGGCGTCCGTCGGATTTGATGTGGGGAGCCGGGCCTGTGGCGTCCATTTCAAACGGGGCCGGTTTCGGAAACGGCAGCGGCTCTTCGAACTGGATCGAGGATCCCGCCCGCTCGATGCCGGATTTCTTGAGGTCGGAATTCGTGTCGGTGGTCGCGGGCGGTATCGTCCGGGCGGGCATCGTCTGCGGGAGGGTCATGGGCAATGGGGCGGCGGGAGCAGCCTGAATGGGAACGGACTTGGTGGGGGCCGGTTGAGCGGGGACCGGTGCCATCGGGGCTGCGTTCGCGGGCACGGCCTCCTTCGCGGGAGCCGTCGCGGTGGAGTCAAATTTGACGGGCGTTTCGTAGCGGAACCCTCTGTCCACAGCCTCGCGGACACCATCGATGTTGACGGCCTGGGGATCGAAATCGATCACCGTGTTGTGGACGAGCAGACTGTTCAGTTGCATGCTCTGTCCGTGCGGCAGGGACGCCAACACCTGTTGACGATCCACCAGTTCCGGGGATTGACCGAGGAGTTGGAGCAGATCGGCGAAGGTGCGAGACTGATTCCCGATGTTAAACAGCAGCGGTCCCGGGGCGAGTCCAGAGATCAGCACGAAGCGGTCGGGGGGAGCCTTCCGGGGATCGACGACCTGGGCGGGTCGGCCTCCGCGCGGCAGCACAAACACCACCTGACCATCCGTGAGAGCCAAGTCGAGATGACTTTTCAGGTCGGTCATATACCGGGTCTTGGCATGCTGCATGATCCGGACCGTTCCGATGCTGTCTGCCGTTTCACCGCCCGCTCGTTGAATCAACGTCTGGAGGGGGATCGCGCGCTCCGTCGTCTCAAACACCATCGGAGTCTTCACCGCTCCAATGACCGCAATCGATGACATCTCGGAGACCGGCTGCTGGGGCTGCATGCCGTCTCGGCTGGTCGGTTGAGCCGCAGTCTGGCCCGCGTTTCTCACACGGAGGTTGTTCTCGCTGACGCCCATCCGTGCGGGTGCGGAAGGCGCAGGCCGTTGTGCGGCCAGTTCCCCACCCATCAGACAGCAAACCGCACTGACGAGGGTCGCCCAAAAGAGTCCGGATTGACGCATGGTGGTGATCCCCTTCCACATCACGAGCCGAGATGGATTGGCGAGCAGGGGGCGCATGCCTTCCTCCTGACCACAATCGCGGCTATCCCTCAGATCGGCATCCCCACGGTGGGGACGACAGTCAAAACTCCGCGATCCCGCCTGTGAGGCCATAAGGCGGCAGATGCTGCCGAAGCCATTGTGGCACGACGCTCCGCATCGTGAGTCTCGGCGTGAATCGCCCCCCCCCCAGCACACGAGGGCCGGACCGCGGGACCGCGCGGCGATTCCACCACGGCTGGCCAGTTTGTCATTTTGACTCTGGCGGAGATGTCTCACACGAAGGCACAAAGGCACGAAGTGAAGTCCATCGATCACTGGAGGGTGCCAAGAGATCCACACTTCGTGCCTTTGTGCCTTTGTGTGAGAATCTTCTTGGAATTGCATTTCGCCGCAGTGTGACACACTGGCCAGCCGTGGCGATTTCACGGGCTCGTTGACACTCAACGAGGCCAGCAATAGCATGACGCAGCGAGTTGTCCCCCAACTCCCGGCCTCCCGTTCGGACTCATTTCCCCAGGAGTCGTCAGGGGCCTGTTCTCCATTGCTCTTCTGTTCGCCGGAATTCATCCATGCTGAATGATGTCTTGCATTACATCGAGCCGCTCATTTTCATCGCCATGGGGCTGTTGGGAATCCTGGGAATCTTCCTGGTGGTCATGGTCACTCGCAAGATTCGCCAGAAGAAATTCCGGAACCAGGCGGCGTCCGATGAGTTCCTGAACGAAATCCGCGAGCGGCTTCAGGCGCGGGACTACGACGGCGTGACCGAAATCTGCGACACCCCCGCCTATTGGGCCAAGGCTGTGCCCCAGCTGATTCTGATCGGCATGAAGCATCGGTACATGACTCTGCCCAAGCTCAAAGCCCTGCTCAACGAGAAATTCGAACGCGAGATCATTGCCGAGCTGGCGTATCAGCATGCGGGGATGGCCGTGGTGGCGAAGACCAGTCCGATGGTGGGGCTGCTGGGGACGGTGACGGGGATCATCGGGTCGTTCAGCGCGATTTCCAAGACGGGCGGCGGTGACCCGAACGCCCTGGCCGCCAAGATCGGTGTGGCCCTGATGGCGACGATGTGGGGACTGGTGATTGCCATCCCGATGACCCTGCTGGGGGGATACATCATGGTGCAGATTGGACGACTGACTGACCAGGTGAAAGAAGATCTGAGCCAGTTCCTGCGAGACTACGAGGAGTCGTTGAATGCGTCGAAGTAACTGACTCCCGACGATTGCTCGCGACACTCGCTCCGCTTCGAAGACTTCGCGTCGCGGCTAAACACCCGACACCCGACACCCGACACCCGACTCACCATGGCCCACCACGCCGAATTCGATGAAGAGCTCGATCTGACGCCGCTCATTGATGTGGCGTTCCTGCTCCAGATTTTCTTCATGGTGACCTCGACGATCGCCATGGCCGCGTCGATCATCATGCCCGAGGCCAAGAACGGCATCGCTCCCGACCTGACCAAAGGGATCAACTTCACGATCTTTCAAACCGATGCCGGACCCGAACTGTACCTCGCCGACGGCAAGGGCCACAAAGGGGTCGCCCAGCTGACCGACATCCCCGCGTATGTTCAGGAGGAAATGACCAGAGGCCACAACATCGTCCTCATCAAGGCGGACAAATCGGTGGCCTCCGGCTACGTCGAGGATGTGGCCCGCACCGCCAGCCAGATCGAGGGGATCGAACGCTATCTCGTGGGGGTGATGAGCAAGCCGGAGACGAAGTAGGAGCAATGTTAAGTCGTCAGTGTTCAGTTGTCAGTCGGTAGAAGCCCAGGGGTTGCAACCCCTGGGCTTTCCGCACCTTGTTCAGGAACTCTTCCGTGCCGATTCAATTCCGATGCCCGCACTGCCAGCAAATGCTCAGCATCAGCACCAAACGTGCTGGTTCGATGATCGTCTGCCCGGCGTGTACGGAAGAGGCATTGGTCCCCCCCCCCGGTGAACCGACGAAGGCGTACGATGTCGTGGCTCCTCCGGCGGGCAAGCTACCTGCGGCCAGTCCCCGGCCTGCCCCGTCAGCAACGTCTCGTCCCGCTCAGTCGGCCTATTCCCAGGGAGCTGCCGGTTCGCACCAGCCGCTGTTCGAGGAAGTCAGTCCCACCACGGCTCACGACGACGAGGACGAACACGACGACGATGAAGAGCACCATACGCCGAAGCCCAAGAAGCGGTTCATGGACGACACCGTCGACATGACCGCCATGGTCGACGTGACGTTTCTGCTGCTGATCTTCTTTATGGTGACCGCGTCGTTTGCCGCTCAAAAGGTGTTCGAGACCTCGCCCCCCGAACAGGAGGGCGAAGGCGGGGGAGCCTCGGCCAGTTCGATGGAAGACCTGGAGAGCAACAGCGTGGTCCTGGAGATCGACGCCAACGATCAAATGGAAATCGAAGGTCAGCCGATCGCCGGGCTGTACGAACTCCGCGAGACGCTGGCGACCAAGATGTCGGAAGACAAGAACGAACTCCTGATCCAGGCCCAGTACCAGGCCACGCACGGCATGGTCGTCTCGGTGACCGATGTGGCGATGGATGTCGGAATGCAAAAGGTCCGCCGGATTTCGCGCAAGGCAGACGAGTAAGCCCGCCAGGGTCCTGTCGCTCCGCACCGAACCGGGGTGTGCCGCCCCCTGCTCCCGATGCCTGTCTCCACTCCCGGCGTCCTCTGCGATTCCACTCAGGTTGGCAGGAAATCGCTGCGGATCGTCCGCATCTGCGCAGAGGGGCTTTCCAGGAATACCGATGAAGGTATATAGTTCATCGCAGCTTCATGATCGCCCCCTGCGCTGGGAGCGGCTGTGGTTTCCTTTTTGAGGACTCGGAGTCATGGCCCTCACCAGCAGGTTGCGTCCCTCTCGGTTGAAATTCCATCCGGATGCCTACCGATTCGTCTTCGAAGCCCTGCAATTCACGCAGGAGCATCTGAAGAAAACGGCTCAGGACGCCGAGGACGATTCCGCGCACATCAGCGGACCGGAATTGCTGGAGGGGGTCCGCGAACTGGGACTCAAGAAGTTCGGCATGTTGGCCAAGACGGTGTTCCAGCACTGGGGCGTGAAGTCGACCGACGATTTCGGTCGGATCGTCTTCGAGTTGATCGAGTGCGGCGAGATGCGGAAGACCGACCGCGATCAGCTGACCGATTTCGTTGATGTGTATAATTTTGACCAGGCGCTCATCCGCGACTATTCCATCGACACGAGTGAGGCGTTCCGACGGAACATGCCCGCCGTGGCTCCGGCGACGGATGCGTAAAGCAAACGGCCCTTGCCCAGCCAGACGGCCTGGAATGCCTGTCCGACAAAAGTCTTTGTAGCGTGGGCTTTAGCCCACTCGGGTACGTGAGCTTCAGGAAAGCGTGGGCTAAAGCCCACGCGACTTCGACCGATCGACTCACCGGGCCAGAAAAACTCGCCTGGCGGTTTGCAGTTGATCGGCGAAGAACTCCCCGTCGTCGCCGAGTTTCTGGAGTTCCGCAATCGCGGCCTCGAAACGACGTTGCCCTTCCGTGGCCATCGTTCCCAACAGATGCAGTGAGAGGGCCAGGAACCCTTCGGCCATCCATTCGCTGGCGGGTTTTCCGGCGTCCCGGTAGGCGGCCTGGGCCGTTTCAAAGGCATCCTGGGCACCCTGTTCCTGCCCGAGGGCCAGTCGCTGGGCTCCCACCAGCCAGCGGGCATTGCCCACCGATTCCGGGTCGAGACTCTCCTCCAGAACCAGCCGGTGATGCACGCGGGCCAGATCCAACGCGGATTGCAGGTCGGACGGCGTGGGACTCACCGCATCATCCGCCCAGCCCGGCCACAGATGGGAACTGACGTTGTACGAGAGCTTTCGAGCTGCCGTGTGCAGATCGCTACGCAGTGCGGCATCACTCGTGGCGTGCGCCTCGCGGAGGGCGTACTCGATGCCGGACCGCCCGATCCACACCATCTGCGGGAGCTTCCGCTGCGAGAAGAGTTCCCGGACCGCGAGATGGAAACACTGCATGACCCGCCGAGGTTCCCCACTGGCCAGCAAGCGGGCCACGGCCTCGAAGGAATCGCTGTGCTCCAGCGAGTCCAGAGCCAGCGGGATCGTGGTATGAAACAGATCGTCCTCTTCCGACATGACGGACCTCGAATCTGTGGGGTTGGATGGTGAACATCAATCCAGACTACTCGAAGTGTAGCTGCGTTCGCCAGAACGCGGGCAGCCCGCACTCTGGCGAGTGCAGCTACTTGACACGGAGGCAGCCCAGGGGTTGCAACCCCCGGGCTTTGGTCTTCGCGGTTCCACTCAGTGAGCCGCCCGGAATCTTCGCGTGAGAAACACGCGCATCAGCCAGCGCGGCAGGAGTCGAAACAGCGTGGCCGAAATCGCCACTCCCCAACCGGGGTAGATCGTGGCCGCTCCGCGCTCCAGCGCTGCCAGGCCATCGGCCACCACTCGATCGTTCGGCTGTCTCAGGAACCCTTGCCCCGAGCGGTCGGTGTCGTGTCCCTCCTCGCGACGAGCGGTCTGACCGAACGAGGTCGGAGTCGGACCGGGACAGACCGCACTCACCCGGATTCCCGCGTCGAGGAGTTCGATCCGCAGGGCCTCGGAGAAGCTGGTCACGAACGCCTTGGTCGCCGCATAGATCGCCATGCTCGGCAGCGGCAAAGTTCCCGCCAGTGAGCTGACGTTTAGAATGCCCGCTGGTTCATGCTGTCGCAGAATCGGCAGCATGTCGTGGGTCAGTTGGACCAGTCCGGTGATGTTGACATCGATCTGGAGCTGGGTGCGAGCGGTGTCGGCGGTTTCGAACGGACCGTAGTCGCCCAGCCCCGCGTTGTTAACGAGTAGATTGATCGCGGACTGGCTCTCGCGGATCTTCGCGAGTATGAGTTGCCGTCCCTCGCGGGTTGACACATCCGCCGGGCAGACGATGACCTCCAGCTTCGGGTGGAGGCGTAACAGATTCTCACGCACCAAGAGGAGTTCTGGCTCGCGACGCGCGACCAGGACCAGTCGCCGCGCCCGAGGGGCCAACTGCCTCGCGAACTCGACACCCAAGCCCGCTGACGCCCCGGTGATGACAGCGGACACACCGTCGCACGAAAAAGTCTTCGCCAACATGGCCTCCCGCACTGATTCACTCTCACACCGAATGTCGTCGATTCGCGAGTCTTGCAGCCTCGCTTCAAATCGTCAACCGTCGATCCCGCGCAGTGACTTCCCACTCGTCGACCTGCTGGCCGTGCTCGATCACGATCACCGATCGGTGCAGTGCCGAGGTCGGGCAGATGTGGCGGGGGATGGCGAGGAGCCAGTCGCCGACTTTCCACTTCGAGGCGCTGGGGGTCTCGATCACGAGGTGTTCCTCGTTGTGCAGCACCTGCACCCCGTCCGGGATCGCGGGGAGGGTCATCCGCTGGCCCATCGGGGGATCGGAGGCGATTGACTTGGTGCCGGCGTCGAGTGTCACTCGATTGGCGGTCGGTCGGCTGATGACGCGGGTGAAGACGAGAGCGGCGGGGACGAAGGCGGCGAGGTCCGGGAACTTTTCGCCGTAGTTGCCGTCGTGGAAGAGGCAGGTGCCGGGGCTGAGTTCGATGAAGGGGTCATCCATGCGGCAGTACATGCGGAAGGTCGGCGTGCCTCCGCAGATGACGCGCGGCACCGGATGACCATTCCGCTCCAGCAATTCCCGAAACGCGATCACGCGCTCCCACACCTGCTCGACCGCGTGCTGACGCTCCTCGGGGTCGAATTGCCCATGCTGACCATCGTAGAGGTGCAGCCCCTCCGGACGCAGGCCCGGCGTGTGGGCGATCTGCCGGTAGAGCGTCGCAGCTGCCGGACCAGGGACCACTCCCGTGCGGTCGCGACCGGGGTTGATGTCGAGGAGGACTCCAATCGACACTCCCGCCCGCGTTGCAGCAACTCCGAGCTGCTCGATGCAGCCCGCATCGTCCGCAGTGACCGCGAACTGCACCTCGGGGAAAGCTTTCGCCAGCGCCACGATGCGGGCGACGTTCGGCCCGACCATGTTGTAACTGATGACCACATCTTTCACGCCACAGCGAGCCAGCATCTCAGCCTCGGCAATCGTAGAGGCTTTGTGCTTGGTGATGCCGCGCTCCAGCAGCAGCCGCACGACGGCGGCCATCTTGTGCGTCTTGCAGTGCGGCCGCAGCCGCTCCGGACCGCCCGCCATCGCCAGCATCGTGTGGATGTTGCTCAATAGCTGTTCGCGGAAGACCACCAGCGACGGGCTGGGGATCGAGTCGGGGGCGGTGATGAGATAGCGCTGAGGCATCGGGTAGTCTCGTAGGACGGGCCCATTGGCCCGTCCGATTGTCGGCGATTTCTCCGAAACCGCTGGTTCGACGAATTGACCGAGGGGAGACTCGGGGCAACTGGCGGAGACTGAAGTGGCGCTCGGTGTTGACCGCGATTGCGGACGCTGAACCGCCGACTTCGGAGAAGTCGGCGACGCAGACGGACGGGCCAATGGGCCCGTCCTACGGCGCTCAACTCAGGTTCATGCTCTGCAGGAACTCATCGTTCGTCTTCGACCGACGCATGCGGCTGGTGAGTAACTCCATCGCTTCCACCGGGCTCATGTCGCTCAGCACCCGCCGCAGGATCCAGATCCGCTTGAGTTCCTCTTCGCTCATCAGCAGCTCTTCCCGCCGCGTGCCCGACTTGTTGACATCGATGGCGGGCCAGATGCGCTTCTCGACGATGCGGCGGTCGAGGTGCAGCTCCATGTTGCCGGTCCCCTTGAACTCCTCGTAGATCACGTCGTCCATCTTGGACCCGGTTTCGACGAGGGCTGTGGCGATGATGGTCAGGCTGCCGCCTTCTTCGATCGAGCGGGCGGAGCCGTAGAACCGCTTGGGGTGCTGGAGGGCGGAGGCGTCGATGCCGCCGGAGAGCACCTTGCCGGAGTTGGGACACTCGGTGTTCCACGCGCGGGCCAGGCGGGTGATCGAATCGAGGAAGATCACCACATTCTTGCCGAACTCGACCATGCGTTTGGCCTTCTCGATCACCATCTCGGAGACCTGGATGTGGCGGCTGGGGGGCTCGTCAAAGGTGCTCGACACGACCTCGCAGTTCGGGCCTTTGACATTCCGCTCCATGTCGGTGACTTCTTCGGGGCGTTCGTCGATCAGCAATACGATGACGTACACCTCGGGATGATTGATGAGGACCGCCTTGGCCAACTTTTGCAGCAGGATCGTCTTGCCCGCTTTCGGCGGCGACACGATCAACGCCCGCTGGCCGAACCCGATCGGCGAGACCATGTCGACCACTCGTGTACTCAACTCGGCGGGGTCGGTAGTCAGCTTGATCCGTTGCGTCGGGTGTAGCGGGGTCAGGTCATCAAACGGCACGATCCCCGGCAGGGCGCTGGGATCGGCCCCGTTGATCGCCTCGACGCGGAGCAGGGCGAAGTAGCGTTCATTCTCCTTCGGAGGCCGCACCTGGCCCCGCACGGTCGACCCCTTGCGCAGGCCGAATCGCCGAATCTGGCTGGGGGAGACGTAGATGTCATCGGGGCAGGGCAGGTAGTGGTAGTCCGGGCTTCGCAAGAACCCGAACCCGTCCGGCAGAATCTCCAGCGTCCCCTCGCCGGACATCAGCCCGTGCATCTTGGTTCGCTCTTTGAGAATGCGGAAGATGAGGTCTTGCTTCTTGAGGCCCGCGATCTCCGCGACCCCTTCCTCTTTGGCCAGGTCGAGCAGCTCCTTCATCGTCATCCGCTGGAGCGAGGCGACGTTCATGTCGCTGGGGATGGCCTCGTCGCCGAGCAGCGCGGGGTCGCTGTAAATCTCGGGGAGCGGCTCTTCCTCGTCGTCTTCAGCCGGAGGAGTCTTGGCCGACTCGCGATCTTCAGGAGGCAGGACGTTGCCGCCTCCCTCATCGGGATCGGAAGTCGCGGGCGAACCCTCCGCACTGCGACGCTTGATCGGCGGATCGTTGCGGTCGATGTGCGGAAATTCCAGGCGTGGAGCGCGAGGCGTGGGAGAGTTGGATGGGCGAGGCATGGCAGGAAGCCCGAATGCTCGGGGCGGAAGGGAGGCAGAGCGGACGATCGCGGAAAGAACTCCCGCAGGTCGACCACTCGGGGTGAGTGGGATGGGCCGGTGGTCTGGCAGTGTGGTGGATGCTGAGGTGTAGTTGCGTTCGCCAGAACGCGGGGAGACCGCGCCCGGACCCAGGGGTCCAGGCTACCGGGGACGAACCCCGCGCACGATCTGCTCCAACTGGTCCACCGACGCTGTCAGACTCCCGGAATTGTCGACGACGAAATCGGACTGGCTTCGCTTCCGTGCGATCGGCCATTGACTCGCTTCCCGGCGAGCCAATTCCTGCGGCGTCCAGCTGCGCGCGGCCGCTGTCCAGCGCTGCCGCTGGTCGAGCGGAGTGTCGATGAACACCACCGCATCGCACAGATCCTTCCAACCCGATTCGAGCAGGATCGGAGCGTCGAGCAGAACCGCCTGCACTTGCCCCAGTTCGCGGACATGCTGCAACTGCTGCTGGAGGTCCGCTCGCAGCACGGGATGGACAATCTGTTCGAGTGTTCGGAGGTTCTGCTTCGACTGGTCGTCGGAGCCGAAGACCAATGCGGCGAGATGCGATCGGATGACCTCCTGCTGGGCGTTAAAGATCGAGTCTCCAAACGCCTGCCGCAGGGCGACTTTCACCAGCGGTTGCCGCAGGGCTTCATGCCCCGCCCGATCCGCATCGAGAATGGCCACCGGCATCCGCTGGGCCAGTCCCCGCGCCAGCGTACTCTTTCCAGACCCCACTCCACCGACCAGACCGACCAGAGGCAGGGACGCGGAAGGACCGGAACTGTCCACCGAGGGAGACACGAAAGCCCAATGACACGAGAGAAGAATGGGGGGAGTGGACGACGAATCGAGGTGGGGAGAACGCAGAATCCCTGACGCCGTGCGGCGCGAGGCATTCCATCCATGAGGTGGGATCAGAGAACGACCGCGCGAACCGCGACCGTGTGGGAACATGCTGTCTTGTGCGACAGCCGTTGTCAATGGGGAGGGAGGAGCAAGGCAAGTGTGTGCATCACAAAAGTAGGCAGCGGCAGAGATTCCCCGTGGGATGGCTGGTCGACCACTCGACGACGAGACGGCTGCGTGATTCGATTCCGGAATTCAGAGTGCCTCACGCGAAGGCGCGGAAGCGCGAAGGGTTCTGGCGGCCCGTCTTCTTCGCGGCTTCGCGTGAGGCACTCTGTTCCCACCGCTGGCTGAGACAAGGCACGGAGGCCTGGAGAAATCCAGGAGTTTGTGAGCCGCAGATGAACACAGACTTTGTGGCATGAGGCACTGTGGTGGATTTCTGCCACTGCCTACTTTCCTGATGCACACACGCACGGCAACGCACTGTTTCACAGTGCGTTGGTGTTCAGTCATCAGTGTTCAGTCATCAGTTTTCAGTTAGAGCAGTTCTACGCTGGGTCTTTACACATTCCCAGCCATCAATATCCGCCACCTCTTCGCCCCGAAGGGGCCGGACTCGATAGCCCAGGGCGGAGCA
>JAYWFM010000329.1:0-9069 GCA_043778825.1 Planctomycetota bacterium | reverse complement strand
CGACAGCCGCCAAAACCCCGTTTCACCAGGCCAGGGTCGGGGTGAGGGGGCCATCTCGCTCGCTCTAGCCCCCTCACCCCGGCCCTCTCCCCCACAGTCGAGTCTTCTCCGAAAGCCATGTCGATTGTGGGGGAGAGGGGGCAGAACCTTGGAAAACACCTTGCGGGAATCCTTCACGGCGTTGCCCTTCAGGGTATAGAGGTCGCCTCGACGAGGAGTGGTTTTTGGCTGATGGCAGGAGGCAGGCGGTTCGCAGGCCGGGGCGGTTCCTGAAACACCTTCGACCCCTGCCGTCATTCGCATTCACAAACTCGACAGACCAGAAAACGCCGTTTCAGCAGGCCACCCCAGCCCCTCTCCCCATCCCCCTCATAATTCCCACAATCACTACAGTTGACACAACGGGAACTCTGGGTAAGATACAGCCGTCTCTCAAAGACTCGCTGTCTTCAGTCACTCGCCGGCTCCCGACCTTGTGTGGGGAGTTCGCTGTGGGTACGACCAATCAATCGTCACTGTGTCCCAAGCCGGTGGTCATCGCTCTCCTGGATCGGGCCGAGAGGTTCGCGGGCGATGGGGAGGCCGACTATGCCGCTGCCTTTTTTCGAGCAGCTGTGGCAGCCGACCTGACCCCGGTGGCCCGCATCGCCTATGGTGTGTTCCTGGCCGATTGCGAGCGAGTCGTTGCTGCGCGATACCAGTTGATGGAAGCCTGGGAGATGGCCAAACGCCTCGGAGATCCCACGACTCGGGCCTTGGCCTGTCACAATCTGGCTGCGGTCTACCGGCGGATGGGCATCTCGACCGCCGCCGACAGCTTTCAGCAGCAGGCCATCCGGGCTCAGTTGGAGGTGGACCCCTGCGAGCCACTCCCCGCGTTCGTCCTCGCGGGTCGAGCCCTCGACTTGGCCGCCCGCGAATCGGTCGCAGCCGAAAAGCTGCTGATCGCCGCTCAATGCGATCCCAGTGAAGAAGTCGCCGCGCGGCTCAACACGGGGGTGATCGCCTACCGACAAGGAAGAGAATCACTGGCCCTGGAGCGGTTCTACGCGGCTTTTGAGATCGCCCAAACGGAGCGGGATCTCAATGCCTGTGCGGTGTTGCTGACCAATATCGCTCACTTGCAGCGTGATCGCGGTCGCTGGAGTACAGCGGACGAATGCCTGGCCCTGGCCGAGAAAATCGACCTCGATGCCAGCCGCCCCCGCTCCGCCCTCCGCGTGAAATCCTACCGCCGCGAACTCGCCCGAGGACTCGCCATGCTCTCCGCCGACCCGAGTTGGAATTGAGGGGGGATCGTTGAGGGTTGAGGGTTGAGCGAAAGAGGGGAACCGTTCTGGCTGAAAGCTGAAAGCTGACCGCTGACCGCTTCCCCTCCCCCCTGTGCAATTCGGCCAAAATCGCCGACCTGTACAGATAAATCCTTGTGTCCCCCGTCTTGGCCTCGATAGGCTACTCCCCGTAATCGGAGCCACCCTCCGATTCGGACGAAACGGATTTCGCCTCACCACAGGAGCTCATGGATGAGCCAGCTGCACGTGTACCGCCCCGATCTGACCGACGAACAGCCCCGTACTCTGTCGTTCGCGTTTTATGCCCCGCTGATCCGGGCCGAGCGTGCGATGGCCGCCCTGCGTGAGGTCCGGCTGCGACGCGAGCGGGTGTACCGGATTCAGGACCACCGCCCGGCGATCGTTTCGCTGCGCCTGTTCGATGGGCATTTTGGAAGGTAGCTGCGCTCGTCAGAACGCGGGCAACCGGAACCCGTGTTGAACTCCGGAGCAGACTTCCGAAGTCTCGGAAGACTTCGGAAGTCTATTCACACCCGCGAACGCCGAGAGCCTCAGCCCACCTTCTGGCGAAGGTGGCTACGAAGACCCCGCCGATGTCCTCCCTGATCCGCATCTCCGACATCCCCCAGCTCCCCTCGCGAGCCGTGGACTCCCACAAGGGAAGCTATGGCCGGGCCGTCCTCATCGGCGGTAGCGTGGGGATGAGCGGGGCGATCTCGCTGGCGGGGCTGGGTGCCTTGCGAGGCGGGGCCGGGTTGGTGTCCCTCGCCTGTCCAAGGTCGGTCTGGAGCGCGGTCGCCGCCATCGAGCCTTCGTATCTGACCATTCCGCTGCCGGAAGATTCGCACGGTCGACTGGCGGTTCCCTCGATCCCCGAGATCATGACCGCCAGCCAGAATGCCGACGCTGTGGCGATCGGCCCGGGCCTGGGACAGTCGGAGGAGCTGCGGGAGGTCGTCTCGCAGATCGTGCGGGGAGTCAACGTCCCGTGCGTGGTCGATGCGGACGCCTTGAATCTGCTGGTCGACCGGCTGGAAGTCTTTCAGTCAGCCCCCTCGATCCGGGTGCTGACGCCTCACCCCGGTGAGTTCGCGCGGCTCACGGGGCTGACGACTCGTGAGGTCCAGGCGAACCGCGAGTCTCTGGCTGTCGAGTTCGCCCAGCGGCACCGAGTGGTCCTCGTTCTCAAGGGAGCCGGAACGGTCGTCACCGATGGGAACCGCCTGTTCATCAACCGCACCGGCAACCCCGGCCTGGCCACCGGCGGAACCGGCGATGTCCTCACCGGCCTCGTGACAGCTCTCCTCGCGCAAGGGGCCGCCCCGTTCGACGCCGCCTGCCTCGGCTGCCACCTGCACGGTCTGGCCGGTGACATCGCCGCCGAGGAACTCAGCCCCCTGGGGCTGATCGCGTCCGACCTGCCGAAGTACCTGCCGTTGGCGTGGAAGCGATCTTGAGGTAGAACGGAATTTATTCCGTTCCGCCCGCGTGCCAGACGACTCGGTCGCGCGAACACGCACATGCTCCGCTTCGAAGACTTCGCGTCGCAGCTAAACGAGGGAGGTCTGCATTCATGCCCACATCTCGTCAGACCGTCGAAGCCATCTGGCGAGCCGCCGTGCGGGCTGTGGATTCCGCGCGGTTGGTGGAGCAGGCGATCCGTGTCGAGAACGATCAACTCCTCATCGCAGGCCAATACATTCCGCTCGCGGATCTCCGCCGCATCGATGTCGTCGGAGCGGGCAAGGCCGGGGCCGGAATGGCTCGGGGGGCGGAAACAGCTCTCTCCCCACTTGGAAAACCGCTCTCCGGTTGGGTGAATGTCCCAGCCGATTGTGTGCGTCCGCTATCGTCGATCACGCTGCATCCGGCGCGGCCTGCGGGGCTGAATGAGCCGACCGCAGCCGGTGTCGCTGGCTCGGAGGAGATCCTCCGTCGGGTGTCGGCGCTGGGGCCAGGCGACCTGTGCCTGGTCCTCATCTCGGGCGGCGGGAGTGCATTACTCCCAGCCCCGATCGACGGCGTCTCGCTCGCCGACAAGGCGGCCACGATCCGTCAGATGTCACTCGCCGGGGCCGGGATCGATGAGCTGAACTGCGTGCGTCGCCAGTTGTCGCGGATCAAAGGCGGCGGACTGGCGCGGGCCTGCCGGGCGCAGTGGCTGGTCACGCTGGTCATCTCCGACGTGATCGGCGACCCGCTGGAGGTGATCGCCAGCGGACCGACGATCGACTTCCCGCCCGAGCCGGACCGGGCGCTGAAACTGCTGGAGCGGTTTGCACCGGGGCGGGAGGGGATCCCGGCTGCGGTGGTGGCGGCACTGCATCGGCAAGTGGCTGCGAGAGTCGCCTTTTTCTCCGAAAAAGAGCGTCCTTTTTCGGATAAAATGGCGACAGTGGGGTCCGTCTCCATCATCGGCAACAACCACACCGCCGTCGACGCCGCCCAGCGCGAAGCCCGCTCACTCGGCCTCGACGTGCGCGTCCTGGGCGTCGGCCAGGCGGGTGAAGCCAAGACCGTCGGGCGCGAACTCGCTGAGGAATGCCTCCGCATTCAACCGAATCTCAAGCGACCGCTGTGCCTCCTCAGCGGAGGCGAACCCGTCGTCCGCGTCGAGCCGCGCCCCGGCCCCCAGAAAGGCGGCCGCAACCAGGAACTCGCCCTCGCCGCCCTCTGCTGCCTGATCGAGGCCCAGGCGACCGGCATTACCATCCTCTCCGGCGGCACCGATGGCGAAGACGGTCCCACCGACGCCGCCGGGGCCATCGCCGACTCCGCAGTCGCCCAGGCTGCTGCCCACCAGTACCTCGACCCGCAACCGTTCCTCGCCGACCACAACAGCTACCCCTTCTTCCAACAGACCGGCGGACTCCTCATCACCGGGCCGACTCACACGAACGTGATGGATGTTCGCGTGGCCCTTGTCGAGCCGCTGTGACTACTCAAGACGCCAATGTAGCTGCGTTCGCCAGAACGCGGGCGACGTGGAACGCACGTCCGAACTCCGGAGCAGACTTCCGAAGTCTCGGAAGACTTCGGAAGTCTTTCGGCAACCGCGAACACCCAGAGCGTTCGCCCGCGTTCTGGCGAACGCAGCTACGATTCCCGGGGGATGAACCAGCAGGACGGGTGCTGTGTCATGCCAATGTGCGGGTAGTAGCTGGCCGCCTTCGGGGCGGCAATCAGGATCAGCATCGTGTGCTTCCCCGCTGCCCGATGGGTCTCTTCAATCAGGCGTTTACCGATTCCCTGTCCCTGCTGAGCCTCGTCCACCGCGAGGTCGGAGAGATATGTACAAAACTGAAAGTCGGTCAGTGCCCGCGAGACGCCGACCAACTGGCCATCGAGCCGAGCGGTCACGATCACGTCCGCCTGCTGGAGCATCCCCTCGATGCAAGCCCGATCCTCGACTGGTCGCCGCTCCCCGAGAGTCGATCGGACCAGAACCCCAATGAACTCCTCCGCTGCGAGATTCGGCTCCACCTGGTAGACCACTTCGCCGCTGGGAATCATCAATGCACTCTTTCCATCAACAGAGATCCGGCTCCCAGGGGGTGGCCTGATGAAACGGCGTTTTCATGGCGGTTGAGTTTGTGAACGCGAGAGCCCAGTCTGGCGTGCTCTCCCAGACCCTGACTCAAATGCAGGCGAGCCAGGCGGCGTCAGGCGGCCTCAGCCCCCGGACTCCGTCGCTGGCGGCACATCGGCACCATCGTGACCTTCGTCCCAGTATTCCGACTCTTCCACGAACCCATACTTCTCGGCGATTTTCGGATCCGTCGTCACCAATTGAGCATAGTCGTCACCCACCGAACCATTATCCTCCAGCACAACACCATCTTGAATCATCTGTTCAAAATGGTTCGCTGCCTCTCGGTAGATGGCATGCATGTCTTCCAATGTCTTGGCCTCTGATGTCACCCATTTATTACGCCAGATCATGACGTATCGTTTACGAGCTTCGCCCCAGAGTTGACGATACTTGTCAGCCACATAAGGATTCAGTTGATCGGCGTAGTCCTTGGGAAGATTGAGTATCTTGATGAGCTCAATCACATCGGAGAGATCCTTGAGTCGCCCAGAAATCGTCATGCCTGACGCCAGCTTGAGCTCCATCAGAGTGGGAAGATTGATGTAACTAATCCCGTCCGAAACGATGCTCACACTGTCCGGCTCAGGAAATGAGACTGGTTTTGGCTTCCCATCACCTGGATATTCGCCGGAAGTCAAGAATTTAATTCGCACGCCCAGTTGAGTGTCTTTCAGATGTTTACTATGGGTATGCGGCGGTAAGTAATCCAGTCCATTGAGTTTCTTGTGAATCACTTTCAGGCTGTCCTTGGTCACGAGGATGTCGACATCCTCCGTAAATCGACGCAGGCCATGATGGAAGAGGGCCATACCTCCCACCACAGCGTAAGGAATCCCAAGCTCATTCAGACGACCCGCGATGCCATGCAGCGCATCGAAGACGCGACTCTTCTCATCGAAATGTCGGCTGCCTTCACTCAAAGCCCACCTCGGATCACGATTCAGGAGTTCTTCATAGGTCGCCATTCCAACGGCAGAACCCCCCGTCGGATTGACTGGTAGAGGCTCTGATGGATTGCGAATCGAGATCAATGACCCATTGGCTTCGGTCAAAAACTTGGCCATCGAGTTGCCTCTTACTGCAAAGTCACGCCAGTGGCGTTTCGATTCAGCCATTCTAAGTCAGGGCAGATGATCTGCATAGATGGAGCATGGAACTCCAGGAACTCTGCCCATCCCTTTGGGACTCCGTTCCGGGTTGCTAGGATCATCTCTCACGGAACAGTGAATGACTCTGCGTTCGCATCCCCAATCTCCCTCCTCCTCACAAATCCGACAGGCCCCTCCCCCCTCCATGACACACTGGACACGCAGAATTCCGTTTCAAGTCGATGTGGCCGGCGTGATCCAGATCATGGGCAAGTCGCTCTATGCGCGAGGTGATGCTCCGATTCGGGAGCTGATCCAGAACGCCCACGATGCGATCATGCGACGGCGGCAGCGAGATCTCGACTACAAGGGGCGGATCGATATCCGTCTCAACGAAGAGGCCGGAACGCTGACCGTCACCGATGACGGGATCGGCCTCAGCGCGGAAGAAGCCGAACGTTACCTCGGCACGCTGGGGATCGGCGTCACCGGGCTGCTCAAGGGGCACCACCCGGCCTCCTCGGAGATCGACCACGGCGAGACCGGCGAGGGACTCATCGGCCAGTTCGGCATCGGGCTGTTCAGCGCGTTCCTGCTGGCCGACCGGATCATCGTCGACAGCCGCCGGGCCGATTGCCCGACCGGCGTTCGCTGGTCCGCCGGGGAAGGCACCGACATTGAACTGTCGGAGATCGAGCGCGAGGAAACCGGAACCACGGTCACGCTCCAGCTCAAACCGCAGTACCGCAACTGGGCGGCTCAGGCGGGTCTCGTCGAGGAGTCGGTCCGCGAGTACGCCGACTTCCTCCCGGTGCCGGTGTTCGTCAATGACGGACCCGCTCGGGTGAACGTCATCAACGTCGCCTGGTTCGATCCGACTCCCGACCGCGAGGCGATCGAACTCGAACTTCAAGGCTACTTCCACGAGACCCCGCTCGATGTGATCCCGATTCGCGGCGAGCTCGAGGTCGGAGCTGTCGGGGCCTTGTACGTCACTCCGCAGCGCGTCCCCGGCTTCGCGGGCGACCCCGTCGTGACCACCACGATCCGCCGCATGGTCATCTCGCGGCAGACGCGCGATCTGCTCCCGTCGTGGGCGCACTTCCTGCGCGGCGTCCTCGAAGTCCCCAACTGCGAACCGACCGCCAGCCGCGAAGACCTCGTCCGCAACTTCGCCTTCGAGTCGGTCCGGGCTCACCTCGAAGAGCGGCTCTACGAACACTTCGAGCAGCTCGCCCGCCGCGATTCGGCAGCCATGCAGTCGATCCTTGCCTGGCACCGTTACACCTGGGCCGGGGCAGCTCTCCATGACCGGCGGCTGAGGGAACTGCTCAGGTTCTGCTATCGGTTCCAGACTTCGCAAGGGCCGCTGACATTCGATGAGTTATTGCCGAAGTGTGCTGCGGACCCGCTGTTCGAGACCGAGGCCCAGACCGTCGTGTGGTACAACATGGACCGGCGGCAGGAACGCTGGATGAGCTCGCTCTTCGCGGGCAGCGAGTTCCCCTGCGTCCACACCATCCGCAGCTTCGAGGAGTCGCTCCTCGGGGCGATGCTGAGCGACGAGTCCGATTCTGGCAAGCGGGTGGCGCTGCGAACTGCCAGCCCCGGTTCACATGGGTTCGCGGAACTGATCCTGGGCATTCGCGACATGGTGGACGCCCCGCCCGAGTGGCAGCAGTTCCTCGGCCAGAGCGATGCGAAGGTGATGGTCGCCTCGTTCCGAACCGATCAACCAGTGATGGCATTCCTCAACGAGAAGCACGACTTGCAGGCGACGTTCGAAGACCTCCGCAAGACCGGCGTGGTCCCGTCGGGGTTCCAGCGGCTGATCGACAACCACTTCCAAGAGGCCGACACCGGGCGGCACGAGATCCTGCTCAACCGCGAACACCGACTGGTGGGTCGGGCGCTGTCACAGAAGACCGGCGTCCCGCTGGCGAGTGTGTTGCGATTACTCGTGGTGAATGCCCTGAACAACGCCGGGGCCGCTGTGAAGCGCGAGTCGCAGAAGGAGATGATGGAGGATCTCGACTGGATCGCCGAGGCCCTCTGGGGCCGGAATTAAGTCCACGCCCACTCAAAGCCCAGGGGTTGCAACCCCTGGGCTTTCCACATCACGAAACGTGCCATGACCAAGCTCAGCGTCAACGTCAACAAGATCGCCACTCTGCGGAACACCCGCGACATGGGCATTCCCAGTCCACTGCGAGCGGCGCGGTTGTGCCTGCAAGCCGGGGCGCACGGGATTACCGTCCACCCGCGTCCCGACGAGCGGCACATCCGGCCCGCTGATGTGAATGAGATCGCCGAACTGCTGCGCGAGTATCCGCATGCGGAATACAACATCGAGGGGAACCCGTTCTTCGACGAGTTCCTCCGCCACTGCGAACGCACTCGGCCCGCGCAAGCCACGCTGGTCCCCGACACGCTGGAGCAATCGACCAGCGACCACGGCTGGAATCTGGAGGCCGACGGAGCCCGGCTCCGCCCCTTGATCGATCAACTCCAGAGCTACGGCTGCCGCGTGAGCCTGTTCCTCGACCCGCGCCAGGAGTCGGTTCCGCTGGCCCGCGCGCTCGGGGCCGACCGCATCGAACTCTACACCGCCCCCTTCGCCGAAGCCTTCGCACACGGCCCCCTCGGCCCCACCCTCGACAGCTACCGCCAGACCGCCGAAGCCGCCGGCCACGCGGGCCTGGGCGTCAACGCCGGACACGACTTGAGCCTTGACAACCTGCCGGTGCTGATCCGTCACGTCCCGCACCTCGCCGAGGTCTCCATCGGCCACGCCCTGATCGCCGAAGCCCTCGAGTTCGGACTCGCGGAGACCGTGCGGAGATATCTGCGCGTGCTGGAGAGGTAATCCCATCCCTGGCGCTGCGTGTGTGCGTCCCGATTGTCGGTGGGGCTCGCTGGCCGGGAGGGCGAGGCTCCTGCCGAGCCGCTGGCAAGAGAGAACGTCTACCCTGGCTCGCGGCTCGGCAGGAGCCTCGCCCCAGTGCTGTGAACACGATCGCAATCATCGTGGGGCACGTTTCCGACGATCCCGTGGCCCGTAGCTCACGTCGCTCCGCGACTGAGATTCCTCCCGCCA